>DASTRL010000200.1:0-54468 GCA_035761265.1 Steroidobacteraceae bacterium
CCGACGATGCCGGGCAGCGCGGCGCGCAGTACCACCTGCTTGATGGTCTCGGAGCGCGTCGCGCCGAGTGCGTACGCGCCGTCGCGCAGCGACTGCGGCACCGCCGAGATCATGTCGTCGGCCAGCGAGGAGACGAACGGAATGATCATGATGCCCATGACGAAGCCGGCGGCCAGCGCGCTTTCCGAGGCCACCGGCAATCCCAGGCTCTCGCCCCAACCTCGCAAGGCCGGACCGATGGTCAGCGCGGCGAAAAAGCCATAGACCACGGTCGGCACGCCGGCCAGCACTTCCAGCATCGGCTTGGCCCAGGTGCGGAAGCGCGGATGCGCGTATTCGGCCAGGTAGATAGCCGAGTACAGGCCGATGGGTACGGCGATGAGCATGGCGATGAAGGAGATCAGCGCGGTGCCGGCGAACAGCGGCACGGCACCGAACGAGCCGGACGATCCCACCTGGTCGGCGCGGATCGCCATCTGCGGGCTCCACGTGGTGCCGAACAGGAAGTCGAACAGGTCGATGTGCTGGAAGAAGCGGAAAGCCTCGAAGGCCACCGACGCGACGATGCCGACGGTCGTGAACACGGCGATGGTGGAGCAGCCGATCAGCAGCCATTCCACGACCCGCTCCACGCGATTGCGCGCGCGCAGCTGCGGCGTGATGCGGCTGCGCACCACGACGACCGCGCCGATGGCGAGCGCCAACGCGACGACGCTCAACGCCAGGCGGCTGATGCCGCGCAACCGCAGGTACTCCTGCCCTGCCGCCCGCACCGGGGCGCTGACCGAATCCGCCGGCAGGTTGCCGGCGACGAAGTTACGCAGGTCGTTGAGGACCAGCGAGAGCTCGTTGCCCGGCAGGTCGCGCACGCCCGCGGGCAGGTGAGCCGTGACCAGCCGCAGGATGATCGCGTCCTGGAAAGCGAGCCACAGCAGGATCACCGCCAGCGCCGGCAGCGCACACCACAGCGCGGTCATCACTCCGTAATGGCTGGGAAGCGAATGCAGGTTACGCACGCCCCGGCTGCCGCCGACCAGCGCCAGCGAGCGGGACTTGCCGATCCAGAACGCCGCCACGGAAAACACCGCGAGGGCGAGAAGTAGGGCCGCCGGTGTCATGTGTCGTCGTGCTCTCCAGGGCTGGCCGCCGGGCGGCCCCCTGTTTAACGCCCGTTTGTTACAGCTTCGTGAAACCAGGGCCGCCATCCCTGGCGGCTCCGGCTGCCAAACCTAGAACCGGAAGTTCAGATCCAGCTGCAAGCGCTTGTAATCACGATCGAAGACACCGTTTATCGTGGTGGTATCCAGCGGCGCCGGCGTCGCGTCATTGAAGACGACGATGCCATTCTGCGGGACGTCGTTCGCCAGCTCGTTGAGAAACAGGGTGGCGTTCAGCGTCCAGTTGCGCGCGACGGTATACGCGCCGCGGAACACGAATCCCTTGGTGTCGGTGTTGCCATCGCCGAAATCCGAATCGAGAAGCTGACCGAAGAGCGCGTCCTTTTCTATCTGCTGGTAGAGCAAGCCCAGTTCCCACGTTCCCTTGGCCGCCGAGGCCGCGCCGTACTGCATGCCGGCCGCAAATGCAGTGTCGAGCTTCGCGCCCGCGGCCGCATTGACCTCCGCCTCCTGGTTCTGCGCGTAGTCGAGGAAGAAGCGCAACGGCTTGCCGGCCAGCGAGGCAGTGAGATCGGCCGAGCCTTCCAGGATGTTGAAGTCGGAAGCCAGGCAGGCCGTGCCGGCGGCGAGTGTGCGGCTGCAGCCATTGGCCACGCCCGTGACCGTCGTATTGCCGAAGGAGCTGCCGCCATAGAACGTGTTGTAACCCTGCACACCGTCGAAGTCGAAATAGCTTCCGGCCAGGGTCAGGCGCACCGAATCCGAAAACGGAATGCGGTAGCCCAGCTGTGCGCCGAACAGGATGGAGTCCGTGTTCGTGCCCGAGGTCACGTTGCTGAACGAGAGCGCGCGCTCGGCGAGCCAGTCATAGAACGTGGCGGCGAAGAAATTCCCGGTGGCGTAGTTGACCGCCAATCCCTCCACGTTGATGTCACCGTCATAGAACAGGCTGCCGGTGCGCGTCCATGCAAACGGTTGTTTGCCGGCGGTGACTTTCAGCTTCGCGGTGGGCGCCCAGGTGACATAGGCCACGTCCAGGTCGAAGTCCTTGCGCTGGTTCTGGTCGGTCAGCGTCTGGTTGCTGGAGCGCGGATCGGTGCCGCCGGTGGCGATGCCGAGGCGCCCGGTGATCGTGTCGTTCACGCGGAAGTTGGCGTTGAATCGTGCGCGGATGCGATCGCGCTCGCGGTCGCGATCCACGTACTGCACGTCGAAGAATTCGTAGCGATAGCGCAGATCGCCGGCGAACGACAGCGCCGACTTGCTCTGCGCGACCGTGTCCGCGGTCTTGTCGGCCGTGGCTTGGGTCTCCTCGACGGTCTTGTTCGTCTGGGCCTGGGCCTTCTCGAGCTGCTCGATCTTGGCCGACAGCGCGGCGAGCTGCGCCTTCAGGGCTTCGATCTCCGCGCTCTGCGCGAAGGCCGGTGCGGGCGCGAGACCTGCGGCCGAGGCCAGCGCGGCGCAGACCGCCAGTGAAATCAGTTTGCGTTTCATGGTGTTCTCGTTTTCCCGTGTTCGTTAGAGCTTCAGCGCCTTGAGCGACCTGGCGTCGGCGCGGATCTTCTCGATCTCGCCCTTGGCCGGCGGAATCAGGCCTTTGTCGGCGAGATAACCGTCCTCGCCCAGCGCCTTCTCGCTGGTGTATTCGGCGATGAACTCCTCGATGCCCGGGATGACCTTCACGTGCTGTTTCTTCACGTAGATGAAGAGCGGCCGCGAGGCGGGATACTTGCCCGAGGCGATGGTCTCGAAGGTCGGCGTGACACCGTCGACCACCGCGCCCTTGAGCTTGTCGAGGTTCTCCTCGAGGAAGCTGTAACCGAAGACGCCGACGGCGCTCGGATTGGCCGCGAGCTTCTGCACGATGAGGTTGTCGTTCTCGCCGGCCTCGATGTAGCCGCCGTCTTCACGCAGCGTGGCGCACTTGCGCTTGAAGTTCGCCTCATCGTTGGTGCGCAGCTGGTCGAGCCAGGCGAAGCTGCGGCAACCGGCTTCCATGTAGAGCTCGGCGAAGGAATCGCGGGTGCCGGACGTCGGCGGCGGGCCGAGCACTTCGATCTTCGTGGCGGGGAGTGCCTTGTTGAGGTCTTTCCACGTCTTGTAGGGATTCGGGATCAAGGTCGTCGGATTCGCCGGATCGGGCACGTTCTTCGCCAACGCCAGGTACACATCCTTGCGAGTCAGATTGAGCGAGCTTCCGGTCTTGTTCTCGGCGATGACGATGCCGTCGTAACCCACCTTGATCTCGACGACTTCCCTGACGCCGTTCTGCGCGCAGGCCTGCAGCTCCGAGGGCTTGATCCGCCGCGATGCATTGGCGATGTCCGGGTATTGCGGGCCGACGCCGTTGCAGAAGAGCTTGAGCCCGCCGCCGGTGCCGGTGCTCTCGACCTTGGGGGTCTTGAACCTGCCCGCGCGGCCGAACTGCTCGGCCACGGTGGTGGTGAACGGATAGACCGTGGACGAGCCCACGATGTTGATGGAATCGCGCGCCGCCTGGGCGAACGCGCCGGTGCTCAGGGCGCAGACGATGCCGGCCGCGAGCGAGATGAACATTGGCTTGCGAGTCACGATGGTTGCCTCCGGTTGTGACGCGCGGCAATTTATGACGGCAAGGTTGCGGGAATATTTCAGCGTGAGAAGAAAGGTGGAAATGGGGACATTCCTCATTTGCTAGCAAAAGGGGACGCACCTGCGGCAGGTACGTCCCCTTTTGCTTGCAAATGAGGAATGTCCTCGTTTCTTCTCCCCGTCACAAAACTCCTTGCTGCGCACCGGCCGGTTCCGTATAACGCGCACCGATGTCGCAGACCCTCGATCTCACGCTCGATCTCATCTCGCGAAATTCCGTCACCCCCGCCGACCAGGGATGCCAGGAAGTCATGACCCGGCGGCTCGCCGCCCTGGGGTTCGAGGTCGAGAACCTGCGTTATGGCAATGTCGAGAACTTCTGGGCGACGCGCGGCAAGGGTGGCCCGGTGCTGTGCTTCGCAGGGCATACCGACGTGGTGCCGACGGGCCCGCTCGAGGAATGGCACAGCGATCCGTTCAAGCCGGCGGTGCGCGATGGGTTCCTGTTTGGACGCGGCGCCGCCGACATGAAGAGCGCCCTGGCCGCGATGATCACCGCCACCGAGCAGTTCGTGCGCGAGCATCCCGCGCACCGGGGCACGATCGCCTACCTCATCACCAGCGACGAGGAAGGTCCGTCGGTGGACGGCACCAAGAAGGTGGTCGAGACGCTGCGCGAGCGCGGCCAGAAGATCGACTGGTGCATCGTCGGCGAGCCGTCGAGCGAGAAGGAGCTGGGCGACACCATCAAGATCGGCCGGCGCGGTTCACTCTCCGGCCGGCTCACGGTGCATGGTGTCCAGGGACACATCGCCTACCCGCAGCTCGCGGAGAATCCCGTTCACACCTTCGCGCCCGCGCTGGCGGAGCTGACCACGCGCGTCTGGGACAAGGGCAACGAACATTTCCAGCCCACGAGCTTCCAGATCTCCAATTTCAACGCCGGAACCGGCGCACCCAATGTCATCCCGGGCGAGCTCAAGGCGCGGTTCAACCTGCGCTACTCCCCCGTGCAGACCATCGACGGGCTCAAGAACATCGTCGAAGGCATCCTGCAGAAGCACGGCGTGCGCTACACGCTGGAGTGGTATGTCTCGGGCGAACCCTTCTATACGCCGCCAGGCGCGCTGTCGGATGGCGTGAGCCGCGCGGTCCGCGCCGCCACCGGCCTCACGCCCAAGTTTTCCACCGGCGGCGGAACGTCGGATGGACGTTTCATCGCGCCGCTGGGTGCTCAAGTCGTGGAGCTGGGCGTGATCAACTCCACCATCCACAAGGTCAATGAGAACGTGGCCGTGGCCGACGTCGATGGGCTGCATCGTATCTACCTGAATGCCTTGAAGGAAATGCTGGCCTGAGACGGACACGAGGCCGCGGTGACGGCTTTGTGACAGCGCCGCCGCGACCCACTACACTCCGCACCCGAAACGGGGAGCCCGACTGGCGGAAAACGAATGAATTTCATCTCGCGTCTCATGCCTCGCGAGGGGCGTTTCTTCAACCTCTTTGACAACCACGCCAAGCTCATCGTCGACGGAGCCCTGGCGCTCGCCGACGTCCTGCGTCAATACGAGAACGGCAGGGACCGGGACGCCGGCATCAAGCTGATCGAGGATGCCGAGCACGCCGCGGACCGCATCACGCACGAGACCGTGCAGCTGCTGCACACCACTTTCGTCACGCCGTTCGACCGCGACGACATCCATCGCCTGATCTCGCGCATGGACGACGTGCTCGACCTGATCCAGGACACCGCCGAGTCGCTGGTCCTGTACGACATCCAGAAGGTGACCCCCGAGGCCACGCAACTCGCCGAGCTGCTCCTGCGCTGCGCCGAGCGCGTCCAGTCCGCAGTGGGGCTGATGGCATCGATGGCCGACGCGCCCGCCATCCTCAAGATCTGCCAGGAGATCGACAGGCTCGAATCCGATGCGGACAAGGTGATGCGTACGGCCATCTCGGAACTGTTCCGCAACGAGAGCGACGTCCGCCAGGTCATCAAGTTGAAGGCGGTCTACGAGTCGCTCGAGTCGGCGACCGACAAGTGCCAGGACGTGGCCAACGTCATCGAAAGCGTCGTCCTCGAAAACGCCTGACGCACGGCGCCCCGGAAATTCCATGGACGCAGGTTCCATCACCCTGACGCTGGTGCTGCTCGTAGCCGTGGCGCTGGCCTTCGACTTCATGAACGGCTTTCACGACGCGGCGAATTCGATCGCCACCGTCGTGTCCACCGGCGTGCTCAAGCCCTGGCAGGCGGTGCTCTGGGCCGCATCCTTCAACGTGCTGGCCTATCTCGTCTTCGACGTCACGGTCGCGGCGACCATCGGCAAGGGCATCGTCGATCCGTCGTTCGTAGACAATCGCGTGATCTTCGGCGCCCTCATGGGCGCGATCGCCTGGAACCTGATCACCTGGTACTACGGCATCCCCTCGAGCTCGTCGCACGCACTCATCGGCGGCCTCATCGGTGCCGCGCTGGTGAAATCCGGACCTGCCCCCCTGCTCGCTCCCGGCATCATCAAGACCTCGGTGTTCATCTTCGCTTCGCCGCTGCTCGGCATGCTGCTGGGATCGCTGCTCATGCTGCTCGTGTCCTGGATCTGCTTCCGGCAGACGCCGCGGCGCGTGGATCGCTGGTTTCGCCGTCTGCAGTTGATCTCATCGGCCGCCTACAGCCTGGGCCATGGCGGCAACGATGCCCAGAAGACCATGGGCATCATCTGGCTGCTGCTGATCGCGAGCGGACTTACGACCAAGGACGTCCTGCCCCACTGGGTCGTGATCAGCTGCTTCATCGCCATGGGCCTCGGCACCATGTTCGGCGGCTGGCGCATCGTCAAGACCATGGGCCAGCGCATCACCAAGCTCAAACCCGTGGGCGGGTTCGCCGCGGAAACCGGCGGCGCGATCACGTTGTTCATCGCCACCTTCTTCAGCATTCCCGTATCGACGACGCACACGATCACCGGCGCCATCGTGGGCGTCGGCGCGGCGCAGCGCTCCTCGGCCGTACGCTGGGGCGTTGCCGGCAACATCGTGATCGCCTAGATCATCACCATCCCCGCTTCGGCCGGCATCGCCGCGCTGGCGTGGTGGCTCGGCGGCCTGGTGTTCTAGAAATTCATCGTCAGCGAGGCGACGAAGGACGTTCCGATGTCGTACTTGTTGTAGTACACGATGTTCGCCTCGCGCTGCTGAAATTCCTTGTAGCCCCTGCCCAGGATGTTGCGCGCCTCGAACTTGGCTTCGACATCCTGCTGGAACCACGTCAATCCCTGGCGCAGCACCACGTCGACGCGCAGGCCCGGCGATTCATAGATGTCCGGCAGGCCGGATGCGCCCCGGCTGGTCACCCGGTCGCTGGCGTACGCGAGCAGGATGGTCTGTTGCGACAGGTGCCCGCTCTGTTCGAGACCGAGCTGCAGGTTCACCAGGTGATTGGACTGTCCGGTGAGCTGGCTGCCATCGCGGAAGAAGTTGGTCGCCGGCTGCGTCGCCGTGCCGTACACGGAAACGGTGTCATCCGCCCGCACGCCGATCTTCGAATCGGTATACGTGTAGTTGCCGATCACGACCGCGCGGCGTGACGCGAAGAAGCCATCGCTTGAAATGGCATCGAGCGAAAAATACTTCTGCGCCTCGAGCTCGGCGCCGTACAGCGTGGCCTGCGGCGCATTGGCGAAACTCGTCACCGGCGTATTGTCATTGAAGCCCGTGAAGGCCTCGATCGGGCGGTCGATCTTCTTGTAGAAGGCCGCGGCCGAGAAACGCTCCTCAGGCGCGAAATACCACTCGAAGCGGGCTTCGCCGTTGAAGAACTCGCTGTCGACCAGCAGCGGATTGCCGCGATACTGCCGGTTGGATTCCGGATCGAAATAGTTCTGGAACATCAGCTCGCGGAATTGCGGCCGCGCGATGGTCCTGGACGCGTTGAACCGCAGCTGCATGTCGTCGGCGAAGCGCCAGGTGAGCGTGGCCGCCGGCAGCACGTAGTCATTGTCGAGATGCGTCGAGGCTCCGGAGTTCGTCAGCGTGTCGAATACCTGCAGGGGCCGCACGTCCTGCTCACCGCGCTCGTAGCGCCCGCCGATGCTGAGGTCGAGGCTCTCCGAAAGATCCGCCTGCACTTGCAGGTACCCGGCACGGGTTCGCAGCCGCGCGGTGAACGCCGGATCGGATTCGGTGGTTTCGACCAGGCCGATGTCGAAGGCGTCGACCACCGCGGGACCGAGCAGATAATCCGGGCGCAACATGCCGACCGCGGTCGGAAAGCTCGACGGCGCGACGATCTGGAATTCTCGCCGGGTGGAATCGCGCGTGGTGTTCGTGTAGTCGGCCCCCAGGGTCGCCTTGAATCCCGGCGAGAAGGCGTAGGTGACGTCCGTGCCAGCGGACACGAGCTGCTCGTCGAGCTTGGAGAACGCGGCCGTCGCGAAGCCCGTCTGCCCGTTGTCCAGGCGATTGACGAAGTACCCGCCGAATGGACTGGCCTCGTTGTTGCTGCGCTGGTAACCGATGGCGAGCTCGTAGGGCGCATCGCGGCGTGATTTCGAATAGGACGCGCGGGCACCGACGGTTACCGGATCCAGGTGGATCTCGCCCGTCAGCTGGGTACTGAGCAGCTCGCGCTCGTACCAACCGGTGGTCTGTTCCTGGAAGTCCGCACCGAGCCGCTGGTTGTTCTGCTCGCCCATGGCGAGGCTGGTGTGCTTGAGCGTGTCGTGGATGTACACATTGGTCCAGCGCAGCTTGCTGCCGGCGCCGAATTCGTACGACAGTCCGAGCATGCCGTTGGTCACGGCGCGATCGTCGGTCGAGACGCGCTCATAATCCTTGTCGATGACGGAGAGGTCGGCGCTGCCGGGTGTCTGCTCGAGATTGTCGCGCGTGCGCCAGTGGTTGCTGAATCCGGCGGTGCCGATCAGGCCGATGCGCGCATCGTTGCCGACGGTCCACGCATCCCCGGCGCTCATGCTCGCCGAGTAGTTGTACGGGACGCTGTCGATGCGCTGCACCAGCGCGTTGTCGGGCCGCACGAATTCCCTGGCAATGGCGCCGGTGTCGACGCTGCCGGAACTCATGGTCTTGCCGCTGCGGAGGAACTCGGCGAGCGCGGGCGGTGTGTCGCGATTGCCATGGTCGTAGCCGGACCAGTCGTACTTGCCGCCGTAGTAGTCGTAGCCCAGGTTGCGGGTGGTCTCCGTATCGCCGCTGATGCCGGCGCTCATGGTGAAAAACGGCGTCTTGGGCGAGGACAGCGTGGTCAGGTTGATCACGCCACCGCCGAATTCGCCGGTGAACGTGGGCGAGTAGGTCTTCTGCACCAGCGACGAGGCGACCACGTTCGTGGGGAACAGGTCGAGCGGGATCGCTCGGCGCATCGGCTCGGGGCTCGGCAGCGGCGAGCCGTTGAGCAGCGCGAGCGAGTAGCGGTCGCCGAGACCGCGCACGAAGACGAAGCCGTTGCCGACCACGCTGAGTCCCGTGACGCGACTCAGTGCGCCGGCGATATCGCCCTCGCCCGTGCGGGCGATGTCCTCGGTGGAGAGCACCGAAATGACCTCGGTCGTGGCCTTCTGGATATTGCGCTCGCGGACCGCGCTCACCGTGATCCCGGGCATCGCGACGTCGACGCCATCCGCACCGGCGTCGGCCTCGCTCGCGTCGGTGCCGATGCCGACGTCGGCATCCGGCGGTGCCTGCGCGAGCGCCGATCCGGCGGACAAAGTGGTGGCAAGCAGCAGCATTTCCCAAGCGAGTGGCTTCGACATGTGTATCTCTCTGTTTTTCTCCGGCCCTTAACGGCGGCAGGATCGCGCGCCCGATGGTCGCGATCCGCCGCGCATTTCCCACCCGCCGATCAGAGCGGCGGCAGCGACGCGCAGGCCGTCGCGGCGGCATCGAAGGTCGCGGTCGCCGAGTTGCAGGTCCATCCCGCGTACCACGTGTCGCTGGCGTCTTTCACCGCCCCGACGTAGCTCGTCGTGTCGAACGACGCGTCCACCGTTTTCGGATCGGTCGCGGTCACGGCCGTCTCGCTCGCGCCGTTGACGAACGTAGCGGTGAGGCTGGCCGTGAAGGCGGCACTGCTGTGGGCACCGGCGTTGAACACGTCCGCGACCTGCTGCGCGGTCACGCCGCCCGATCCGACGAATGGCGTGGCGCCACACTGCATGACCACGGACTGGAACAGCGGCGGCCCGAGCTTCTGCGTGGCGGCGTCGGCCGTCAGGATATTGGTGCCATTGAGGCGCAGGCAGGCGATGGGACTCGTCAGCACGCCGTTCACCAGCGTCGCATCCGCCTTGCCGCGGAACAACATGGCCGCGTTGTTGGCGGTCGCCAGGTTGCGGTGCACGAACGTGAAGTTCGCGAGCTTCATGTGCGTGCGCGGCGTGTTGTCTTCCAGCGCATTGGCGGAATCGAGCTCGATCATCGAATCCGGATTGCCGGAGGTCTTCTGCACGGCGATCACGTACTGCAGCGTGCCCTGGAATCCCGTATCCAGGTCGACGTTGTCGTCGTCCGCGCCGGTCACCACGACGTGACGCAGCGCCGGACGGCCGCCGAAGATCTCGAAGCCGTCGTCCGAACTGTTGTGCGAATGGAAGTGATCGATCTTCGTGCCGGATCCCACGCCGCCCAGCGTCAACGACTGCAGCTCGTTGTTGCCGGAGAGCACGTAGCCGGAGTAGCGGATCTGCACGTAGTCGATGGTGCCGCTGTTGTCATCGGGCGTCGCGCCGCCGAAGTACGCCGGATCGACTGCGCCTTCGGTCTGGCGCTCGCAGGCGACCGTGCCGGGCGTCGCGGCCGGCGCCACGGTGCAATCCGTGATCGGCGCACGGCCGAGAAGCACCACACCACCCCACTGCCCTTGCGAATCGTCGTTGGCCAGGCCGAGGACGTTGTCGCGGCTGGTGAACACGATGGGCGATGTCGCCGAACCCACCGCCGAAATGCGGTTGCCACGGTTGACGACCAGCCATGAAGTGCCGGTGGCACCGAACAGCACCACACCCGGCTTGATGGTGAGGACCACTGCCGCGTCGGCGGTTGGCGCCGCGCCGCGATCCAGGCCGACGTCCACGCGGCCATTGATCGAATAGAGCAGCCCCGCGAATTTTTCCAGCGTCGCGCTGGCCGTGAAACGGCTCGGCAGCTCGCAGACGCGGTATTCGCCCGTGGGACCGGTGATCGTGCCCGCATCGTGCAGACCCGCGGGATCCGAGATCGTCGGGCAGCCCGTGGCCGGAGTCACCAGCGTGACCGCCGGTGGCGGCGGCGGAGGCGTCGGCGTCGGATTACCCGGCGCCGCGTTGTTGATCGTCACATTGCCGCTGTTTCCCGGCGAGGAAATGTCATCGGCGCCACACGCGGCGAGCGCCGCGACGAGGGTCGCCGTCGTCATCAATCGTACCGATTTCATCTTTGTCGTTCTCCTGGCATGGCGTCTTGCGCGCGTGCCAAGTCTCCGACGTCAAGATGACATTCACATTTCGATCACGGCGTCACTTGTTGGTCACATCATTCACGACGCGATCGCGGCTCGGGATCTGCAGGCCGCGCGTGACCGCCGGACGCGCGAGGAATGCTTCCAGTGATCGCCGCACATTGCTGAATTCGCCGAAATTCACCAGCTCACCGGCGCCATAGAAGTCGATGAGATTGCGGACCATGGGAAAGATGGCGATGTCGGCGATGGAATATTCCTCGCCCATCATCCAGGCGCGGTTCGCGAGACGCGCGTCGATCACCCGCAGCAGGCGCCGCGACTCGGCCACGTAGCGATCGCGCGGGCGCTTGTCCTGCCACTCGCGGCCGGCGAATTTCACGAAGAAGCCGAGCTGCCCGAACATGGGCCCGACACCGCCCACCTGGAAGAACAACCACTGCAGGCATTGGTACCGCGCGGCGGGCGAACGCGGCAGCAGTTGGCCCGACTTGTCCGCCAGGTACACGAGGATGGCGGCCGATTCGAACAGCGGCAGCGGTTCACCCCCCGGACCGTCCGGATCGATGATGGCCGGGATCTTGTTGTTAGGATTGAGCGACAGGAATTCCGGCGACGTCTGATCGTTGGTGTCGAAGTCGACCAGGTGCGGTTCGTACGGCAGACCGCATTCCTCCAGCATGATGGAGACTTTCACGCCGTTCGGCGTGTTCAACGAGTACAACTGGATGCGATCCGGATGGCGTGCTGGCCACTTGCGCGTGATCGCAAATGCCGAAAGCCGGCTACCACCCGCGCTCAACGCCGCCCCGCGGTGTAACGCAGATTGTTGATGATGCCGGCGAGCCCGAGCGTCACCGCCATGATGAGGACCCATTCGGGCATCGACAGCCCGATGAACTTCCAGTCGATGCTGCCGCACTCGCCACCGCCCGTCATGACGCGGCGGACCACATCGAAGATCGGGAACATCTGCAGGAGCGCGTCGAGCGGCGCGCCGCAGGCCGGCACGGTGCCGGGCGGCTGATGCTGGATCCACACGTGCCTGCCGGCGACCCAGGTGGCGGCACCCGCGGCCAGAAAGATGAGCACGGCGTAGATCACGCTTCCCACGCGCCGCGCGCGATGCAGGCCGGCGACCAGGAACACGACGCCCAGCGCGACGATGCATACGCGCTGGAACATGCACAGCGGGCACGGCGTGAAGTGCAGCACCTTCTCGGCATAGATCGCATAGCCGAACATGCCGAAGCACACTGCGGCGCCCAACAGATTGATTTGCTGTCTTCGATCGAACATGGGCGCAGATTAGCAGGCGCCCATGTGTTCGTCAGATCAGCCGGATTTCATCCCCAGCTGCTGCAGTACCTCGGTGCCCTTCTGCCGGGCCGCGTTCGCCTTGTCGACGGCGCCGACCGCATCGCCCGACGAGTATGCGGCGGTGGCCTCCGCCCAGCTCGACTTCATGGCATCGAGCCCGGATTTGGCCGAATCGAACGCACTCTGCGAGACGTTGTTCGGCAGCTTGCGCGATTGGCCGAGCACGTCGACGCGGCTCTGGATGGCGGCGACCATTTTCGGCACGTCGGTGCTGAGGCTGTTCCATTGCTCCCGCGCGGCTGCCATGGCCGCCTGCGCCTCGGCCTTCTTGTTCGCGACCGTATCCTTGAGCGAACCCAGCGCAGACTGCAGCTGCGGTGCTTCGGCCAATACGGCCTTGTAGTCGCCCTTGGCGAGCTTTTCCTTGAGCGTGCCCAGCGAGGCATCCACGGCCTGCAATTCGTCCGCAGCGTACCTGGCGGCGTCGCCCCTGATCTCTGCGAGCGAGGCTTCGATCTGCGCCAGCGCCTTTTCGGCGGGCTCCTTCTGACTCGCGCAGCCGGCCACCCACGCGGCGGCCAGCAGGAAACCTGAGGTCAATATCCACGGAGATATCCGGCGCATGGCGCACTCCTTGAGGAAAGCATTCAGGGAATTCGCAGCCTCTGCCCCGGCTTGATCTTGTCGGGGTCGGTCAGCAGGTGGCGATTGGCTTCGAAGATCTTCGAGTACAGCATCTTGTCGCCGTGGGCGTAGGGATCTTCAGCGGGTGGACCTTGCGGTTCGGTTGCCATGCGCGCTCTCTTGTGAGCTCGCATGGTCCCGATGGCGCAGTGCGAGGCGCAATGCGACCAAAGGGCGTGGCGCCGGCGGCGAGCGGGTGTCAGGCACCGGATCGGTGCTGCCGGCCGCGGCCGATCAGGCGCCGGTGGAGCGATCGCGCAGGTCCCGCTCCACGTCCTCGAGCCTGGTGTGGCGCACGTCCTTGCCGTAGACCATGTACAACACGTACTCGCAGACGTTCTTGGCGTGGTCGCCGATGCGCTCGAGCGCGCGCACGATCCACATGACGTCGAGCGCGCGGCGGATGCTGCGCGGGTCTTCCATCATGAAAGTGATGCACTGGCGCTGGATGGATTCGTACTCCTCGTCCACCACGCGATCCTGGCGCGCCACCCGCAGCGCCGCCTCCGCGTCCATGCGCGCGAAAGCATCGAGCGCCTGGTGCACCATCTCCGAGACGATGCGGCCGAGGTGCTTGATCTCGCGATACTTGTCGGCGGGTCGCTCCATGGTGGCGAGCCGCGAGGCGATGTAGCCGATCTTCTCGCCCTCGTCGCCGATGCGCTCGAGGTCGGTGATGGTCTTGATGATGGCGACGATGAGGCGCAGGTCGCCGGCCGCCGGCGCGCGCGTCGCGAGGATTTTCTGGCACTCCTCGTCGATGGACACCTCCATGCCGTTGACCTTGAAGTCGTCGCGCGCCACCGATACGCCGAGGTTGCTGTCACCCTCGATCAGCGCCCGCAGGGCGTTGGCGAGCTGCTGCTCGACCATGCCGCCCATGGCCAACACCTTGTTGCGCACGCGCTCCAGATCTTCGTTGAAGCGGCGCGAGATGTGATGCGAGAGATCGGCGGTTTCCATAGGGCCTCGGAGTTTGTTGGCGCCGCATGGCGCATCGATGACAGGTCATGCCGTGGCCGCGACGCGGCGTTCGAGTATGCGCTCCGCCGGGAAGTGGCAGGTGAACGTGCTGCCGCGGCCCTCGACACTCTCGATGTCGAGACGGGCACCGTGGCGATGCAGTGCATGCTTGACGATGGCCAGGCCCAGGCCCGACCCGCCGGTCTCGCGCGACCGACCCGGATCGACTCGATAGAACCGCTCCGTAAGCCGCGGGATGTGCTCGGCCGGAATGCCCGGGCCGGTGTCGCGCACGGAGAAATGCCCGCCATCGGCATCCGTCCACCAGCGGATCAGCATGCTGCCCTCGGGCGGCGTGTACTTGGCGGCATTGTCTACGAGGTTGGAGAACGCCGACTGCACCATGGCTTCATCACCCAGCAGGCTTGCCGTCGATTCGATCGACACCTCGACCTGGCGCGGATGCGTGGGCCGCGCCAGTACGTCCTTGCGCAGCAACGCGCCCATGGCCGCCACGTCGATGGGCGCTCCCCGGATCGGCGCGTCGTTCGCCTCGAAGCGCGACAGCTCGAGCAGGTCCTCGATGATGCGGGTCATCCGATCGGTCTGCCGGCGCATCTCGGCAATGGGCGCGGCCAGCTCACCAAGGCCGGGATCCGCGCTGAAGTTCTCGAGATAGCCGGCGACCACGGTGAGCGGCGAGCGCAGCTCGTGCGAGGCATTGGCGACGAAGTCCTTGCGCATCTTCTCGAGCCGCACCTCGCGCGTGACGTCGCGCAACATCATGAGTCGCTGGTCCTCGCCGTAGGAGATGAGCTGGAAGGCGACGTAGCGTTCGGTGGGAGACTCGAGGCGCACGACCACGGGCAGCGAATACTGGCCGCTGTGCAGGTAGCGCACGAAATCCGGATGGCGCACGAGATTGTCGATGCGCAGACCCAGGTCCGCGCGCCGCGTGAGCTCGAGGAGCTCGCCGGCCTTGCGGTTGAACCAGACGATTTCGCCCTGCGGATCCAGCATGATCACGCCGTCGGGCATGGCCGAGGTCGAGCGGCGCAGTTCGCGGAACAAGCGTGTCAGGCGCTCCTTGTGGAACCGCTTGCGGCGATGCAATCGCACCACCTGCGCCACGACGTCTCCCCAGAGGCCCATGGCATCGGGCGGATCGGCGACGCTGCGGTGCTGCAGCCAGAACCACAGCTCGCGCAGTTGCCACAGGTTCCAGGCGAGATACAGGCCGAGCACCCCGCTGATGCCTGCCCACACTGAGCCTGCGAACCAGCCCACCGTCGCGCCCACCGCCAGCGCCAGCAGGATGCGCAGCGCCACGTACAGGAAGGCGGACGTGCCCGAGTTCATGTCCCTTTGTTCAAAGTGGCCGCGCCGAGAAGCGGTAGCCGGAACCGCGCACCGTCTGGATCAGGCGGTCGTAACCTGACTCCTCCAGCGCCTTGCGCAGGCGCCGGATGTGCACGTCGATGGTGCGTTCTTCGACGTACACGTTGCCGCCCCAGACGCGATCGAGCAGCTGCTCGCGCGTGTACACGCGTTCCGGGTGCGTCATGAAAAAGGCGAGCATGCGGTACTCGGTGGGCCCCAACGCCACCGTCTGGTCGCCCGCGCTGACGCGCTGGCTCGACTGGTCGAGCACCAGGCCGTCGATGTCGATGCGCTCGGCACCTTCCGCGGGAGCAGTACGACGCAGCACCGCATTGATGCGCGCCAGCAGCTCGCGCGGCGAAAACGGCTTGGTGATGTAGTCGTCAGCCCCGCCCTCGAGCCCGGCGACCTTGTCGCCCTCCTCGGCTCGCGCGGTGAGCATGATGATGGGCAGCTCGCTGGTTTCGCGATCGCGCTTCAGCGCGCGGGTGAACTCCAGGCCGCTGGTGTCGGGGAGCATCCAGTCGACCAGCAACAGGTCGGGCCGCTTGTTGGCGACTTCCTCGCGGCCGGTGCGCGCATCGGCGGCCTCGCGGACTTCGAAGCCCGCCCGGCGCAGACCGAACGCAATCATCTCGCGAATCGGGCGCTCATCCTCGACGACCAGAATCTGTTTCGCGGACATGTTTCCTGACACGGCATCACAGGTGACGGTTTTGTGGCGTGCGGATTACAGCCGGATTCTATTGCACTTTCATGACGACGCCGCGCCGACGACCCGGTCCCTGACATAAACGGGCAAGGCGGCCTCCGGTGGCAGCAACTCCCCGCGCGCGGCGGCCGCCTGCCCGAGCGCGAGCACCTCGGTTGCACGCGGCAGCAGGTCGGCTTCCACGCATCCGCCGTGGACCCGGCAGCGCACCGCCAGGTCCGGATACACCGCCAGGCCGCGCCCCGCCGCAACCCATGTCTCCCCTTCAATGCCCACCGGCAAGGCGACCTCGCCAGCGGCGCTCACGTGCTCCGCGCCGCGCGCATGCACGAGGCCATCGACCGAAAACTCCGCCCAGTAGACCTCCCGCATCCGCGCGTCGTTCACCGCGAGCACGCGACGCGCGCCGGGATGCAGCGACGCGGCGCGTTGCGCCACCGCCGCGAGATCCGACACCGGGATCACCCCGAGACCCGCGCCGAAGGCCAGCCCCTGCGCCACGCTCGCCGCCAGCCGCACGCCGGTGAATCCGCCGGGACCGCGGCCAAAGGCGATGGCCTGCAGCGACTGCAGGGTGACGCCCGCCTCGGCGAGCAGCTCGTCGATCATGGGCAGCAGTCGTTCGCCATGCCCGCGCTCCATTTGCACGTAGCGCTCGAGCAGGCGGCCGTCGAGGCCCAGCGCGACCGAGCAGGCCTCGGTCGCGGTGTCCAGCGCGAGAATTCTCATGCCGGCTCGCCGTTCGCTGCGCCGGCGAGGGGCACGCGCTCGAGCGCCCCGCCCGGCGCCAGACCCGAGATGCGTCGCAGGAATTTCCCGGCCTCCTGCACGTCGCGCGTCACCGGCAGCGGCGGCAGGCTGGCGCGAAACACCCGTCCGTAGGGCTTGTCGACGATGCGCGGATCGCAGATCACCACCACGCCGCGATCCGTCTCGGAGCGGATCAGGCGACCCACACCCTGCTTCAACGCCAGCGCCGCCTCGGGCAACTGGTACTCGCGGAAGGCATTGCCGCCGTTCGCCTTCAGATGCTCGATGCGCGCCCGCGTCAACGCATCGTCGGGCGAGGCGAACGGCAGCTTCTCGATGATGACGAGCCGCAGTGCATCGCCCTTGACGTCCACGCCCTCCCAGAAACTCGCGGTGCCCAGCAACACGGCGTTGCCGGACTCGCGAAACGCGCGCAGCAGCTGCTCGCGCGGCGCTTCGCCCTGCACCAGCAGCGGGAACTCGGCGAGCTCGGCCCAGCGCGCGCGCAGCAGTTGCGCGGCGCGCTGCAGCGCGCGGTGGCTGGTGAACAGCACGAAGGCGCCGCCGGCCGAGGCCTCGATGAGCGGCACCGCGCCGTCCACCACCGCCTGCGTGTGTGCCGGGGCCGACGGGTCCGGCAATCCCGCCGGTAGATAGAGCAACGCCTGGGATTCGAAATCGAAGGGGCTTGCGATGGCCAGAGTCTCCGCCGCGCCGAGGCCCAGCCGCGAGGTGAAGTGCGTGAAATCCTCGCCCACCGACAGCGTGGCGGAGGTGAAGATCCACGCCGCCTGCGTCGCGCCGGTCATGGCGGCAAAGCGCTCCGCGACGTCGAACGGCAGCAGGCTCAGCGAGAAACCGCGCTGCGTCAGCTCCACGTTGCGCGCGCCTTCGTGTTCCTCCGCCTGCGTGATGAGATCGAGCCGGGCGGCAAGTTCGGTGGCGCGCGCCGCCGCCTGGGCGATGCCGGATTCCCGCCCCGCACCGTTGAGACCCGCGGCCACCGCCCGCAGCGATTCGGCGAGCGCGCCGCACGCGTCCGCCAACGCCGTGTCCGCCGCCAGCCAGTCGGGTCGCGGCGTCACGCGCAGGATTTCCGCCAGCGCCGCGAGCTCGCGCTCCACCGCGTGGAGTTCCTCCGAAAGCGCGTCGGCCGGCGCGCGTGCCTGCAGCAACTCCTGCCGCGCGTCACGCACCAGCAGTTCCACCTGCCGGCTGCCGAAGCGCGCGCCGAAGAACTGTGTCGCCAGATCGGGGATCTGGTGCGCCTCGTCGATGATGACGGCATCGGCGGCGCCCAGCAGGTCGCCGAAGCCGTCTTCCTTCAGCGCCAGGTCGGCGAGCAGCAGATGATGATTGACGATGACCACGTCGGCCTCGATCGCGCGGCGGCGCGCTTCGACCACGTGGCAGCGGCCGATGTGCGCGCAGCGGGCCCCCAGGCAGTTCTCGCGCGTCGAGGTGACCTGCGGCCACAGCGGATGCGAATCGGCGAGATCCGGCACCTCGGCGAGATCGCCGCTGCGCGTGATGCCGGCCCAGCGCTCGACGCGGGCCAGCATGCGATCGCGCGTGCCGGCGAGCCCGCGCGGCCCGCCGGCCCGGGCCTGCCCGGCCTGGGCCAGACGGTAGCTGCAAAGATAGTTAGAGCGGCCCTTGAGCAGCGCGACGCGCGCGGGCACGCCGATGGCGCCACCCACCAGCGGCAGGTCCTTGTTGAAGAGCTGATCCTGCAAGGTGCGCGTGCCGGTGGAGATCAGCACGCGCTTGCCGGACAGCAGCGCGGGCACGAGATAGGCGAACGTCTTGCCGGTGCCCGTGCCCGCCTCCACCACCAGCGGCGCGCGCTGGGCGAGCGCATTGGCGATGCGCGTGGCCATGGCGAGCTGCGAGCGGCGCGGCGTAAAACCGGGCAGCGAACGCTTCAGCGGGCCGTTCGGCCCGAACACTTCCTCGAGATCCTGCATTTCGCAGGCACGCTAGCGCGACGGGCGCAGGCTGTCGAGATTCAAATCCTTGAAAGTATCCTGGTCTGCCTTGATGCGGATGCTGAGGTACGGGCCCTGCGCCGTGTGACGGCTGGCCGAGAAGTCATCGTCGCGGAAACCGGCGAAGTTGTATCCCAGCGAGATCCAGACGTTCTTCGCCAGCGTCATGCCCAGGTCGACGCCCGTGGAGTAGTCCATGACGTTCGACTCCCAGGAGTGCAGCACGGCGGCATGTGCGCCGAGATCGAACCGGCGCGTCAGCTGGCGGCGCGCATCGGCGCCGAGGATGTCGGAGATGCCGGCGTACTGATCGCCGTCAATGGTGCTCGAGACGTAGCGCGCACCGTATTGCAGTCCGACCTGCAGCGAAGGATCGAGCTGCCAGTTCGCGTGCAGGTTGTTGACCACGCGTGAGGATTCGAACGTCCCGGTGCCCGGCGACCCGCCGCCGGTGGCCTGATCCTCGTACTTGAGCTCGAAGCGGTCGAACACGATCCAGCGGCTGGAATCCGGGCGGAATGCCCACGCGAATCGCCCCACCGCCTCGGTCGACTGCGCCAGCGCCGCGTCGCTGTCGAACGCCTGCAGCGACACCGACATGGCGTGGCCTTCGACCGGCTCGCGGTACCAGCCGGTGGTCGAGCTCCAGCGGTCCTCGGCGTCGGAATTGCGGTGCTCGAGGCGGCTCGTCATCTGCCACAGCTCGCGCCGGTAGGAGGCGCCGACGAAAGCCGCGAAGAAGTCGTCGGTCAACGAGCCCGAGGCGAGCGGCGCGTTCGGATTCAGCGGTTCGAGGTCCGCGCCGCGCAGCGTGTTGCTCTGGTCCACGCCGACGTCGAAGGCCCAGTGCTGGCGCCACTGGAAGCCCTGCGTGAGGCCGAAGTTCGCGAAGGTGCGCGGGCCGTACTCGGTGGCCTGCGTGTTGATGCTGGATTCAACCTGCGTGCGCTCCCAGGGGCGCGTGCGCATGCCGAAGCGCGTGGTGTCCGCGTCGAGCTGATCGCCGGTGGCGTGTTCGTATTCGGCGTACAGCGTGGTCGCGGGCGACAGGTGGTAGTCGACGCCGAGGATGCTGCGCGCCGGATAGTCGACGCTCTCGTTGTTGCCGCCCAGCGTCGCATCGCCCGAGGCACGCAGCGTCACGAGCCCGTCCCACACATCGACGCTGCCATGCACCGTCGCCTGGTCGGAGACCTTTTCCGCACCGTCGGCGTCCTCGTCGGCGACGTGCCGCAGCCCGCCGCCGATGCTGTAGTGGGATTTCTGCAGCGTGACTTCCGCGCCCGCGAGCAGCCGCGTGGCGTCGCTCGCCAGCACGCGCTGATGCTGCAGCTCGCCCTCGGCGACCAACTTGTCGGTGAAGCGGTAACGCGCATCGATGCCCGCGGCGCGAGTGCCGGTTTCGGCGGTGAGCTGCTGGCCGACGCCGAAGCCCGTCTCGGTCTCGCGCGCCCAGGCGCGGCCCTCGAAGCGCTCCGACATGTGCTTGCCTTCAACCAGCCAAGCGGTGGAGGAATCCGGCTTCAGCGGATCATCGGACTGCGACTGCGCCGCTTCGGCACGCACGCGCGTTTCGGGCGAAAGGCGCCAGGTCAGGTCGGTGCCGACGATGCGCGTGTCGCCGGCCTGCGCGCCTTCGTACACCGCGCTGGCGCCGACCTCGACCTTGTCGTCCGCAAGCCTGGTCGCGACGCGCACGCCGGCCGACGTCTCATCGTCGCCGCCCGTGCGCACCTCGTAGTCGACCACGATGAACACCGGGTTCAGCCGCTCGTCGCGGCTCTGCACCGGCTTCTTGAAGAAGATCGTGCCGCGCTGGTAGTCGAGGTCGTAGTCGATGAAGCGCGACAGCTCGCGGCTCTCGATCACCCGCGTGATTTCGAATCGATCGCGGATCTCCAGGTGCAGCTTGTCCGAGCCGATGACAATGGGCGAGCGCGACAGGTGGTACAGGCCAGAGGTGCCGTCGCCCTGCAGCTCATCCTGCACCAGCCCGGTGTCGGTGCGGGCGGCGAAGCCCGAGACCTGCACGCGCTCGCCGGCGTAGTCGCTGCGCAGACCCGAGAGGCTGCGGTTGTAGCGCGTGAGTTCGGTCACCGTGAAACCAGTGTCGAAGTCGCCGAACAGCGCGACGAACTGCTGCCGCTCGATCTTGAGGTAAAGCTTGCCCTGCGTGGCGGCCTCGAAGCGCTGATCGGCGCCATCGCCGTACAACAGGTAGTACTGGTCGGGCTCGATCGTGCCGCGCACGCGGTCGCGGGCCGCCTGCTTCTCGCGTGCCGAGTCGTAGGCGATGGTCATCAGGAAATCGCCCTTGATGCGCCCCTTGGCAAAGAAGGCCAGGCGACCGTCCTGCTCGAAGCCCTCCTCGCGATCGGCGGCCGAGGCGGTTTCCATGTTGCCGCTGATGGTGTTGTAGGCGGCGGTACCTTCCGCAATGCCGACCAGGATCCAGTCGCGCGCGGCCGGCGCCAGCCACACCTTGTATTCATCGCTCTGGCGCTCGTTGAAACGCACGCGGACCACGGCGTTGCCCGTCACCGTGGTCGGCTCGAGCTCGAGCAGCGCGAGGCCGTCCTGGCGCACTTCGATCTGCAGGTCGCGCGAGGCCGAAGTCTGCAGCACCTGGTTGTCGTCGAGCTGCTCGACTTCCTGCCAGGAGCGATACGGCGCATCGACGGTGAAATTCGCGGTGGTACCGGCGCGCGCCGGCTTGCCGTACTTGTCGTACATGCGCAGCGCGATCACCGGGCGCGTGCGGCCGTCGGCCACCAGCTTCGACGCCGACTTGTCGACCTCGGCACGAACCGGGCCGCCGCCGAAATGCACGACGCGTTCGCCCTGCCAGGCCACGCTGCCATCACGATTCACGACGCGCGCCGTGAGCCGGTTGGCGCCATCGACGAGGCTGACCGCGCGCCAGCGGCTCAGCGCCACGGTCTTGTCCTCGTTCACCGCCAGCCCGTCGAAGTTGAGGGCCGGCACCGGCGCGCCGTTGATGCCGAGCTGCACCGTCTGGTCGGGCGCATGCTGGATCGCAACCTTGATCGAGGCGATCGCGGCCACCGAGTCCGCTTCCGGTAGCAGCCAGGCGATGCCGGGCTCGAGGTCGGCCACGCTGATCGCCGACGAGTCCTGGCGCGTCTCGGGTTTGCTCGAGCGATTGCGGCTGGCCGTGGCGATGTTTCCGGGACCTCGCAGGATCACGCCCGTGGTGTCGACCTTCTGCGCTTCGCCGCCGCCATTGACGAGCTCGAGCGGCGCGTTCGCCTCGAAGCGCGCTCCCTCGATCACGATCTCGACGCGACGATTCGCCGCCAGGCTCGCGGCATCCTTGCCCATGCTGAGCGGCTCATCCGCACCGCGGCCGGTGACGCTGACGCGGGACGCGGGGACGTTCAGCGCGGCGGCGAGGTAGTCGGCGACCGCCTGCGCGCGCGCACGGGACAAGGCGTAGTTGTCGGCGAAAACCTGGCGATGGCGGCCGGTGATCGGCTGCGAATCCGAATGGCCGACCGCGCGGATGCTGATGTCACGCGCGCCGCGCCAGGCGTCGATCAGCGAGCGCAGCGCGGATTCATCCGCCGGTTGCAGCTCGGTCTTCAGCACGTCGAATCGCGGCGAGAACGAGAACTGCGAGCGGCTGTAGCGCGCGGCACCGCGCGACAGCTGCGTCTCGACGGGCGCGGTGCGCAGCCCGGACTTCGCCGGCGAATCGAACAGCACCAGTGCGCGCACGGGCAGGCTGCCGCCGGCGCTCGTCGTGGCGCGCGTGCGGAACCGCAGATTGCGCGTGGCGCCCGCCGGCACTTCACCGAGCCGGGCAACCAGCGCGCCATCCATCAGGCTCACCACCTGCTCGCCGGCGCCCGTCACCGTCTCCTGGGAATCGCTGACCGGTGCACCGTCCACGGTGGCGCTGCCCGGAACGTACTCGAAGCCCTCCGGCAGCATGACCATCACGCGGGTGTTGCCGGCGGTCACGGCATTCACGCGCACCGTTGCCTCGTGCGCGGCGAGGCCCTCGCCGTTCGGATCGGCGAGCAGCGAGGAATGGAACGAGAATTCCAGGTTGCCCTTCGGGGCCGCTTTCTGGCGCAGCACGAAGTCGCCGCGCCACAGCGTGCCCGGGCGCAGCTCGGCGAACTGCGAGTAGTCGCGCCCGGCGTGGCCCATGGCATCGGCGCAGGGTGCGAGCTCGAGATACGGCGGCAGCGTGAGCTTGTCGAGCTGCACGGTGTGCGTGGCCGGATCCAGTCCTTCGAAGTGATAGTGGCCGTTCTCGTCGGTCACGCCGTAACGGCCGTCCTCGAGGTACACCCGCACGTTCGGCACGCCCGGCGCCCCGCGGCCGTCGCGCCCGCAGCTACCTTCGTAGACGCGGCCGACGATGAACCCCTTCTGCGAGAACAGCTCTTCGTTCATGCGCACCAGCGCGCGCGCTTCGTTCGAGCGCACGTTGCCCGGCGCGAAGGCCTGCGCGATGTTGATCGCGTCGCGCATGCCGTGCATGGCGATGGTGTATTCGAGCACGTAGCGCAGCTCGATGCTGGTGCCGGGCTCGAGACGCGCATGTTCGTAGGTGAAGCTGGTGCCGTCGGCCGCGAGCACCGGGTCGGCGATGCGCGTGCCGTTCAGGCGCAGCGAGCCGGCGCGGTAGCGGGCGCCGGCCGGCAGGTGATCGACGACGCGCACGTTGGTGAACGCGCCGGTCTGGCTGGCATTGTCGAGACGCAGCGTGTACTGCACGAAATCGCCCGTGGTCGCCAGCTGCTGGCCCGCAGACTTGCGCAGCACCAGCGAGTCGCCGTTCGGATCGAGCGGCACGTCGACGGCGACCGCGGGCGCGGCCGTCGTGACGAAGGGCTGTCCGAAGGAACCCGGCTGCAGGCGAAAGGGCGCCTGCGGCAGCGTCTGCAGATCCGCGATCGTGCGCTGCGAAGGGAACAGGTAGCCGCCCGGCGGCACGATCTCGAGCCGATAGTTGGCCGGCGCAACCAGCGGGAAACGAAACACGCCGGCCGGCAGGCTGTACTGCGTGCCGCCCTGGTCGGTCACCGGCTGGCCGGTCACCATTTCGCTCGGGTAGCGGCTGACGCCGTCGTCGCCGTAGACCACGGCGAGCGCGCCCGTGGTCGCGTTGAGCAGGCGCACGCGGGCACCGTTGACCGGCGAACCGGTGCGCGAGTCAAAGACCAGGCCGTAGGGGTCGACCAGCGCGTCGGCCTGCACCGCGTCCGTGCTGTCGGTGGGGTCGACGTAGCTCGCGTCGAGCTGCGAGTTGCGCAGCACCTCGAGCGTGCAGTCCTGCCGCGCGCTGCCTTCACTGGTGCCCACGTAGCCGACGAACACGCCGGTGTTGGGGCCGGTCTCCGAGAGGCGCAGCACCTCCGAGTCGTTGGTGCCGCGCGCCGTGACGCGCACGTCCACGGTTTCGATGACCGCGCCGTCGCGGTTGCGGTCGAGATCCACGACGCGCATGAACAGCGGGTCACCGGCGTGCGCGACAGCCGTGTCCTGCATGGGCACGGGCTGCATCGGATCGACCGTGCCCGTGCCCAGCACGGTCGGCGCATCGAGCGGGAAGAAGCCATTGCTCGAGCGGCACATCGTGGGACCCGCCGTGGTCGTGCTCGCGCTGGCCGCCGCGTAGCGCGCCAGGCTGATCGAGGCACGCGACGGCGGCGGCTGCACGACCAGCGCCACGGCGTTGGAGTCGGTGCGCGCGGCGCTGCCGCCGGGGGCGGTATACGCCACGGTCGCGACGTTGCGAATCGACGTTCCGGGCGCCGTGACCTGCGCCACGGATTGCTGTGCCGCAATGAGACCCAGAGCAAATAACAGCGCAACCCTCGAGCACGCATTTACGCGGCCCATAAACGCGCCGAAGGCGGAGTAGCTAGTCGCTACTCCGCCCTCTGCGTGAGAGTACCCGTTGTGGCGGGCTTGGGGCTTGGGTCGCCCCTTCGGGCGCCAGGCCCGCTTGCCCGCGATACGAAACGTCATCTGGCGTCTGCCCTGCGTGGAAGACTCTTAGAGAATCTTCACGCGGAAGCGCACCGTCACCGCGCCGCTCGCCGGGACCGGCGCGAGCGCCGGCGCCTGCACGTGCAGCGTGGTCACGCCCGCGGCGACCGAGCGCCAGCAGCCGTCGACATTCGCGTCCACGCCGCCCGCCTCGGCCACGCAGTACGTGTTGGTGGCGCCCACCTGGATGTTCACGTCCGACGTGCCGTTGAACGAGTTGACCTCGTAGCTGGTCTGCGTGGGCAGCGAGTCGGTGATCGCCACCGAGTCGGCCTGCGCGCCACCATTGTTGGTCAGCTCGATCTCGTACTGCATCAGCGCGCCGGGAATCGCCTTGTAGTTGCTGGCACTGACGAAGTCGTCGATGACCGAGCTCTGCTTGCGCACCGTGAACGAGGCGGTGGTCACCTGGTACTGGTCCTGCGCGACCACGGTGGCATTGGCATCGACGAACACCACGTCGATCTGGTCCGGACGATCCGCGCCGGTATCGGCGCTGAGCGCGGCCAGCGTGGTCGGAACACGCGCGATCGCCGTCAGCTCGACGTTGGCGCGCTGCGTGTTGGTCGCCGTGCTCGGCGTGTCGGCCACGATGTACACCCAGGTACAGGTGTCCGGCGCGAACGTCGGGATCGTGGTCGCCGAATCCGTGCCGAGCGCGAAGCTCATGCCGCCGGGCTGCGCCGGGCTGTTGCAGGTGGCGCCGCTCGCGGCCGCCGTCGACTCGACGAACACCCGGATGGACGCAGGCGTCATCTGGAAATCCGGGCCCGTGGGCTGCCCGAAGACCGTGCCCGCGAAGTCAGCGGCCGACAGGCTGACACCCTGCGTGTCGTTGCCGTCGTTGCGGATGAAGAACGTGGTCACCTGGTCGGTGCTGCCGGGGATCACCGTGGTCGCGGCGTTGTTCACTTCCGCGAGGTACAGATCGACCTTGCGGTCGACCACGAAGCTCGTGGCGGTGCCGGGCGTGCCGGGCGTCGAATTGCCCGTGGGCGATGAGCGGATGACGGTCTGTGCGACGCCACCCACCGTGTAGTTGACCGAGGCGGTGTTGTCGATCGCCGTGCCCGGACTGGTCCCGCCGGCGAAGGCGGTCCCGGACAGCGCGATCGACCCCAGCGCCAGGCAAGCGACCGAAGCCCGCTTGATTTGCTGGAAGGAAGAAGACATGGGTACTCCTGATTACTCTCTCGTGAAACTAGTTGAGCACCGCGCGGAAGCTCGCCGAGGCGGTGGCTCCGGGCGCGAGCGAGTCCTTGAAGACCCAGCGGATGTGCTTGTATTCGTCGGCGCGCGCCACGCGGGTGGCGCCGTTTTCCTTGACCGTGAGCTCCGCCGGCTTGGCGAACGCGGCGCCGTCCAGTGAGAAGGTGATGTCCGAGCCCGCGCCGCTGGCCGAGTCGGCCACGTAGGACATGTGCGCGGGCACGGCGTTGTTGATGGTCACCTTGTCCGAAGGCTGCTTGCAGATGTTGTTGGCGGTGACCGTCCAGGTGACTTCGGTTCCCGGCACGACCTTTTCGGCCGGAACCATCTTCGTGGTCTTCACGCCCTTCTCGTCCACCACCTCTTTCCTGATCTCGGCGGTCGACTTCAGGACGATGCAGCCCTGCGCGCCCTGCGCGAACGCCTGCGAGCCGAAGCCGCAGGCGAAGAGCGCAATCGCGATGACTCTGTAGGCCTTGAACATGTGTGTCTCCTTCACGGCGAGCTTCCTTTACGGGTTGATGCGAACGGCGAACTGCACGGTCTGCGTGCCGCTCGTCTGGGTGAGGTCCCCGAGCTGCACGCGCACGCGCGGCTCGGGCGAGGTTTCGTAGAAGCCGACGTCGGCGTCCGCGTTGTCGGTCATCACGGCGCTGTTGAGGCGCAGCGAGCCGGCGACGTAGGTGGTGCCGGCGGGGATCTTGTCCGTGAACACCGAGGCGAGCGCCGTGCCGGTGCCCACCGCGTTGATGGTGATCGTGTAGTTGATCACCGCATTCGGAATCGGGCTGGTGCCGCCGAACTGGTCGACCACGGCCTGCGTCTTGTTGGCCGTGATCGTCACGCCTTCGACGAGGTAGGCGCCCTGCGCCGCCTGCGTGGCCTGGCTGGTCCCGACGACTGCGTCGACCCCGCCGTCACCCTGGCCGGCGAACACGGTGCCGGGTGCGCCGGTGCCCGTGCGGGCCGAGGCCGTCAGGCTGGAGAAGCCGCTGTTGCCGTCGACCACCGCGGCGGGGATGTTGTTGACGAGGAACACGATCACGGAGCCGTCCGGGTCGAGGTCCGGATCGTTGCTGCCGGCGACGTAGGGCGTGTCCCCGGCGTTGAAGATGTTGTCGCCGTTGGTGTCGAAGTAGATAGACGGGGACGCCGCGACCGGGTCGAACTGGTCGCCGCCCGGGATCGCGTTGTTGAGCACCAGCAGGAAGGCTTCCTTGCCGTTGCCGGTGTTGGTGACCTTGAAGCGCAGCGCAGCGCCGTTGGCTGAGGGCGTCACGGGCACCGTGGCGGTCTGCACCGTGACATCGACGTTCAGCACTTCGGCGACCGTAACCCGCACGGTATTCGACGTGGCGGTCGAGCTGACCGTGCCGACGGTGAAATCGACAGTCGCCGTGTTGTCGATGTGGGTTCCAGCCAGCACGCCCTCCGCGTGCGCACGCTGGGCGCCCATGGCGAGCGCGAGCGTGGCCGCGGCGACGAACGCCGGAATGCGCAGGGACTGCATCAGAAACTCCTCTCTCTTCCTAGTGGGACCCCGCGTTCCTTCCCGCGACCGATTGCGGAAAAGTGTCAAACCCCTGACGTTTGCGGGTTTTGGGGCCCTCGCTGCGATGCATAATAGGAATCGAGCGGCCTAGGCCACGTGATTAGGGTCACGCCGACCCTGTCGTCACTGGGATACGGATCACATATAACGAGGGCAGGAGCCGCGGGGGAGAAGCCATGCCAGCCAAGCGGACCCGGCCAGCCCGGGCAAATGTGACGCAGCTCAAATCCGTCCGGATCGAGGCGGCGAATGAAAATTCCGCTCAAGATGGCTTCGCGGCGGCCGATGACGGGGGACAGCCCGAACTCGAACACGAGGCCGCGAACGATGCCGCCGAGCAGATCCTCGGCGCCAATCCGCTGCTCGGCATCGACCGTGAAGAGTTGTTAGCCGCGGGCCGGCGGCTGCTGCGGCTGATGACCGTCAACCCGCAGGTGCTCATCGAGGAGAATCTCGCCTTCGCGCGCGAGCTGGTGGAAATCGCCTTCGGCCGATCCAAGGTATTGCCCGATGCGCGCGACCGGCGTTTCAGCCACGACGTCTGGCAGAAGAGCGGCTATTACAAGCGACTGATGCAGGGCTTCGTGGCGTGGCGCGACATGCTGAATCGCGTGCTGGACCGGGCCGAGACCACGACCGAGGACCGCGAGCGCGCGCGCTTCGTGCTGCAGCTGTTCACCGAAACCTTCGCGCCGACCAATTCGCTGCTCGGAAATCCCGGCGCGCTGCAGCGGATCTCCGAGACGCGCGGCAAGAGCCTGCTCTACGGGCTGCAGAATTTCATCGACGATCTCACCAACAATTTCGGCATGCCGCGGCAGGTGGACGAGCGGAAATTCCAGGTTGGCAGGAACCTGGCCACCACGCCCGGCGCCGTGGTGTATCGCGACGAGGTGCTGGAGCTCATCCAGTACCAGGCGCAGACCCGGACCGTGCAGCAGCGCCCGCTGCTCATCGTGCCGCCGCAGATCAACAAGTACTACGCGACCGACCTCGCGACGGGCCGCAGCTTCGCCGAATTCGCCGTCCAGCAGGGCATACAGACCTTCTGCATCAGCTGGCGCAATCCCACCGCCGCGCAGCGCGACTGGAACATGGAGACCTATCTGACGGCCTGCAAGCAGGCCATCGCGGTGGCGCGCGAGATCACGGGTGCCGACCGCGTGAACGCGATGGCGGCCTGCGCCGGCGGCTTCACGCTGGCCACCTTGTTGGGACACCTGGCGGCCAGGGCAGAAGACACGGTCGAGAGCGCCACGCTGCTGGTGACCGTGCTCGACACCGAGGCGCCGACCTTGCTCGGACAATTCGCTTCGCGCTCCGGGGTCGCCGCGACCATCGAAAAGACGCGCCGCAAGGGCGTGCTCGAAGGCAGTGAAATGGCGCGGGTCTTCGCCTGGCTCAGGCCCAACGACCTGGTGTGGCTGTTCGTCGCCAACAACTGGGTGATGGGCAATCGCCCGCCCGCCTTCGACATCCTTTACTGGAATTGCGACACCACGCGCCTGCCGGCGGAGTTCCACGCCGACCTGCTGCGCATGTTCCTGGACAACCCGCTGAAAGTGCCCGGCAGCATCAGCCCGCTCGGCACGCCGATCGACATGAGCCGCATGAAAGTGCCGGCCTACGTGGTCGCGGGGATCACCGATCACATCACGCCCTGGCAGGCCTGTTACCAGTCGAAGAACATCCTGCGTGGCCGGATCGACTTCGTGCTTTCCTCGAGCGGCCACATCCAGAGCATCGTGAATCCACCCACCAATCCAAAGGCCAGGTATTTCCTGAACGACTCGCTGCCGGAATCCCCGGAAGACTGGCTGGCCGGCGCCCGCGAGCAAGCCGGGAGCTGGTGGACGCACTGGGCTGGCTGGTACCGCGGCCATGGCGGCGGCGAAGTGCCTGCGCCCGCGACGCCCGGCAGCGAACGGCATCCCGCCGGTGATCCGGCACCCGGGCGCTACGTCCACCAGAGATGAGCAAGCCGCGGGTCGAATTCATCGAGGTGGATGGCATCAACCTGCGTGTCGCAACCCAGCACGGACGTGGCGGCCGCCTGCCCGTGCTGCTGTTCAACGGCATCGGCGCCAATCTCGAGCTGTGTTTTCCATTCATGGAAGCGATGCCGGAGAGGGAAATCGTCATCTTCGATGTCCCCGGCGTCGGACGATCCGAGATGAGCTGGCGGCCGCGAAGATTCTCGGGGCTCGCGCGCCTCGCGAACAAACTACTGGACCGGCTCGGCTATGGCCCGGTCGATGTGATCGGCGTGTCCTGGGGCGGTGCGCTGGCGCAGCAGTTCGCGCGACAGTATCCGCAGCGTTGCCGGCGCCTGGTGCTCGCCGCGACTTCCACGGGCGCCATCATGGTGCCCGGTCGCCCATCGGCCCTCTCGAAGATGATCACGCCGCGGCGCTACCTTTCGCCGACCTTCATGCAGAAGGCGGCGGGCGCCATCTACGGCGGCGAAGCACGGCGCAATCCGCAGCTGATGTCCGCCCACACTTCACGAATCATCGCGCCGCAGTTCATGGGATACCTGTACCAGCTGTTCGCCGGGATGGGTTGGACCAGCATCCATTGGCTGCATCGCATTCGACAGCCCACGCTGGTCATGGCCGGCTCCGACGATCCGCTCGTGCCGCCGGTGAACGCGCGCATCATCTCCCTGCTGATCCCGAACAATCGCCTGTTCATCGTTCCTGGTGGGGGGCACCTGTTCATGCTGTATTCGCTCGACAAGGTCGTACCCGAGGTGCGCGGATTCCTCGATTCCGCGTCGCCGGCGGCGGGCTGAGGGCCACGCCGCGATGCAGTCTTTCCCCGGTTGACAGCGCTCCATCCCCGCGTATGATGCGCCGCATCATTGCTGCGTCGCAGCACAGGAGCACCCATGAATTTTCAGGAAAAACTGCTGGAAGCCTCGATCCAGCTGCGGGCACGCACCGCTGACCGTCTGGCCCGCCTTCAGGCCTCTCTCGAAGTTCTCAACGGGGCCGGTCGTGAACTGGGCAAGGTCGCGCGTCGTCACGCCACACGCTTCGTCCAGCAGAACTCGAGCATCGCCTCGGCTGCAGGCAAGGACGTCTCGAAGCTGGCGCGATCCACTTACGACTCCCTGTCAATGCGCCAGGCACCCGACAAGCGGCGCCGCGCAACCGCCTCGCGCCGCCGCGCTCGCAAAGCCGCCTGACGAGCCCTCCGTTGCGGGGTCCCACACGCCCGTGACATCAGTGCGCCCTCGTCGTACGAGGGCGCACTGTTCTTGCGTGTCTTCGGACGATTGTTAGCGCTATCACCCTTCCGCCCAATTGTCTGTCTCGCCGCTATACTCGTTGTCTCGTCAGGACAGACAGACAATCGAGGTCTCCGATGGCCACAGCGCCCGATTCGTTCACCGCCCTCCCGGACCTCTCGCCGGCGGTCGCCGAATGGGTCGAACAGGTTCGCCAGCTCACGACCCCGGACAAGGTCCAGTGGTGTGACGGCTCCCAGGTCGAGCTCGCCCGCCTCAAGCAGGGGCTGGAGAAGACCGGCGAGCTCAAGCAGCTCAATCAAACTACCTTCCCCGGATGCCACCTCGCCTACTCGCACCCCTCCGACGTGGCGCGGGTCGAGCACCTGACCTTCATCTGCACGCAGAACCACGAAGACGCCGGCCCCAACAATCACTGGATGGCCCCGGACGAGGCGCGCGGCAAGATGCGCGAGCTGTTCAGGGGCTGCATGAAGGGCCGGACTCTGTACGTGGTTCCCTACTGCATGGGACCCGTCGACTCGCCGTACTCGCGTTGCGGCGTCGAGATCACCGACAGCGCCTATGTCGTGATCAACATGTCCATCATGACGCGCATGGGTCGGCCGGCCCTGGAGCGCATCGCGCGCGACGGAAAGTTCGTGCGGGGCCTGCATTCGATCGGCGAGCTCGACCCGGACCGCCGTTTCATCATGCACTACCCCGAGGAGCTCGCCATCGAGAGCTATGGCTCCGGCTACGGCGGCAACGCGCTGCTCGGCAAGAAATGCCATGCGCTGCGCATCGCGAGCTGGCAGGCGCGCGAGGAAGGCTGGCTGGCCGAGCACATGCTCATCGTCGGCATCGAGAATCCGCAGGGCGAGACGCATTACATCGCCGCCGCCTTCCCCTCGGCTTGCGGCAAGACCAACCTCGCCATGTTGATCCCGCCGGCTTCCATGCCGGGCTGGAAGGTGTGGACCGTCGGCGACGACATCGCCTGGATGCATCCCGGGCCGGACGGCCGCCTGTATGCGATCAACCCGGAAGCCGGCTATTTCGGCGTGGTGCCCGGCACCAACCGCGCGACCAACAAGAACGCCTTCGACATGATCCACCGCGACACGCTGTTCACGAATGTCGCGTTGACCGCGGACGATGAGCCGTGGTGGGAAGGGCGCAAACTCAACACGCCGGTGCTCGACTGGCAGGGCAAGCCCTACGATCCCTCGAAAGGCCCGGCGGCGCATCCGAATTCCCGCTTCACCGTCAAGGCCACCAGCAACCCTATCTACTCGCCCCGGGCGGAAGATCCGCGGGGCGTGCCGATCTCGGCCATCGTGTTCGGCGGACGGCGGCGCGAGGTGGCGCCGCTGGTGTACGAGGCGCGCAGCTGGCAGCACGGCGTGCTGGTCGGTGCTTCGGTGGCCTCCGAAACCACCGCCGCGGCCACGGGCGCCGTGGGCGTGGTGCGCCGCGACCCGATGGCCATGAAACCCTTCGCCGGCTACAACTTCGGGGACTACTGGCGGCACTGGCTCGACGTGGGGCGCAAGCTCGAGCATCCGCCGAAGCTGTTCCACGTGAACTGGTTCCGCCGCGACGCGGGCGGCAAGTTCCTGTGGCCCGGGTACGGTGAAAACCTGCGGGTGATGGAATGGATCATCAAGCGCTGCACCGGCGCGATCGGCGCCGAACAGTCGCCGATCGGGCAGCTGCCACGGATCGAGGATCTCAATCTCGAAGGCACGGGCGTCGGCGAGGCTACGATGCGGGAATTGCTGGCCGTGCAGCGCGACGCCTGGCGCAAGGAGATCGCCGACATGCGCGAATACCTGAAGGAATTCGGCGCGCGCGCGCCCGCGCAGATGACCGCGGAGCTGGATGGCATCGAGCACCGGCTGGCGGGGTAGCGGGATCGCTGCAGTGGCGCCGCAGTGGTGTCAGGCAGGGATTGTCAGGCTGGTGCGCGCCCGGCGAGTCAACGCCCGGTGACAAGCCCTGCCTGACACCACCTGCTGCGGCTCAGGCCTCTTCGCAGTAGAAGCGGATGGTCAGCGGCGAATCGCGTTCGGGCACGCGGCCGAGACCGATCAGTCCCTCGCCCTTGATCTGCACGCTGTCCCGGCGCACGAACAGCTCCTCGCCGCCCTCGGCCTGCACGAACGTGCCGTTCGTGGACTGATCGATCAGCACGAACTTGTTGCGGTTGATCTCGATGCGCGCATGCAGCCGCGAGATGAGATTGCCGCGGATCACGAGGTCGTTGTCGTCGGCGCGGCCGATGGCAACGTTGGGGCGCTGCTCCGTGAGCATCACTTCGCCGCCGTCGAAGGTGAGCCGCAGGCGCATGGCGCGCCGGCCCTCGTGCGCGGAAATCGCCACCGAGGGCAGCATGCTGGTGATGTCCTCGGTCTGCCACAGCACTTCGTACAGCGTGACCTCGGCGCCCTGGCCTTTGAGCGTGGCCACGTCGATCTGGCGCACGGCGGACTGCCAGTCCGGCGACAGCTGCGCGACCATCGCCTCGGTGGTGATGATCTGACCCGCCTTGGCCTGGCTGGTCATGCGGTTCGCCGTATGCACCGTCGAGCCGAACACGTCGCGGTTCTCCACCACCACGGGGCCACAGTGGCAGCCGATGCGGATCGCCACGTGATGGCCTTCGGCCGTCAGCTCCGGATTGCCGGTGATGGACTTCTGCATCTTGGCGGCGGCGTTCAGCGCGTCGTTGGCGACCGCGAACGTCGACATCACCTCATCGCCCATGGTCTTGATGACCGTGCCGTGATGTTCCTCGGTGGCCTGCTTCATGATGTCGATGCAGGTGGCGACCACTTCCCGTGCGCGCTGGTCTCCGAGCTCTTCATAGAGCCGCGTCGAGCCGACCACGTCGGCAAACACGATGGCAAGTTCGATGTCTTTGGCCATAAAGAGAGAGTCGAAGGAACGCTGGGGATTATACGCATATGCCCTAGAATGGCAGCCAATTCCCCAGGTCTACCCAAGCGGCCCACATGCGCAAGTTGAAATCCCTGTTTTTCGCGGGCGTCCTGCTCGCCCTGCAGCCGACGTCCCACGCAGCCGACAAATCCCAACCCTTCAGCAAGGCCGATCTCGGCGCGACGAGCACGCTGCGCGAACGCGCGCTCGCGGACAACACCGCGTGGCGACTGGTCGAATCGCTGACCACCGAGGTCGGACCGCGATCGGCCGGTTCGCCCGGCGATGCGGCGGCCGTTGCCTGGGCGGAACGCGAAATGCGTGCGCTCGGCTTCGCCAACGTGCGCACCATGGAAGTCACGGTGCCCCATTGGGTGCGCGGCGAAGCGAGATTCTCGGTGCTCGCGCCATGGCCACAGACCATGCCCGTGCTGGCACTGGGCGGCAGCGTCGGCACCAATGCCGACGGCCTCGAAGCCGAAGCCGTGATGGTGCGCGACATCGCCGCACTGAATGAGCTCCCGCCCGGCGCGGTGAAGGACAAGATCGTCTACTTCGGCAATCGCATGGATCGCACGCGGGATGGCAGCGGCTATGGACGCGCGGTTCCCGTGCGCACCAATGGCCCGGCGCTGGCCGGCGCACTCGGCGCAGTGGGCGTGGTGATCCGCTCGATCAGCACCAGTGACGATCGCTTGCCGCACACCGGCGCCACGCGCTACCAGAGCGACGCGCCGCGCATTCCCGCATTCGCGATCTCGAACCCCGACGCCGACGCGCTCGAACGCCAGTTCGCGAGCGGCAAACCCGTGCGCCTGCGCATGTGGAGCAGCTCGCGCGATCTGCCGCCGGCGCAGTCGGCCAACGTGATCGGCGAAATCCCCGGCACGGACCAGGCCGGCGAAATCGTCATCCTCGGCGCGCACCTCGACTCCTGGGATCCGGGCGTCGGCGCCATCGACGACGGTGCGGGCGTCGCCATCATCATGGGCGCCGCGAAGCTCATCGGCGGGCTCGACGACAAGCCGCGGCGCACCATCCGCGTGGTGCTGTTCGCCAACGAGGAGTTCGGCACCTCGGGCTCGCAGGCCTACCTCGCGCAGTACCAGGCGCAGGCGGCGCAGCACGTGGTCGGCTTCGAGGCCGATTTCGGCGCCGGACCGGTCTGGCGCCTATCTAGTCGCGTGAATCCAGCGCAGCTGCCGGCGGTCGAGCAGATTTTCCGCGCGTTGGCCCCGCTCGCGCTGGTGCGCGGCGGCAACCAGGCGGCCGGCGGCGCCGACCTGGAGGGCCTGGCCAAGCTCGGGATGCCGCTGCTGTCGCCCGATCTCGACGGTACGACGTATTTCGACGTGCATCACACCGCCAACGACACGTTGCTTAAGGTGGATGCCAAAGCCTTGCGCCAATCCGTGGCCGCATATGCCATCAGCGCGTGGCTGGCCGCGCAATACGCCGGTACCTGGGAACGCGTAGCCGAGGCTAAGCCGCCGCGGCGTTGAGCTTCTCGCAGGCTTCGCCCGCCTCCAGCAGCAGATCCGGCGACGCGTCCGCAGCGCGCGCGCCTTCGGACAATCGCCGGCGGAACTCCTTGGCGCCCGGCATGCCGGCATACAGTCCGAGCATGTGACGCGCGATCCAGGAGAGCCGCTCGCCGCGAGCCATTTCGCGGCGCGCGTATCCGCTCATGCGTTCGAGCAATGCCATGCGGGACGGCGCCACGCCCCGCGCACCAGACAGTTCGGCCAGCAGCATGGGGCGGTGGTAAACCTCGCGTCCCAGCATCACGCCGTCCGCCCACCGCAGTTCCCTTTCTACCTGATCACGGGTGCGCAGCCCGCCGTTGAGCACCACGGGAACCGGAGCGATGCGCCGCTGCAGCTCGCTCACGACGTCGTAGCGCAGCGGCGGAATCTCGCGATTGTCCGCCGGCGACCAGGCGCCGAGCACGGCCTTGCGCGCGTGCACGATCACCGCGTCGCATCCGGCCGCGACGATGCCGTCGACGAATTCCCCGAGCGCGGCGCGCTCGGCATCGCCGAATCTCGCCGCCGCCGCACGCGCCGACTCACGGCGCGCGGCGCCTTCGCCGCCGAGCTCACGCGCATCGACCACGCCGATGCGCAATTTCACCGTCACGGGGATCTGCACGGCATCGCGCATGGCGCGAACGCAGTCGGCCACCAGAGCGGGCTTCAGCATCAGGCAGGCGCCGAAGGCACCCGAATGCACCCGATCGCTCGGGCAGCCGCAGTTGAGGTTGATCTCGTCATAGCCCATGTCCGCGCCGATGCGCGCAGCTTCGGCCAAGGCCGCCGGCTCGCTGCCGCCGAGCTGCAATGCCACCGGATGCTCCTCGGGATCGAAGCGCAGCAGCTTCTGCCGGTCGCCGCGCAGCACGGCACCCGTCGTGATCATCTCTGTATATAAAAGAGTGTCGGGAGCGAAGCCGCGCAGGAAGTAGCGGCAGTGGCGGTCGGTCCAGTCCATCATGGGGGCGACGCTGATGTGGCGGTCGAGAGTTGGGCTGCTTTTCTCGACGGAAATGCCTTGTTTTGTAGCGTTTTCCACTTGCGCCGTTTCTGCGGGATTCCTGCGGATTCCGGGGAGTTTACTGGGCGTCGGTATGCACTCCGAGCGCGATGAGATCCCGTGTGCGAAGTGTTCCGCCCTTCTCGCGAAAGGCTTCCAGCGCGGTGTCGAGACTCCGGGTTTTCATGGTGGGTAATAGTAGCGCCACTTGTCATCAAGTGGCGTCTTCCTTACCTGGTGTGCCCGCACGGAACTTCAACAAGACTTAAAGATTGCGCAGATGCAGCTTCTCGCTACTCCACTACGTAACCGAGCGCCCGATACCCCGTGGCTCTCTTCGCTGCCATTCGCGCCAGCACTGAAACGGTAGAGTCCACATAGTCGTAGACGATAACCTCTCGCTTGCTGTCATGGTCGCGATGCAAACGACCGACGTACTGCGCCAACGTGCCCTTCCAGGAAATCGGCATCAGCAGGAATAGCGTGTCGAGGCGCGGATCGTCGAACCCCTCCCCCAGAAATCGCCCGGTTGCCAGGACGAGTCGCTCGCCATGCGCCGAGGAACGTATCGCCTCCGTCGCCGCGCGGCGCTCGACAGTCGAGAGTCCACCGTGGAGCACGATCAGGTTCTTGGTGAATCGCGCGAATCGGCTTTGCAGCAGATCGAGATGGTCGCGTCGTTCAGTCAGGATCAGCGGGCAGCGGCCGGCATCAAGGGCCATCAGAACATCGTCGAAGATCGCGGCGTTGCGCTCCTCGTCCTGGGCCAGTGCGGCATACAACGCCGGCATGGAAATACGACGATCGTCCAAACTCGCGGGCAGTGTGAATTCTGTACGTCGAATGCGCACCTTGTGTTCGAAGGCGCGCTGCGCGGCCTGTTGCTTTGCGTTCACCCGATGCCGCACAGGGCCACACTGCATATGAATGATGGGATGGTGTCCATCCTTGCGCGTGACCGTGGCGGAAAGTCCCAACACGTATCGCGCCTTGGACCGTTTCGCGACAAGCTCAAAGCTCGCGGCCGAAAGGTGATGGCACTCATCGACAATCAGATGCCCGTAGCCAGATACCAGATCCGACACTTCACCCTTGCGCACCAGACTCTGGATCACGGCCACATCGATTCTTCCGGTGGGCTTTCGCTTTCCTCCGCCAATCACGCCGATTTGTCCGGCCTCGATCGACAAGAACTGCTTCAAGCGCTCCACCCACTGCGTCAACAGCTCCTTGCGATGAACGAGAATCAACGCACTGCGCTGGCGGTGCGCGATCATGGCTGCCGCGACCACGGTCTTTCCGAACGCGGTCGTCGCGGCCAGCACTCCGCAGTCGTGCGGCAACAATGCCTCAACGGCAACCTGTTGCTCTTCGCGCAAGGCCCCCGTGAACTGGCTGGCAAGCGCAGTGCCAAGCTCGCGCTGATCATCAATCTCTACTCTGACGCCGTGTGCCTTCAGGAGCTCGAGGACTTCTTCCAGGCATCCTCGCGGCAATTCCACGTGCCGCCGATGCAGAGACGCACAGGACACAATTCTCGGCTTATCGTACGTAGTTAGCCGCATTGCCTGCGCACGATAGAACTCCGGATTCTGAAACGCCGCCAATCTCACCAGCCGCGCCACCATTGAAGGTGGCAGAGCCAGGCGGTCGATATAGATCCCATCTGCCAAGGTAATCTTGAGTCGTTCCGGCAGTGGGTCCGCTACGCGCTCGGGCGAATTCTGTCGTGAAGGCGGCCTGCGCCACGGCTCGTCTCCCTCGTCATCCTCCACGGGCATTCGGACGCCGAGCACGCGATCTTTCGCTTGGGCATCGATGACCAGCGCGTTGACTTCTCGTGGCGAAAGTCGTGGAAGCGATGCGAGAAACGCCCACTGATCGACGAAGGGCTGCAGCCGCTCGTCCACGAAGACGCTGTTGCCGAATTCACGGGCTGGGCGCTGCAACGGTAAGGCGATCAGGTTACCGAAGCCGCCTCGGGGCATCACGTCTTGGCTCGGGAACATGCGGTCGTAGGATAGAAATCCGATCTCGGGACGATGCTCCATCGTCTGCGTCAGCAAGCTTGCGCCGAGCAATCGCGCCTCTCTCGCCGGCACCGGCTGTGAGAAGAAGATCCAGACGTGGCCACCTTCTCCAGATCTCGATCGCTCGATTGCCGCTGGTACTCCCTTCGCTCGACAAGTCTCGAAAAATGCCAGCGCATCCGCCGCCCATTCCTCGCCATCGAAGTCGGCGGCCAGAAACCAGCAGGTGTCGTCGGCGAGGAGCGGGTAAACACCACAGACAAACGGCGCATCGCCTCGGCGCGTTGAGTCTCTGCCGCGCAGATGCGAGGCGATGATGTCGTCCGAAACCGGGATGAATGCTTGATTTGGACACTCGCCGCATTTCACGTGCGGTTTGTCGCAGACTCCGCGCACCCACTCATTTCGGCAAGCCGGTGCGTAACCTGATCGTCCGGTGCCTGAGTTCTCCCAGCGAACCGGAAAGACATCCAAGCGTCCGGAGAACAGCTTTCGGAACAGAGCTACCTTTTGGGCGGGTGGCGAAGCTGCCGTTACCTCGGTAGACAACGTTGGCGTTGGCGATTGCGCCGCAGGCGGCTCCAAGCGTTTGATCCGGCGCTTCAGGGCAAGACATTGTTCCTCGAGCGCCGCCAGCTGCGTCTTGAGAAGAGCACTGTTCTCGGGGGCATCTTCCATGTTGCTGAGAATAGCTCCACAAGTTGAGAGTTATCGCGGCAACGCTCCGCGAGACTCATCGCCCCATCAAAACGCCAGCCTGGCCACTTCGGGACGCTCAAGCGCCTTCGACTGTTTCAACGCGGCAAACGCTGCCGACTGCGAACTGAAGTCGATCCATCGACTGAACTTTGCTGCGCGCGCAAGCATCCTGAGTAGCGGAACGGGGTGCGCGGTGCTGGACATGGCCTTCAGGGCCGAAATGTAGTCATCGCGATAGACAGTCGGAATGATGATGCGCGTCAGCTTCGCCTCGGTCAGAAAGAGATTCATCGCAAGCCGCGCCGTACGGCCATTGCCGTCCGCGAAGGGATGAACTTCCGCCACTACGAATGCCGCCAGCGCGGCGCGATTTGCGGGGGTCACCGCGCTCATGATGATTTCGTAGCCTTTGCCGAGCGTTCCGATGACGAGCTCGGGCTCAACGAACACGGTATTGCCGGCACGATTCACCTGCGTCTTGAACTCGCCCGGATTCTTCGCGTGTCGCGATTCAATGACACGCGCATTCCACTCCCGCAGCTGCGTCACATAGGCGACAAAGTCTCGAGGCACCGAAGGATCGGACTTCGATTTCAGAATTGCCTGATAGGTACCCAGGATGTCGTGGGAGTCGTCCTCGCGATATTGCAGCGGCCGACCATTGACCACGATGTCGTGTGCCTCCTCCAGCTCGAATTCAGTTCCTTCGATGTAGTTGGAGAAATAGGTTTCGACAAAGGCTTGCAGGTTGCTATCCGCTTTCGGATCCACATCGGGCACTTGCAGTGGATCCCGTTGCAGCTCTTCCGCCAATGTCTGAAACAGGGCGACGCGTGCGTCGTCATACGGTTTGCCCGCAGCACGGGCCAAGGCGGACGGTGCGTGCAGGCGCGACATGCGCGTGCCCAGCAACGTGCCGACAATGGCATCCAGTCGTGCGAATTCCTTTTGCAGCCCGAGCGGCTTGGCCACGGCGCGCGCGGCATCGCGCAGTTTGTTGACGCCATCGCCAAGATCACGACTGATGAACCGATCCAGCCAGGCTTCGACGCCCTTTGGCCCCAGGGTGCGCCGCTCCGCTTCATCACCGCGGCTTCCGCTCAGGTTCTCGAGCAGCGCGCGCGCCTGGCTCGCGATATGGACATCGCCACTCAGCGTGGGAACTCGAATGTCCGACTCCAGCGGCCCGACGCCCATTGCCATCCGCAGCGTGACGCCGGGTAGTTTGAAATCCCGGCGTTGCGGTCCGGTGAGGAATACATTTCCGGCTGCGGTGGTCCGACTGCTTTCCAGCGCTGATCGATGCGACACAATGGCGCCGGGAGCGACGAGAGCGCAAAGCGCGAGGAGCTCGCGGCGGACGACGGTTTCCAACGGCTGGGCAAGATCGTCGGTGTAGATACCCGCGTAGATGCGCCGCAGCCGACCCTGCTTGGCCAACCGCTGGAGTCGCCTCGCCTCCGTTTTGTTGTCCCCCGCCGTTACGAGCGGCATGTCGCTTATCTCCGCATAACTGGCCGCAGCCTACCCAAGAATGTCGCAATTCTACGCATAACCTCAGGCAAATGTGACATTTAGCATCGCAACGCTCGGAGAATGTCGCCAAATCGCTCATTCGGCCGACATTTATATATGCGCAATCAGCCTGAGCGGCAGGCGCCGCAGGCATCCGAGCGACCCACCTCGACCGCCAACCCTTGCACGAAACTTAAACGCTGCTTAAGTTTTGTGCGTGGCCCGCGACTCCCCCACCGAACCCGCATGGCAAGCCCTCTACGACGTCGCCGCCTCGCAGGAAGGCCTGTTCACGACTCGCCAGGCGGCGGCCGCCGGCTATTCAGACCCTCTGCTGGCGCACCACCAGAAAGCCGGCCGCATCACTCGGATACGCCGCGGCATCTATCGCCTCGTGCACTTTCCGCCAGGCGAACACGAGGAATTGGTCGCCGCATGGCTGTGGGCTGACGCCACCGGCGTGTTCTCGCATCAGACGGCTCTCTCACTACACGGCCTCTCAGATTCTCTACCGGCGCAAATCCATCTCACTCTATCGACAGCCTGGCAGCAACGACGCCTGCGTGTGCCGCAAGGCTTCGAGCTGCATTACGCCGATGTACCTGACAACGAACGCGCTTGGGTTGGTGCCGTTCCCGTGACCTCCATGCGTCGCACGCTCGATGACTGCGCGCATTCCGATCTCACACCCGACTTGCTCCGCCAAGCCGCCAGTCAGGCGCTCGTCCGCGGGCTGGTGACGAAGGCGGAGCTGAAGGAAGTGGAAAGAGCACTCAAACCCTACGGCGGTATCAAGAGATGACAACGATCAGCGATTGCGCCGCGCCCAAGTCAGAGTCGCTCGCTCATCCGAAGGGCCGCATGTGGATCGAGCATGTCGCGGCGGCATTATGCAACTCGGTCACATCTGCCCAAACATCGAGCTCGAGGAGACGTAAAGGAGACAAGCCTTCCCAGCAGCCGCCAAACTATTGAGACCACACGCGATTCAAAGATCGTCCGTCCAATCCATCATGGGAGCGACGCAGACGCGACGGTTCACAGGTTCTTGGAGAGCAGGCGTCATCACGCAGGAATTGTAGCCGCAGCAATCTCATCCGACGCACGCTCCCTCACCATCCTTCTGGCGAAGGCGCTGCCGGTCTATGATGCGGCGGGACTCGCCGGCCAGCAGCTTCATCGCCATGCAATTGCAGTCGCAAAAAAGTGAACGGACCCAGCCGACGCAAGATGGAGCTGAGCGCAAGATCCCAGGCGATCCTCGAGGCGACAGACGCTCCGGCGTAGTCGCCTGGGCGCGAATCGCCGCGGGTGCGGTGATGTTCGGCCTGAACACGCTGCTCCACGTGCTCGTGCTGCTGATGGTGGCGCTGGTGAAAGCGCTGATCAGGACGCGGACCGTGCGACGCGTTTGCGATCGCGTGCTGGTGGGCATCGCGGAAAGCTGGATCGCCGTCAACACGACGATGATTCGCGGCATGACGCGCCTGCGCATCGTCGTCGAGTCGAGCGCAACGTTGAGCGAGACCGGGCACTATCTCGTGCTCGCGAATCACCAGAGCTGGGTGGACATCCCCGTTCTGCAAGCGGTCTTCAATCGCAGGATTCCTTTGCTGCGCTTCTTCCTGAAGAGCCAGCTGATCTGGGTGCCGCTGCTCGGCCTGGCGTGGTGGGCGCTCGACTTCCCGTTCATGAAGCGCTACTCCCGCAAGCAGTTGGCGAAGCATCCCGAACTCGCCGGCCGCGACACCGAGACCACTCGGCGCGCGTGCGAGAAATTTCGTGGAATTCCGATCTCGGTGCTGAACTTCGTGGAAGGCACGCGCCTGACGACGCTCAAGCACGATCGGCAGCAATCGCCCTATCGCCATCTTCTCAGGCCGAAAGCAGGCGGAGTCGCCTTCGTGCTCGAGGCGATGGGCGATGCGCTGCATTCGGTTCTCGACGTCACCATCGCCTATCCGCATGGTCGGCCGACCTTCGTGGATCTGTTTGCCGACAGAATCCCCGAAGTCCGCGTTCACGTGCGCCAACGCGAGATTCCCGCCGAACTGCTGCGTGGGGACTATCAGAACGACCCCGCGGCACGCGTGCGGGCGCAGGCCTGGATCAACAGGCTATGGGTCGAGAAAGACTCATGCCTCTCGAAAGCGCTGACAAACCCCGCCGCCCGGCCGCAGTAGCTGCACGACCCTCGATGGACTCAGACCAGGTCGGTGGCGCGCCGGCACGGCCGGCGCGCTCTCTGCATCACCGACCACGCAGTAGTTTGTGGGCGCGAATCCCCGAGGCGAGGCCGAGCAACAGCGTCCCCAGCAAGGCGAGCAACGGCCAGGAGCTTGCAGTGTGCGGCAGCGGTGCCTGGTACGAGGTCATCGCCATGGTCTCGACCGGCGGCGCGATCGGAATCTCCTCCACGGGAGAAGTCGGCGATTGCATCACCGCCGCCACGACGCGGCCTTCCGGGACATAGAATGTCAGCGAGTCGCCCGGCCGCAATGACTTCATCGTGGTTTCCCGGTCACCGATGAATACGGTGTTGTCAGGATCCGGATTCAGCACGACATGGGTATCGCTGCCCTTCATGTGCACCGTGATCTCGCGGCCGCCTCTAGCAACCTTGCTCACATCCCCCTGGAACTTCACGTAGGTTTCGCCATTGCGCTGCATGACCTCCTGGCAGGCGCTGCCGATCTTCGGATACTTGGCGATCATCTCGGCTGACCAATTGACGTCGGCGCAGGTGGTGCCGCTCGCCGTGAACGACCTGTCGACTGGCCCCTGGGCATGGACTGCGGCCGCTGCCGCGAGGGCAATCGCGGTAAAGAGAATCCGGGCGCGGGTGTTCATGTTTCTCTCCGGTGTGGTTTGACGGGTGCTTCGTTGCGGGTCTGAGCCTCATCGAGCTCGGCCCGCACGACGTAACGCTGCGGCGCCGAGCCGACGAAGTAGAACGGGTAGCAGGTGACCAGCGTGAGGCTTGGACGCGAAGTCGGTGCGAGCACCGAAGCGTCTTCGGGCGAGACGATGCTGATCTCGGTGACGTGATAGCGCAGCGTGCGGCCATCGTGCTCCAGGAACAGGGACATCCCGATCGCCGCATCCTTGAGCTTGCGAAAGAAGCCGTCCCGGTGCGCTGCGATGCCGACGTTGCCCGGCTCGTCGAGACCTGCAGTTCCCGGGATGCGTCCGGCCCCGCGATCGAGATTCAATTCGCTGGTGTCCCGGTACACGGGCACCTCGAGCGGCAGTGACGGAATGCGCAGCAGCGCTTCCGGTGCTTCGCCGCGGCGCTGCGCCTCGGCATAGGCGGCCACGCGCCGCGGCGACCACAGGCTCTGGTCGGCGGACCTCGTCCCGAACTCGTGGAATTCGATCACGGCCTGTGCGCTCGACTCCGCAACCCAGCCGCGCATGCCCGCATAGGAGGCGAGCAGCAGGAGGCCGACTGCCCAGGCGGCGGATTCCAACCAGCGCATCCACATGCGGCCAGCATCTTCCGGCCTGCGGTCATGCAGCAATGGGCCTTTCGTCCAGGGTCACGACTGCTGCAGCGCTTTTCGGCGCGCCGTTTCCTGCTGAAGCATTGCAGCAATCGTGAGACAGGTTCGTCCGCCGAGCATGCGTCACCTAGGACCGACTCCCAACCTGTGACTGCACTCTGGCGGGCTTTTCCAGGTTGCGCTAACTAGTCTCTCCACGGTCGTTCGCGTCGTCGACGGCCGCGGCGCACCGCGCATCGACGCGCCGAATGGCGGCTGATCGCCCCGCGCGATAAGATCCTGCACGGGCGCGAAGCAGTGCGACGCCCGCGGCACCACGCCGAGGATCCACGCGGACAACATATACAAATGTCGCGTCGAACCAGGGAAAGCCGACAACGCCTCCAGGCTGCATCGTCCGGTGCGGGCTCGGTCGATTTCCTGCGCGCACGCGAACAGTCTCCCGGCCCCGGGATGTGGACGCTGCCGCTCCTGGTCGGCGCGACCTACTTCCTCGCCGCCATGGCCGGCAACGCGCTGGCGTTTCCTTCCGCGCCGGTGTCGGCGCTGTGGGCGCCGAACGCCATCCTGATGGCCGCCCTGCTGCTCGCCCCGCGCGAGCAGTGGTGGCCATACCTCCTGTGCATCGTCCCGTTTCACCTGTTCGCACAGGCGACCGACCTGCCGCCGGTGACCGTGGTGGTGCAGTACGCGGCCAACGTCGGTCTCGCCGCGCTGGGCGCGTGGGCGGTCGCCGCCATGTCGACATCGCAACGCCGCTTCGATTGCCTGCGCAACGCATTGGCACTGGTGATGTTCGGCGGGCTGCTGGCGCCGGCGCTCACCAGCGTGCTGATGGCCGTGTGCTTCGAGCTCACCGGAGTGGCGAACGGGACGTGGCTCACCATCGTGGCGCGCACGGTGACCAACACGTTTGCCGTGGTCACGCTGGTGCCATTGATCGTGCACGGCGCCGAGCGGCTGCGCAGTGGCGAGCGGACGATCCCGGTGAAGCGCGCGACCGAAGCGACGCTACTGTCGCTCACCTTGCTGGTCGTGTGCATCCTGCTCTTCTTCCAACCGCTGCAGGGCCCGCAGCGCACGCCGCTGTTGCTGTACGGGCCGCTGCCCCTGGTGGCCTGGGCCACGATCCGCTTCGGAGTCGCGGGTGCGTGCGCCGCCAGTCTCACCTCCGGAGGCATGGCCGTGCTGGCGATGCTCAACGGCATGAGGCCGATCACCGGCACGGACCCGGTCGAGCACGCCCTGTCGCTCGTCACCTTCCACGCCATCATGAGCATCCTGTTCCTGGTGGGCGCGGCGTTGCTCGATGAATGGCGGCGCGCCGACCGCGCGCTGTCGCTGAGCCGCCGGCGCTTCCGAAGCATCCTGCACAACAACATCATTCCAACCGCGATCTGGCGCGACGACCTGCGCATCTGCGACGCGAACGACGCCTTCTTGCAGCTCACCGGATACAGCGACGATGTCATTCGCAGCGGCCGCCTCCGCTTTCAGGACCTGGTGAAGACCAGCGGCGAGCACCGCGCGCGCGAGGCGCGCGATCCGCAGAACGGCGACATGCTCGGGTGCCTGGACGACACCGAATCGGAATTCGCCCTGAATGACGGTCGCCGCGTGCCCGTGCTCCTTGGTCATTGCCGTTTCCCCGCCAATGAAGGCGGGGTGATCTTCGCGTTCGATCTTTCGGCATGCCGGCGCGCCGAGGCCCGGCGGCAGCGCGCCGAGAACCTGCACGCCGCCGTGCTCGCCTCGCTCCACGATCAGGTCGCCGTCATCGACAGCCGCGGGGTGGTCATCGAGATCAACGAGTCGTGGCGCCAGGCCGTCGACCGCTCAGCGGTCGCGCGCTTCGATCGAGTGCTGGCGGGCGAGAACTACCTGCAGGTCTGCGCACGCGCCGCCGGGCTGGGCGATCGCACGGCCGGAGACCACCTGGCGGCGCTGCGCGCCGTGCTGAGTGGCTCGGAAAACCGTTGCCTGCTCGAATGCCGCGACGCCGGCAGCGGCGATCCCGGCTGGCTCGAGGTCTGCTTCGAGCGCCTGCGCCGTTCCGAAGGAGGCGCCGTGATCACGCGCACCGACGTGACGGCGCGCAAGCGCGCCGAGTCCGACGCGCTCAACCAGCGCCAGCAGCTCACGCATCTCTCGCGTGCGGCCGTGCTGGGGCAGCTTTCGGGTGCCTTCGCCCATGAGCTCAAGCAGCCGCTCACTTCCATCCTCGGCAACGCGGAAGCGGCGATCAGCATTCTGCGCAAGGGCAATGCCGATTCGGGCGAAATCTGCGAAATCCTCCAGGACATCGTGCAGGAAGACGAACGCGCCGTACAGGTGATCCAGCGGCTGCGCGCGCTGCTGAGCAAGGGCGATGCGCGCCTGGCGCCCGTGGAACTCAACGACATGGTGCGTGAATGTCTCGAGCTCGCTCATAGCGAATTCGTCACGCGCAACGTCATCCTCACGGTGCAGCTGGATCCGATGCTGCCCACGGTGCTCGCGGATCGCGTGCAGATGCAACAGGTGCTGCTGAACCTGTTGATGAATGCCTGCGAAGCCATGGTGGCAACCCCGCACGGGCAGCGGAGGATCACCGTGATGTCGCGCCGCCTTGCCGCCGCCGCCGAGGCGGTGGAGATTTCCGTGCAGGACACTGGCACGGGCATCGCACCCGGCGACGCGGACCGGATCTTCCAGCCTTTCGTCACCACCAAGGCGCACGGGCTGGGCCTGGGGCTGGCGATCTGCCGCTCGGTGGCCGAAGCCCATCACGGATCATTGCGCGCAGAGAACGCGCGCGAGGGCGGCGCCATCTTTCGTATCAAGCTCCCGATTTCCGGAGGCCGGCCGTGATCGACGATGCAACTCCCACGGTACACCTGGTGGATGATGACGCTGCGGTTCGCATCGCGCTCAGCCGCGCGCTGGGTGCCGAAGGATTTCAAGTGTCGACCTGGCCCTCGGCAGATGCCTTCCTCGCAGGCTATGTGCCGGACAAACCCGGCTGCCTGGTCGCCGATGTCGCCATGCCGGGCACCGACGGACTGCAGCTCCAGCAGCTCCTCGGCGCCGGCGATCGTTCCCTGCCCATCGTGTTCATCACGGGCAATGCCAACATACGCATGAGCGTGCAGGCCATGCGCGCTGGTGCCGTGACTTTCCTGCCCAAGCCCGTGCGGCTTGCCGAGCTCTGTGCCGCGGTGCGCGAGGCGTTCGATCGTGATCGTGTCGCGCGCCAGAAGCGCGCGACGCGTGCCGCGCTCCAGTCGCGCCTGGCCGCACTGACGGCACGCGAGCGCCAGGTCTTCGAGCTGGTGATCGCCGGAAAGATGAACAAGCAGATCGCGGCACAACTCGGCGCGGCCGAAAAAACCGTGAAAGTCCATCGCGGGCGCGTGATGACCAAGATGCGGGTACGCTCTGTGGCCGAACTGGTGACGTTGGCCACGCGGGCACGCGAGCTCTCGGGGCCCTCATAGGACGAATGTCCACTACTCCCCGTCCCGCGGCCGTCGCCTACTGCCGAGGATGGAAGATCGCCGCTCACTGGTCGCCGTGGTCGACGACGAGGAACCGGTGCGCAGGGCACTGCTGCGGCTGTTGCGCGCCGCGAACATGCACGTCGAAGCCTTCGCCAGCGGCGAGTCCTTTCTCGCATCGCTGGAACGTTTTCACCCGGACTGCGTGGTGCTCGACCTGCAGATGCCCGGACTCACCGGTCGCGAGGTGCAGAAACGGCTGCGCGGCATGAAGCCCGATCTGCCCGTCATCCTGATCACCGCGCACGATGACCTGGTCATCCAGCAGCAATCCCTGTGCGACGGCGCCGCCGATTACCTGCGCAAGCCGCTGCGCGGCGACGTGCTGGTCCGCTCGATCAACGAATCCATCCTGCGCGTCGCCGGCAGTCGCGCGGGTGCCTAGAAGCGCCGAGCCCCGAGCCGCGCCAGCATCGCCGACAGGTCTTCGGGACTGATGTAGAAATGCTCGCAGACCCGCCCCCACAGCATCACCGTGGGAACGTCGCGGCCGGCGCGTTCTTTCTGCGTCTCGTGCAGCACGTGCAGGACCACGCGCTCCTCGCACGTTAGGCCATCGCGCACGTCGGGTATTCCGCGATACGGACTCAAGCGGCGGACTTGCGCGGCCGGTTGTGCTCGTCGACCAGCACGACCACGGGCCGGTGCGTGGCGACCTCGTTCTCCGCGTAGCCCGAGTAGGCGCAGATGATCAGCAGGTCGCCCACCGCGCCCAGGCGCGCGGCCGCGCCGTTCAGCGAGATCGTGCCCGAGCCGCGCGGCGCGCGGATGGCGTACGTGGAGAAGCGTGCGCCGTTGGCGATGTTGTAGATCTCGACGTACTGGTTCGGCAGGATTCCCGAGGCGTCGAGCAGCGCCTCGTCGATGCCACAGGATCCCTCGTAGTCGAGGATGGCCTCGGTGAGTTTCACGCGGTGAAGCTTGGCCTGCAGCATCGTCCTGATCACGGGACCTCCGGGAAGAATCGGTGCGGCATCTTACCGCCCCGGCCCCGCGAGGTCAGGACTTGCCCGGAGGGCCAGGCTTCGGCTTCTGCGCCAGCTTGCGTTCCTCGCCGTCCTTTTTCTGGTCCTCGCCTCGGCCTTGCTGGTCCGGATCGAGCTCATCGAGGTTCTTCTTCACGTCGCGCAGCGTGATCGAGCCTTCGAGCGAGCGCGCGAACGCACTCACGAAGGCATTGCGCATCACGCTCGCGATGGTGGCGAGCAGGCTGGTCTGCGGATTCTCGATGGTGCCGGTGAACGGGATGCGCGCCGCGACCTGGTCGGCCTTCTCGTTCTTGAGCACGCCGGCGGCGAAATCGAGAAAGCCTTCCCACATGCGTCGCAGCGCGCTCTGCTCTTCCTCGTTGGAGCGGTACAGGTCGACGTTCTCGAGGATTGGTTTGGCGTAGCCCTTGAATTTGCCGTCCGCCGCGGCGAGCTCGAGGTACAGCTCGAAGTCGCCGGCTTCGGCGTCCGCCTTGATGTACTGGCGCAACCAGGGATTGACCTCCGGAAGCTTCACCTTCTTCACCTCGAGGTTGACGTCGAACGTCGGCTCGCGTGCGAATGCGTTCACGCTGCCTGCGACCACCGCCGGCGCGCCATTCAGCACGTCGGCATGGATGCGAAAATCGGCGAAGGTCTCCTTGCCGGATGCCACGATGTTGGTGAGGTTCGAGATCCGGCCGCGCACGTTGCGCGCGGTGAGGGCGTCGCGCGCCTGGATGCCCGGCGCCAGGAATTTCACCGTGCCGCGCGCCACCTCGATGGTGTTGAAACGGAACGGAAACAGTTTCTGCAGTTGCGCGTGCCAGTCTTCCTCGTCGCCGAGCTGGGATTTCTTCTTGCTCTCGGCCTGAACCAGATTGAGTTGCGGCTCATCGAAGCTCGCCGTGGCGACGACCGATCCGTGCAGCAGGCTCGGCCATTCGATCGACAGGTCGGTGCGACGGCTCCTGAAGAATGGCACGGATCGCTCCGCGCCCTTCTTGACGATGACGATGTCGTCGATGCTGTACGCGCCGCGCCACAGGTGGATGTCGATGTCGCCAACGTGCCCCTCATAGGCCTCGAGCGCAGCGAGACGGCGATTCGCGTAATCCTCGACCATGAAGGGCAGCGCGAGTCGCGCGGCCACGAGCACCAACGCCACGACGAGGAGACCGATGATCCACTTGCGTTTGCGCGTCATATCAAGAGAGAGGCCGCACTGCTGGCGGCCTCCCGTGTGGATCCGGGTGCGCGCCGTGAAGCGCCTGTTCGCATCCACGGAGCCAGTGTCGCGCGCACGTACGGCGTGACCCAAGTCGCGAACTGCCGTAGATTCCGTCAGCTGATGCCCACGAAATCGGACTCTTCCCACACTGCGCGTGACCTGGTCACGCGCCTCGGACTGGAACCGCACCCCGAGGGCGGTTGGTACCGCGAAATCCACCGCTCGTCCCTGGTGCTCGAGACCCCGCGCGGTCCGCGGGCCGCGCTGACCTCCATCTACTTCCTGCTCGAGCAGCAGCAGTACAGTCGCTGGCACGTGGTGTCCTCCGACGAGGTCTGGCATCACGGCGATGGCGCGGCGCTCGAACTGCTGATCTATCGACCGCAGACGCGCGAGCTCTCGCACCGCGTGCTCGGACCGGTGCGCGAGGCGCAGGAACCCATCGGCATCGCGCGCGCGGGCGAATGGCAGGCCGCCCGCAGCCTCGGCAGCTGGTCATTGGTGGGCTGCGACGTGGCGCCCGGCTTCGACTTCGAGGATTTCCAGTTCGTGGCCGCGATCGCCGGGCACGAATCCCACTTCACGGGCCGTCTCGCAGCGTTCTCGGATTTGCTGTGACGCGGGTACTTTCAGTCCTGGCCAGCCTCGGACTGGCCGGTCTCGTTGAGGCAGCGCCCCGCGCCCAGCTCGACTGGCCCGCCTACGGCGGCGACCACACGAAGGCGCGGCACTCGTCGCTGGCGCAGATCAACCGCGCCAACGTCGGCCAGCTCACGCTCGCCTGGAGCTACGACACTCACGAAAGGGGTGACACGCAGACGCAACCCATCGTCGTGGGGCGCGTGATGTACGCCTATACGCCCACGCACAAGGCCATCGCGCTCGATGCGGCCAGCGGCCGGCTGCGGTGGAGCTTCGACTCGGGCATCGCCGGCACGGGCGCCAACCGCGGCCTCATGTACTGGCGCGCAGGCGCGGACGCGCGCGTGTTCGCTGCGGTCGACAACTTCGTGTACGCGCTCGAGGCCGGCAGCGGCAAGGTCATCGGCGGCTTCGGCCACGATGGGCGCATCGACCTGCGCGAGGATCTGGGCCGCGATCCCGCCGGCCAATCGGTCAGGCTGACTACTCCGGGCGTGATCTTCCGCAATCTGATGATTCTCGGCGGACGCGTGAGCGAGAGCCTGCCGGCCTCGCCCGGCTTCGTGCGCGCCTACGACGTGCGCAGCGGCGCATTGCGCTGGACGTTCCGCACGATTCCGCAGCCCGGCGAGCCAGGCTACGAGACCTGGCCCAGGGACGCGTGGCAGTACATCGGCGGCGCCAACAGCTGGCCGGGCATGACGCTGGATCCGAAACGCGGCGTGGTCTACGTGCCCACCGGATCGGCGGCGTCGGACTTCTACGGCGGCAATCGCGCCGGCGACAATCTCTACGCCAATTGCCTGCTGGCGCTGGATGCCGCCACCGGCCGCCTGCGCTGGCATTTCCAGTTCGTGCGCCACGACATCCTGGATCGCGACCTGCCGAGCGCGCCCGTATTGCTGACCCTGCGCCTCAAGGGCAGATCACCGCGCGACCTGCTGGTGCAGACCACCAAGCAGGGATACGTGTTCGTGCTCGATCGCGACACCGGCAAACCGGTGTTTCCGGTCGAGGACGTGCCGATGCCCGCCTCCGACGTGCCGGGCGAAACCACCGCGCCCGCCTGGCTGCGACCGACCACGCCCGCGCCCTATGCGCGCCAGCGCCTGAGCGCCGGCACGCTCACCACGCGCACGCCCGAGGCCAACCGCTGGGCGCGAGCCGAATTCGCCAAGCTGCGCAGCGACGGGCCCTTCAAGCCGCTGACCGTGGGCACGGACACCACTATCTACCCCGGCTTCGACGGCGGCGCGGAATGGGGCGGACCGGCCTGGGATCCGGACACCGGCCTGCTGTACGTCAACGCCAACGAGATGGCCTGGGTGGGCTCGCTGGCGGCCAACGATGTCGGCCGCAGCACCGGCAAGTCCATCTACCTGCGCGATTGCGCCGCCTGCCACGGCGATTCCGGGCGCGGTTCGCCGCCGCAGTTCCCCGCCATCGTCGAATGGCACTCGCGCATGAGCCTCGGACAGTTCCGCGAGCGCGTGCGCCAGGGCGGCGGACGCATGCCCGCGTTTCCCAGCCTGCAGGAAGAAGCGCTGGTGGCCATCGCGCGATTCCTCGACAACGGCGAGGACATCCCGGCGGGCAAGCCCGATACCTCGGCCGCCAATCAACCCTATCGCTTCACGGGATACCGGCGATGGCTGGATCCGGAGGGCTACCCCGCCATCGGCATGCCGTGGGGCACGCTCAACGCCATCGAGCTTGCGACCGGCAAGTACGCCTGGCGGATCCCGTTCGGTGAATTCCCGGAGCTCGCGGCCAAGGGCATGACGGACACCGGCAGCGAGAACTACGGCGGCCCCCTGGTGACCTCCGGCGGCCTGCTGTTCATCGGCGCGTCCATTCACGACCGCAAGTTCCGCGCCTTCGACAAGCGCAACGGCAAACTACTCTGGAGCGCCGCACTGCCCTACTCCGCGGATGCCACGCCCATCACCTACCAGGTGGATGGACGCCAGTACGTGGCGATCTTCGCGAGCGGCGGCAAGGAGCGCGGCGGCTCGGGCGGCGGCGTGTACCTCGCGTTCGCCCTGCCGGAAAAAACCGGGTCGCACCGCTAGCCGGCGCCGGCCTCAGGCCCTCGGCAGGAAATTCAGCGCCACCGAATTCATGCAGTAGCGCAGGCCGGTCGGATCCGGGCCGTCGTCGAACACGTGCCCGAGGTGCGCATCGCACCGCCGGCAGGACACCGCGGTGCGCACCATGCCGAGGCTGCTGTCCGCCGTCTCGTTGACGTTCGAGCTCGAGATCGGTTGCCAGAAGCTCGGCCAGCCGGTGCCGGACTCGAACTTGGTGCGGGAATCGAACAGCGCGGTGTCGCAGCAGATGCAGCGGTACAACCCGTCCGCGTGATTGTCGTTGTACTTGCCGGAATACGGCCGCTCGGTGCCCTCGTGGCGCGTCACGACGAATGAGTCGGGTGGCAGCAGCTTGCGCCACTCGGCATCGGACCTGACGATGCGCGGCACCTTCTGACGGCCGAGCGTCACGCCGGCCGCGGAGAAGTTCTCGATGGTCACCTCGCCGGGCGCGGCCGCCGGCGCGGCCTTGTCGGCGGAACGCGCGCAGGCGGCGAGCGCCAACGCGACCGGAGACGCGCAGATGCCGAGCAGGAAGCCGCGGCGGTTTGCAGTATTCTTCATCTATCTACCCGAACGTGAATGAATACGCCTCGACGTGGCCGTCGAGGAATTCGATGGTGAACTCGTGCTCGCCGACCCCGCCCTGCTGGCGGATCAGCTGGTACAGGCGCTGATCGCGCACCACGCCGTTGCCGTCCGCATCGATGTCCATGCCGTGGTCCGCGCCGGGCGGTTTGCCGTCGAGCAGGACGCGGAAACGCACCGGCTTGCGTTCCGCGCCCGCTCCGAGCACCAGGTGCAGGTCGCGCGCACGGAAGCGGAACACGATGCGGCCCGGCGGCGTGTCGAGCACCGCCTTCTCACGGCCGACTTTCCAGCGCCCACCCAGCGCCCACTGGTTGAGCTGCAGGCGATCCGGCGCGGCATAGTTCTTCACCGCGTCGCGCGCGAACGATCCGGGTGACTGGAAATTCGCGGCGCGCGCGTAACCCAGGTAGGTTTCGGGAGAGGCCACGTTCGCCGTGTCGGCGGCGGCCGAGACGCCCTGGCCCGCGGCATCGTCGAGCGGATCGGGCAATGACCTGGCGCCCGCCTCGGTCAGCAACTGGCGAATGGTGCGCTCGGAGCGCGCGTACTTGCCTTCACCGAAGTGATGGCCGCGGATGCGTCCCTGCGCGTCGATGAAGTAGTGCGCCGGCCAGAAGCGGTTGTTGAAGGCGTTCCAGATGCTCATGTCGTTGTCGAGCGCCACCGGGTACTGGATGCCGAACTTCTCGATGGCCTTGCGCACGTTGTCGGTGTCTTTCTCGAACTCGAACTCCGGCGAATGCACACCGATGATGACCAGGCCCGAATCCTTGTAGTGGCTGTACCAGGCGTTCACGTATGGCAGCGCGCGCAGGCAGTTGATGCAGGAATACGCCCAGAAGTCGATGACCACGACCTTGCCGCGCAACGCGGCGCGCGTCAGCGGCTTCGAGTTCAGCCAGCCGGTGGCGCCCGCGAGCTCGGGCATGTCGCCCTCGACCTTGGGCGCGCCCGACGCCGCATTGGCCGACATCATCCCACCGCCCGACATCGCCTCGCCCTCGTCCGCCGCGCCGGTGCGCGTCATGGACATGGCCGGCGCCGCGGTGGACTCGCCAGGCACCATGCCCGCCTCGCCCACCGCCCGGTGCCTGGATTGCGCCACCGTCACCGGCTGCGCGCGGTAGAGCTGCGGCAGCAGCTTCTGGAAATTGCGCACCTTCGGCAGGTCGTTGATGGCGATGTACGGCTGGTCCGGGTGGTTGAGTAGATAGTCCTGGTGGTAG
>DASTRL010000201.1:0-4593 GCA_035761265.1 Steroidobacteraceae bacterium
TGTCATCCAAGGAGGCTTCAGGGACTTCATGTGCCACAGTCTTCCGGCCGTGCGCTGAATCCGCGATGAACGGTCGCCCACTTTCAGCAGAACAACGACCGCGCAAGGTGCCGCGCGGACGCCGATCCAGCGGTTCGCCGCTTCATGACGCCGGCGGCAGGATGGAGGTGGCGTCTGCCGTGACCAGTGTGATGCCCTGGCGCCGCGGCAGCACCTGCGGCGTCTGCACGTGGCTCGCAAGGCCCAGCCGCTGCAATCCGAGAATGAAGAGGAATCCAAGATCGAGCTGGCCCGGATACAGACCGTGGCGCGCCGACGCCGGAAATGCGTGATGGTTGTTGTGCCAGCTCTCGCCCATGGAGGGAATTGCCGCCCAGGGCACGTTGTGTGCCTGGATCGCGCCGTTGTCGACGTGCACTGTTACGGGCCTGCGCGGGCTTCCACAATGATCAAGGCGAACCAGAAAAAAATCTACGTCCGTCCCGGATCAATGAGTTACAGCCATCCCGCAATATCATTCGGAACCCGAGCGCGCGAAAACCGCCTTGTTAGTCTGCGCCGGGAGGCGCCCGCGTCGCGACGGCCCGTGGTTTGCCCGGCGTCAGATGGAGCCGAGTCCGGCTAGACTGCCTGCATCACTCCCGCCGATCCTCCCGGAGCCCCGGCATGAAATCTCTTGCCAGCATTCTCATTCTTTTGTCCACCGCCGCCATTGGCTCGGCCGGCAACTTGCCGGTCGTCGATTCGAGCGTTCGCCCCGGCGACGCCTTCTACCAGTACGTCAACGGCGCTTGGCTGGCCGCCACGGAAATCCCCGCGGACCGCAGCTCGATGAGCGACATCGCCAAGCTCGCCGAACAGGCGGCAGAGCGTACGCGCGGCATCATCCAGGAGACGGCGAACGACCGGAACGCCACCGCCGACGCGAAGAAGATCGCCGACTTCTACAACGCCTTCATGGACGAGGCGACCATCGAGAAGCTCGGGCTCGAACCGTTGCGGCCACAGCTGCGGGAAATCGCCGCCATCCGCGATCGCAAGGCGCTGGCGCGTGTGCTCGGCAGCCAGGTGCGCGCCGATGTCGACGTGCTCAACAACACGGACCTCGATACCGACAAACTCCTCGGACTGTGGGTGGCGCAGGACATGGAGGATCCCACCCGCTACACGGTGTTCCTGCTGCAGGGCGGTCTCGGCATGCCGGAACGCGACTACTACCTCTCGGACTCGCCGGCCATGAGCGCGATCCGCGAGAAATACACGCCGCACATCGCGAAGATGCTCACACTCGCGGGCATCGCCGATCCGCAGGCTAAGGCCGCGCGCATCTTCGACCTGGAGAAGCGCATGGCGCAGGCGCACGTGCCGCGGGTCGACACGTTCGACGTGCAGAAGGCGAACAATCACTGGTCGCGCCAGGATTTCGACACCAGGGCGCCCGGGCTCGACTGGCAGGAATACTTTGCGGCCGCAGGGCTCGGCGGCCAGGCGCAGTTCGTGGTCTGGCAACCGAGCGCGGTCACGGGGCTTTCGGCGCTCGTCGCGAGCCAGCCGCTCGACACCTGGAAGGACTACCTGGTGCTGCGCGCCATCGAGCATGCCGCACCCTATCTACCCAAGGCGTTCGTCGACGAGAGCTTCGAATTCCACGGGCGGACGCTCACCGGCACGCCGCAGCAGCGCGACCGCTGGAAGCGCGCCATCGCCGTGACCAACATCGCGCTGGGCGACGCCGTGGGCAAACTGTACGTGCAGCGCTACTTCGCTCCCGCGGAAAAGGCGCGCGCCGAGGGCATGGTGCGCAACCTCATCGCCGCGTTCTCGCGGCGCATCGACCAGCTCGCATGGATGGCGCCCGAGACGCGCGCCAAGGCCAAGGCCAAGCTCGCCGTGCTGAAGGTCGGCGTCGGTTATCCCGACCACTGGATCGATTACTCGTCGCTCGAGATCCGGCCGGGGGATGCGCTCGGCAACGCCATGCGCGCCGAACGGTTCAAGCTCGAACGCAATCTCGCCAAGCTCGGCCGCCCGGTCGACCGTTCCGAATGGGTGATGACGCCACAGACCGTCAACGCGGTGAATCTGCCGGTGATGAACGCAATGAATTTTCCCGCGGCCATCCTGCAGCCGCCGTTCTTCGATCCGAAGCGGCCTGCGGTCATGGACTACGGCTCGATGGGCGCCATCATCGGTCATGAGATCAGCCACAGCTTCGATGACCAGGGCGCGCAGTTCGACTCGACAGGCAAGCTCGCGAACTGGTGGAAGCCCGAGGACTTCGCGCATTTCAAGGAAGCCTCCGAGAAGCTTGCGAAGCAATACGACCAGTACCGTCCGTTCCCGGACCTCGCGCTCAATGGCCAGCAGGTGCTGAGCGAGAACATCGCGGACCTCGCGGGACTCGCGGTCGCCTACGACGCCTGGAAGCTGTCCCTCGACGGCAAGCCTGCGGCGGCCATCGACGGTTTCAGCGGCGACCAGCAGTTCTTCATGAGCTTTGCGCAGAGCTGGCGCGACAAGACGCGCGAGCCGGCCCTGCGCCGGCAGATCATCACCGACGGGCACGCACCGGCCCCGTATCGGGCGTTGACCGTCCGCAACCTCGACGCGTGGTACGCGGCCTTCGGCGTGAAGCCGGGCGACAAGCTGTACCTGTCGCCCGAGGAGCGCGTGCGCATCTGGTGACGCGGGCGTCTTCGATCAGGGCATCGTCGATCAGATTGAGACCCGCATCTGGCGGCGGAGGCTGACGACCGGTTAGCCTTTCTCGCCATGACACTTCTGGTCTACGTGGTCGGTGCGGTGGTGGCCGCGGCGGGCATCGCATTGTTCCTGCGCGCCACACGCCAGAAGCCGCCGGCGCCCGCGGACCCCATCGCGTCCTCGACGGGTTCGAACCGCACGCTCACCGGAACCACGACCACCGGCAATCGCGTCGCCATCCATTGGGACGAGGCATTGCGTCGCTTCGTCGCCTATGCGCTCGACGATGCGCCACGCGAAGCGCTGAGCCGCCCGCCCGATCCGGATCACGCGCCGGTGTTCAAGGCAGTCCAGGACATTCTCGAGAAAATCGAGGCGCGGCCCGAATACATCCCGCGGCGCCCCTCGCTGCTGCCCAAGCTGCTGTCGACGGTGAACGATCCGCAGGCGGCGATGATCGAGATCTCGCGCATCATCGCGCAGGATCCCGCCCTCACCGGAAACCTGCTGCGCATCGCCAACAGTCCGATGTATCGGGTGAGCAGCCTGCCCGTCGAGAGCATCGAGCGCGCGGTGACGCTGGTTGGCGTGCAGGGAATCCGCTCGATCATCGCGACGGCGCTGTTGCAACCCGTCATGACGTCCGGTTCGGGCAACTTCAGCCGTTTTCCGGAGCTGGCCTGGGAGCACACTTTGTATGCGGCGTCGGCCGCCGAGATGCACGCGGTGCAGGTCGAGAAGGCGGAACCCTTCGTATCGCAGCTGGTGGGTCTGCTCTACGGGCTTTCGGCCATCGTCGTGTTTCGTATCGTCCGCGATCAGTTCGCGGCCCATCCGTTCGTCAGTCCGAGCCCGGGGAGCATTGCGCGGATGCTCGAGAGCTGGGTCGCGCCCACAGCAGGTCGCATCGCCGCCAGCTGGGAATTGCCCGAGCGCGTGCAGTACGCGCTGGAAAGCCAGACCCTGGCGGCCGAGCTGCAGATGGAGAATTCACTGGGCCGGTCGCTGAAATTCGGCCGCGTGGCCGGGTCCGTCATCGTGCTGTCCCGGCTCGGGCGTCTGACCGAAGCCGAGGCCCGCGCCATCGTCCTGGCCGGCGAAGCCCGCCGTCAGGATACCGAGCGGCTCTGGGATCGTTTCCTGGCAGGGTCGTTGCGCTCCGCGTCCGCAAGTCCTTCATCCTGAAGCGTCAAACCGGTCTCGTACCGGTCCCGCCCGGCAACTTTTCCGTGCCCAGGGTGGGAGAAATTCCGTCCTCGTGACACAAAGTATTCGTGGGCATCGGAACCCTACCGGCGTCCACAGACCAAAAGCTGCGGAACAAGACCCCCGTTTCCGCGCTTGTAGAGCGCCGCAGTAGCGGCGCTCTTTTTTTGGGCAGCCGCCTCGCGCCCGAGCGGACCCTTGGGCATGTCCTCGATCCCCGCGGTGGGACGTCCGGGTGCCAATGGGAGCAGGTAAGCTTCAGGCGGCGCGATGGGGGAGAACAAAGTGGCTGAAGACATCCAGGGCGGCTGCATGTGCGGCGCGGTCCGCTATTCCGCGACGACCAATCCTGCAAACAGCATGATCTGTCACTGTCAGTCGTGCCGTCGTTCCGCGGCATCTCCGGTGGTGGCCTGGGTCACGTTCGCGAAGTCCGAATTCCGGTTCACGCGCGGCACGCCGGTCGCATACGAATCCTCGGCGAAGGTCATCCGCCGGTTCTGCGGCGCCTGTGGATCGCCGCTGGTGTACGAACACCAGGACACCGCGGATTTCGTCGACGTGACCACCTGCAGCCTGGATGCGCCCTGGGCGTTTCCGCCGACGCATCACTCCTGGCTGAGCGATGACATCGGCTGGGTGAAGTTCGGCGACGGTCTGCCGACGTTCGAGCGCTCGCGATTT
>DASTRL010000202.1:0-28878 GCA_035761265.1 Steroidobacteraceae bacterium
AGTGCGATGCGGTAGTACGCATTGGCAATCGAGTGCGCCTTCTCGGCCGCCAGCAGCGGCGCCGCCGCGCCGGGCGCACCCGGAAAGTAGTCGCCGAACCGGGTGTAGCGGAAATGCGTATCGCCGTTGTGGCCGTAGTCATGGTTGCCGGTGGCGAGCACGATGGGCAGCCGGTCCTCGAACGGCCTGATCTCGGACCGGAACCAGCTCCACTCCTCTTTCGAGTTGTGCTCGGTGAGGTCACCCATGTAGATCGCCGCGCGCACGTCTCGTCGCGAGCTCACTTCCGTGAGCCACTGCAGCTGCGCCGCCAGGTGCGGCAGGCGGCATTTCGCGTAGTACTGCACGTCCGGCAGCATCGCGAGCGTGATGCTGCCCGGCGTCGGCGCCGCGGGTTCCACCGGCGTCGTGGGTTCGAGCACGCGCGGTGCATGTCCCTCACCCAGGCCGTCGGGCTGGGCACAATTGAGCGCGCTGGCCTGCGCGGCTGCCGCGACACACGCGGCGAACAAGGTGGCCAGGACGAGGGTGCGCGGGTTCATGCGGAGCGCCTCGACAGCGTGACCAGGTGACGCTCGGCATCGAGCCCCGGTACGCGCAGCGCTATCGCCTCCGTCCGCCAGCCGCGCGGCACGGCGCGCAGCTCCTCGTCGGCGAGCTTGCCCTTCATCGCCAGCAGGCGACCGCGCGGCGCGAGCAATCCCGATGCGTCGCGCACCAGGTCCGCGAGCGAGCCGACGGCGCGCGCCACGACCACGTCGAAGTTGCGCTCGCCGCCGTAGCTCTCGGCACGTGCCGCGATGGCGGTGACATTGCGGATGTCGAGCGCCGCGATGCTCTCGGCGACGAACCGGATCTTCTTCTGCGTGCCGTCGATGAGCGTGAAATGCCGGTCCGGAAAGGCCACCGCGAGCGGGATACCCGGAAAGCCGCCGCCGGTGCCCACGTCGATGATGCGCCGCGCGTCGCCGAGATGCGGCGCCACCGAGAGACTATCGAGCATGTGCAGCGTGAGGATGCCCTCGGGCGAGACGATGGACGTGAGGTTCACGTGCGCATTGCGCTCGCGCAGCATGTGCGCGTAGCGCCACAGCGTGTCGAGCTGCGACTGGTCGAGATCGAGGCCGAGCTCGTGGACCCCGGCATCGAGGCGGGCCTTCCAGGTGGCCTCGTCGAGCTCCACGGCCGCCGTCATGTGAGGATCCGCCATCGGCGCCACTAGTTGGCCACGAGCGTGGCCATGAATTCGGTGACCGGGACCTTGTCGAAGTCCTTGCGCGCGAACAACGCGCGAATCGACTCCGTCTGCTTCGCGGAGAAATGCGCCGCCACCGAATCCTCGAACTTCTTCACCAGCACGGGCATGCCTTCGGCGCGCCGTTTGCGATGACCGATGGGGAAATCCACGCGCTGCTGCAGCTTGGTGCCGTCGCTCAGGAAAATGGTGAGCGCATTGCCGATGTGGCGCTTGTCGCGCTCGTAGTACTCCCTGGTGAACACCGTGTTCTCGCGCACTTCCATCCTGGCGCGCAGCACGTCGATGCGCGGATCGCCGGCGACGGCATCTTCATAGTCCGCGGCCGTCAGGCGGCCGAAGATCAAGGGCACGGCCACCATGTACTGGATGCAGTGATCCCGGTCGGCCGGATTCGCGAGCGGGCCGGTCTTGTCGATGATTCGCACACCCGGTTCCTGCGTCTCGATGACGATGCGATCGATGAGCGCGAGCTTGTCCTTCACTTGCGGGTGCAGGGTCATGGCGCATTCGACCGCGGTTTGCGCGTGGAATTCCGCGGGGTAGCTGATTTTGAACAGCACGTTCTCCATGACGTAACTGCCGAGCGGCTGCGCCAGCGTCACGGGTCTGCCCTTGAAGAGCACGTCCTGGAAACCCCAGGTCTTCGCGCTCAATGCGGAGGGGTAACCCATCTCGTTCTTGAGCGCGAACAGCGCGTGCCGCACCGCACGACTGGTCGCATCGCCCGCCGCCCAGCTCTTGCGGGAGCCGGTGTTCGGCGCATGCCGGTAGGTGCGCAGCGCACCACCGTCTATCCAGGCGTTCGACAGCGCATTGACCACCTGCTCCATCGAGCCACCCAGCATGGCGGTCGCGATCGCGGTCGAGGCCACGCGCACCAGCAGCACGTGATCGAGCCCGACGCGGTTGAAACTGTTCTCGAGCGCGAGCACGCCCTGGATCTCGTGCGCCTTGATCATGGCCGTCAGCACGTCGCGCACGACCAGCGGCTTCTCGCCGAGCAGGATGGCGCGGCGCGACAGGTAGTCGGCCACCGCGAGGATGGCGCCGAGGTTGTCGGAAGGATGGCCCCATTCGGCGGCGAGCCAGGTGTCGTTGAAGTCCAGCCAGCGCACCATGGCGCCGATGCTGAACGCGCCCATCACCGGGTCGAGCTCGTAGCTCGTGCCCGGTACGCGTGAGCCACCCGGCATGGTGGCACCCGGGACTACCGGTCCCAGGAGCCTGGTGCAGGCCGGGTACTTCAGCGCCTGGAAGCCGCAGGCCAGCGTGTCCATGAGACAGTACTTCGCCGTCTCGTAGGCCTGCGGGCTATCTACCTTGAAGTTGCTGGCGTAGTCGGCGATCGCCACGAGCAGCTCGTCGGGCTCCGGCCGCTGCGCGGACTTGTAGTCATGGGAAGACATAGGACTCCGATTGCGGCGCGTCGACGCTGCCGCCGGTTTCAGGCCGGATGACGGTGGAAACCGGGGGCGTCCCGCGGTGCGCGCATTCTACCGCGGTTCACCGTCCGGGGACGGGCGAGGCGCGCGCTCACCCCGGGAGATTCCGGGGCAGCCGCGCATCCTCATGGCCGCTGCGCCAGCGGCACGAATTTCCGGTTCTCCGGCCCTGTGTAGTTAGCCGCGGGCCGGATGATCTTGCCGTCCTCGCGCTGCTCGATGACGTGCGCGCTCCACCCCGTGGTGCGCGAGATCACGAACAGCGGCGTGAACATGGCGGTGGGCACGCCCATCAGGTGATAGCTCACGGCGCTGTACCAGTCGAGGTTCGGGAACATCTTCTTGACCTCGCCCATCACCGACTCGATGCGCTCGGCGATGCGGTAGAGCTTCATGTCGCCGGCATCTTTGGCGAGCTGCTCCGCCACGCGCTTGATGATCACGTTGCGTGGATCGGCCACCGTGTACACGGGATGACCAAAGCCGATGACGATCTCCTTGCTGGCCACGCGGCGGCGGATGTCGGCCTCCGCCTGGTCCGCATCCGCATAGCGCTGCTGGATCACGAGCGCGACCTCGTTGGCGCCGCCATGCTTGGGGCCGCGCAGCGCGCCGATGGCACCGGTGATCGACGAATGGATGTCCGACCCCGTGCCCGCGATCACGCGTGCAGTGAACGTGGAGGAATTGAACTCGTGCTCGGCGTAGAGATTGAGCGAGGTATGCATGGCGCGCACCCAGCTCGCCGATGGTGGCCGCCGGTGCAGCAGGTGCAGGAAATGCCCGCCGACCGAGTCGTCCTCGGTCTCGACGTGGATGCGCTGGCCGTTGTGCGACCAGTGATACCAGTAGCACAGCATGGAACCGAAGCTCGCCACCAGCTGATCGGCGACGTGGCGCGCGCCGGCCGGATCGTGGTCTTCCTTCTCCGGCAGCAGGCAGCCCAGCGTCGAAGCGCCGGTGCGCAGCACGTCCATCGGATGCGTGGCCGCCGGCAGCTGCTCGAGTACCGCGCGCAGCGGCGCCGGCAGCCCGCGCAGCGACTTCAGCTTCGACTTGTACGCGGCGAGCTCGGCCTGGTTCGGCAGCTTGCCGTGGATGAGCAGATGGGCAATCTCCTCGAACTCGCAGGTCTCGGCGACTTCCAGGATGTCGTAGCCGCGGTAGTGCAGGTCGTTGCCGCTGCGGCCCACGGTGCACAGCGCCGTGTTTCCCGCGGTGACGCCGGACAGCGCCACCGACTTCTTCGGCTTGAACCCGGCCGTCGCGGCCGCTTCGGGTGCGCTCATCCGGACTTCTCCTTCTCGTTGGAGAACAGCGCATCGAGCTTGCGCTCGTAGGCGTGGTAGTCGAGGTACTTGTACAGCTCGTCGCGAGTCTGCATCTCGCCGAGCACGTTCTTCTGCGTGCCGTCGCGGCGGATGGCCTGGTAGACCTTGAGCGCGGCCAGGTTCATGGCGCGATATGCCGAGCAGCAGTGCAGCACGATGTCCACGCCCACGGAGCCCAGCTCCTCGCGCGTATATAAAGGTGTCTTGCCGAACTCGGTGATGTTGGCGAGCACCGGCACGCGCACCGCGTCGCGCACCTTGCGATACATCGGCAGGTCCGTGATCGCTTCCGGGAATACCGCGTCGGCGCCCGCCTCCACGCAGGCCACGAGCCGGGCGATCATCTCGTCCAGGCCGTGGCTCGCGAGCGCGTCGCTGCGCGCCATGATGACAAAGCTGCCATCGGTGCGCGCATCCACGCAGGCCTTGATGCGATCCACCATCTCCTCTTTCGAGACCACTTCCTTGCCGGGACGGTGCCCGCAGCGCTTCGACTGCACCTGGTCCTCGATGTGAAATCCCGCGGCGCCGGCCTTGATGAACGAGCGCACGGTGCGCGCGATGTTGAATGCCCCGCCCCAGCCCGTGTCCGCATCCACCAGCAACGGCAACGTGCTCGCCTCCGTGATGCGGCGGATGTCGATGAGCACGTCGTCCATGGTGCTGATGCCGAGATCCGGCAGGCCGAGCGAGTTGGCGGCGACGCCACCTCCGGATAGATAGAGCGCGCGGAACCCCGTGGCCTCGGCCATGCGCGCCGCGTAGGCGTTGATGGCGCCGACCACCTGCAGGGGCTTTTCCGCCGCGATGGCCGCGCGGAGTTTCGCGCCCGCGGAAAGCGGCGCGGGTGTCGATGCAGTCATGATGGCGGCAGTTTACGGCCGCGCGCCGATCTTTACGACCGTGCGGCCCAGCACCTTGCCGTCGATGTAGTCCTGGAACGCGCCGGGCAGTTCATCCAGGGAGATGGTCCGACGGGCGATGCGCTCGAGATGCCGCGGCTTCAGGTCCGTCGCGATGCGCTGCCACACCTCGAGCCTTTCGGCGCGTGGGGTGGCGGAGGAATTGATGCCCAGCAGGTTCACGCCGCGCAGGATGAAAGGCATGACCGTGATGTGGAGCTCGGCACCACCGGCGAGACCCACGCTCGCGATGTTTCCCCAGAAGTCCACGTGCCGGGTGAGTCCCGCCAGCATCTCGCCACCCACCGCATCGATGGCGCCGGCATAGCGCGCCGACTCCAGCGGCCGGTGACCGAGCGCAAGCTGCTCCCGCGAGACCACGGTGGCGGCGCCTAACGACTTCAGATACCCGGTGGCGTCCTGCTTTCCGGTGACGGCGATGACCTGGTAGCCCCGGGCGCTCAGCATGTCGATCGCCAGGCTGCCGACGCCTCCGGTGGCGCCGGTCACCACCACCGGTCCGCGCGACGGCGCCTGGCCGTTGCGCTCCATGCGATGAATGGCGAGCGCCGCCGTGAATCCCGCGGTGCCCAGCGCCATGGCCCGGAAGGCATCCAGTCCCGCGGGCATCGGAATCACGGCGTCCGCCTGGACGCGCGCGACCTCGGAATAGCCGCCATCGACGGTTTCCGAGAGCCCGCAGCCGGTCACGAGCACCGCATCGCCCGGCTTGTGGCGCGCATCGCTCGACTCCCGCACCACGCCCGCGAGGTCGATGCCGCCCACCAGCGGATAGCGCCGCAGGATCCTGCCCGCGCCGGTGGCCGCGAGCGCGTCCTTGTAGTTGATGTCCGAGTACTGCACATCGACGATCACCTCGCCCGGCGAGAGCTGGTCGAGGGTCAGCGATTCGAAGCGGGCGGAGATCTTGCCGTCGACCTCGTGAATGCGGAATGCCTTGAACGTGCTCATGGGCTGTGGAACCTCGAGGCAGGCGTGCAGAATCGAGCACCTCGTCCTGGTCAGGCTAGTATCGTGCCATGAATTACGACTACGACCTCATCGTCATCGGCGCGGGCTCGGGCGGCGTGCGCGCGGCACGCATCACCTCGCAGGCCGGCGCGCGCGTGGCCATCGCCGAGGAATACCGCATCGGCGGCACCTGCGTGATCCGCGGCTGCGTGCCCAAGAAATTCCTCGTGTACGGCGCGGAGTTCGCGCAGTTCTTCGCCGACGCCGCGGGTTACGGCTGGAGCGTGGGCAATGCGAGCTTCGATTGGGCCACGCTGCGCGACAACGTGCAGAAGGAAGTCACGCGGCTCTCCGGCATCTACACGACGAACCTGATCCGCGCGGGCGTGACACCGTTCGAGGAGCGGGCCGAAGTCGTCGATGCACACACCGTGAAGCTGCTCAAGTCCGGCAGCGAGCTCACCGCCGAACGCATCCTCATCGCGACCGGCGGCAGGCCTCAACTGCCCGACGGTCTGCCGGGTGTGGAGCTCGGCATCACCTCCAACGAGGCGTTCCTGCTCGAGAAGCTGCCGCGGCACATCGTCATCGCCGGCGGCGGCTACGTGGCGCTGGAGTTCGCCAACATCTTCCACGGTCTCGGCGCGCAGACCCACATCGTGCATCGCGGCGACCGCGTGCTGCGCGGCTTCGACGATGACCTGCGCGCGCACATGCACATCGAGGCGGAGCGCAGCGGCATCCGGCTGACCATGCGCAACACCTTCTCGAGGATCGAGAAGCGCGGCGAGGGGCTGCGGGTCACGTTGAGCAATGGCGAGCACGTGGACACCGACCAGGTGCTGTTCGCCATCGGCCGCCATCCGAACACGCGCGGGCTCGGACTCGAACGCGCGGGTGTCGCCCTCGACAAGTACGGCGCCGTGGTGGTCGACGAATATTCGAAGAGCACCACCGAATCGGTGTACGCCATCGGCGACGTGACCAATCGCGTGAATCTCACGCCGGTGGCGATCCGCGACGGCCATGCCTTCGCCGACACGATCTACAACAATCGGCCGACGCCCGTGGATCACCGCGCCGTGCCGAGCGCCGTGTTCGGCCGCCCGCCCATCGGCACTGTCGGGCTTGGAGAAGGCGATGCGCGCCTGGCGCATGGCGACGTGCACGTCTACCGCGTGAATTTCCGTCCCATGCGCAACATGATCTCGGGCAACCAGGAACGCACGCTGATGAAGCTCGTGGTCGACGCACGCACCGACCGGTTGTTGGGCGTGCACATCGCTGGCGAAGACGCGCCGGAGATGATCCAGCTCGCGGCCGTGGCCGTGAAGGCCGGCATCACCAAGCAGCAATGGGACAGCACCATGGCGCTGCACCCGACGGCGGCCGAGGAACTGGTGCTGATGCGTGAACGCGTGGCGGCGCCGGCGAGCCCGGCCTGAGTCGCGCCGTCCTCAGCCCAGGTACCGCCACGCGCGCTGCAGCAACTGCTCGGCGCGCGCCAGCTCCTGGAAGGCGTGCTCGATCGCGGCTCGATCATTGATGCGCAATCCCGCGCCATAGCCGCTGAGAAACAGCCGCTGCTGGATCAGGACGGCCATGAGCGTAGCGCGCAGGCCGGTGAGCGCGGGGTCGGAGTAGTTCCGGTTCTGCAGCAGCCGCTCGTTGAGGGTGAGCCAGCGTCGCGCGAGCGAATCGAGTTCGTCGGCGAACAGCTGGGGTGGCACGGCGCCCGCGTCGAAGCGCGCGCGGGTGCGCCGGAAGTCCTCCGAAAGTGCAGCGGCATCCGCCGCAAATCGTTCGAGCAGCTCGCGCCCCGCGCGATGAGCCAGGGTCGTCGGCGGGATGCCGACCACCGCCTCGTCCCAGCTCACCCGGATCTCGGGAACCTCCATGGGCACGAAGCCCTCATCTTCGGCCTGTGTCGCAGGCAGGGATTCCAGCGTGCGTGCAATGCGCGCCTCACCCGGCGCGACCGCGGGCGCTGATCCCGCCGGTGGACTGGTCCAATCGACGGGTTCTTCGGCGAGGATCGCGAGCTTGCGCGCTTCCTCGGTGGAAATGGGCTGAGTCGTCGCAGCGACGCGCTCGTCACGGGCATGTCCGTCCTCGACTGGACCGACCGGCACCACCTTGCTCGCGGCGGCTGGAACCGACGCGGCAATGGGTGGCGACGGAACCGCGGAAGCGATCACCACCTCCGTGTCCGGGCGCTTCCAGTACCACACGAGCGCTGCGGCGATGCCAGCCGTGATCGCGCCGACGGCACCGTTCCAACGCCGGCCCGGCGTCTTCTTCGCGCAGGACCCGGTCGGTCCGTGTTCCACTTCGAAGGTGCGCGAGGTCGGAAGAAGCTGCACGATCTGCGCCGCCGCCTCGTGATCGCTCGCCCAGAAGGGCAGCACCGTGCGCGGATTGTCCTCGCAGGCGAATTCCACGCGCAGCGCATCGCCTTCGCGATAGACCTCCCGGATCATTCCCGCGGCAATCCGCTGCGAGCGCCGGCGTGTCAGCAGAGTGACGATGCCGCGCTTCAGCGCGAAACTCATGCCGTCCGCATCGATGCTGAGTCGACCACCGCCTCTCCAGCCGAAGCGGTTCCCGGCGGCTTCGAAAAACGCCGCGAGTCCTTCCGACTTGGCAAAGCGGATGTCGAACGTCTGCGCCATGACCGCGTGCACGCTGCCCCTGGATTGAGCGCCGACCCGACTATCCTCCCAAGGAGCCGCTTTCGGAAGTGCGGCAAGGCGCGGCGTCCGGCCTGTTGCAGCGATTGCGTGCCGGGCTGCTACGCTCGCGCCATGCCGGAGCTGCCCGACATCTCCTTGTACATCGAGGCGCTCGGGGAGCGGGTCATGGGTACCCGGCTGGTGAGCGCGCGGATCGCGCATCCCTTCCTGCTGCGAAGCGTCGCCCCGCCGTTGGACTCGCTGTCGGGCCGCCGGGTGACGGCATTGCGACGCATCGGCAAACGCATCGCCATCGGCTTCGAAGGCGATCGCTGGCTGGTATTCCACCTCATGGTCGCGGGACGCCTGCACTGGTTTGCGGCGAATGGCAAGCCGGGCAAGCGCGCTGCGCTCGCGTCTTTCACGTTCGAGACCGGCACGCTCACGCTCACCGAGGCCGGCACGAAGCGGCGCGCGTCGTTGCACGTGTTCGGCAGCCAGGAAGCCATGGCCAGCCAGGATCCGGGCGGCCTCGACGTGCTGGAGTCCAGCTACGAGGAATTCCGCGCGCGGCTGCTCGCCGAAAATCACACGCTCAAGCGCTCGCTCACCGATCCGCGTGCGTTCAGCGGCATCGGTAACGCGTACTCGGACGAGATCCTGCACCGCGCCGGGCTTTCGCCCGTGGCACTGAGCCAGCGGCTCGACGAGCCGTCGATCCGCAAGCTCTACGAGGCGACACGCGCCGTGTTGTCCGAGTGGACCGAGCGGCTGCGCACCGCGGCGCGTGGCGAATTCCCGGAGAAGGTCACCGCGTTCCGCCCGGAGATGGCCGTGCATGGCCGCTTCGGCAAGCCCTGTCCGGTGTGCGGCACCCCGGTGCAGCGCATCCGCTACGCGGAGAACGAGACCAACTACTGCCCCCGCTGCCAGACCGGCGGCCGGCTGCTCGCCGACCGTGCTCTGTCGCGCCTGCTCAAGAGCGACTGGCCGAAGACCGTGGACGAGCTCGAAAAGATGTAGCCGGGCGCGATCAGCGCCGCAGCATCGACCGGCGCAGGCGCTCGGAATTGCCGTGGCAGGCCCACACGGCCGGGTGACGACAAGGCCGGCGGGTCGCCGAGGCCGTGGCGGCCTCTTCCTCCTTTCTCATGCGCCGCGCCGTGCCGCACAGCGACTGCAGCCGGGCTCGCGCGGGTCTCGCGATCACAATGTCTTCCCCAGGAATCGCGCCACGCAGGTGTCGCAGCCGCGAAACGAGATCGCGACGCCCAGCAGCGCGATGATCATCAGCAGGCAGGAGACGGCGGCGAAGAACGTGGCGCCCGCGCGCTCCCAGGCGAAGTGCAGCGCCATGACCGTGCAGACGGTGAGCGCCAGACCCGCGACCAGCAGCAGCGGCCGCTTCCAGCTCCTGACCGGTGGCGGCTCGCCAATGCTGACGAACTGCACCACCTTGCAGTACAGGCAGGTTTGCTGATTTGGATGTCGATGCATCGAAAGAATCCCCGGTGTCAGGCGGAAATCTGCCAGCAAAGGAAGGCGCGCGGCGGTACCGCAGCACATTTTTGTGTAGGACGAACGGCGTCGCCTATCGCAGACGGGGAATTCCCGAGGAGTCCACCTCGAACGAGATGCGCGCACGCGTGAACAGATCGGCGAGGAATTGCGCCGGATCGGGTACGCCGCGGTCGAGCAGGCGCTCGATGTCGCGCCGAAGCAGCGGATTGCGCGTGGCATCGTCGAGCTCCGCGAGCCAGTCGGCACGCGCCACCACGCCATCGGCGCGATTGTGCTCCACCAGCGCGCGCGCGAACTTGTAGAACGAGCGACCCGAGCCGGCTTCGGCAACCAGTCCGAACACGACACCGCAGGCGTAGTAGGCGCGCTGCTGGTTCCGGTCGCGCGCGCTCGCGACACCCTGCCGACGCGTGAGCTGCACGCAGTCTTCGATGGCGCGATTCAGCTCGGGCAACGGGTCGTAACCGGGGTCGGCCTCCGCCACGGCGCGGATGGCCAGCAGATCGGCGCCGCCTTCGGTGATCCAGGCGTCGCGAGCGTATTGGTAGCCCACCGTCTGGCCCAGCCAGAAGTGCGCAGCTTCGTGCGCGATGAACCACAAGCCCTGCTGGCGCTGCGCGGGCGTTTCCTCGAGCACGCCGGAGCCCTCGTATTTCATGACGATGAGGCCGCGCAGCGCGCTGCCCTCGCGCGACACGATTCCCGGCGTCGGGCCGGCCCAGCTCACCATGATGGCGGGTTTGAAATCGCGCAGACGCCCGAGCTCCTGCGTGTAGCGGCTCAGCAGGAAGGGCACGTCGCGGGTCAGGGAATCCTTGATCCAGGGTGGCAGCTGCGGATCCACGATCCCCACCATGTCGGGCGTTTCGATCGGCCGCGTGCCGCCGAACAGCACGTAGGTATCCGACGTGGAGGTCCGTGCCAGCGCGGCATGCCGCCCGTCGAGCAGTACGGGGCCCGCGGCATCCTGGAACAGGTACTCGATGCGGGCCGCGGGCACGAGCTGGTTGTTGAGGTCGCTGGGTAGTTTGCCGGCGGCGGAAACCGAGTCCATGGGAAAGCACTCGAACTGCGCCACGAACAATGCCACCGATCCGTCGCTGAACTGCAGCGCGGGGGCGTAGTCGGCCTGCAGCCGCTCGTTCACCGGCTGGAAGCGGATGCTCACCTCGAGCGGCACACCGCCGCGCCCGGCACTCAGCACGTCATAGCTGCCGCGGCGCTGCAACCGCACGCCGCGCGTCTCGACGGTCCAGCTCCCGAGTCGCCAGTCCTTGCCGTCTTCGGCGGTCGGCGACGAGCGCGGAAATACCCAGGCGTCGACGGCGCGATCGAAGGTGTAGCGTGCCTGCCAGGCGTCGCCGCGACGCGTGACCTCGACGCGCACCTGCGGCACGCCCGGCCGGTCCGCGATCGCGGCCAGCGCGCAGCCGCCCGCCAGCAGCGCCATCCATGGCACCCAGCATCGCGGCGACATCAGTCGATGAAGATGGTCGCGGGTTGCTCGAGCAGGTCCTTGAGCGCCTGGATCATCGACGCCGCGTCGTAACCGTCGACGAAGCGGTGATCGAAGGAGGACGACAGGTTCATCATCAGTCGCACGGTGATCTGCCCGTCGACCACCACGGCGCGCTCGATGGCCTTGTTGATGCCGATGATCGCCACCTCGGGCATGTTGATCATCGGCGTCGAGGCGATGCCGCCGAGCTTGCCGAGACTGGTCACTGTGATGGTCGAGCCCGTGAGCTCCTCGCGTGGCGACTTGTTGGCGCGCGCGGCTTCCGACACGCGGCGGATCTCGGCGGCCAGATCGTGCAGCGCGCGCGACTCGGCATTGCGCACCACGGGGACCTTCAATCCCTGCGGCGTCTGCGTCGCGATGCCGACGTGCACGGCCTTGTGCTTGACCAGCACGCCGCGCGCGGCGTCGTACAGCGCGTTGCATTGCGGGAATTTCTCCAGCACCCGCGCGAGCGCCGCGACGATGAACGGCAGGAAGGTGAGCGGTGGCGCGGCCGGCGGTCGCCGGTCATTGAGATGTTTGCGCAGCGCCTCGAGCCTGGTGAGGTCGATCTCCTCGACATAGGAGTACTGCGGGATGCTGCGCGCGGACTCGGTCAGGCGTTCGGCGATGACACGGCGCAGGCCGATGATCCTGACCTCCTCGGTGCCGTTGCGTGCATCGCGCGTGGCGTTGGCGCGCGCATTCATGGACGGCGGCGCGCCGCGCGCGGCGCCGGCGGCCAGCGCCGAATCGATGTCGCCCGGCTCGATGCGGCCCGCGGGTCCCGTGCCCATGACGGTGGCGAGATCGAGACCGGCTTCGGCGGCGCGGCGGCGCGATGCCGGCGACGCCATGACGCGTGCCGACTTGTGCGCGCCCGTGCCGTTGCCATTGCCCGCTGCGCCCGGCGCCTGCGCGGCGGCCGCGACCTCGCGCTTCTGCGCGGCCGGCGTGCCGGAAGCCGGCGCGATGTCCGTGGCGCGGCGTTGCGGATGCGGTGTCAGCGGCTCGGGCGGTGGCGGTGCCGGAGCCCGGGACACGGGCGCATCACCCGAAGCGGCCGAAGTGGCGTCGGTGTCGAACACCACCAGCTCCGAGCCCACGGCCACCATGTCGCCCGGCTCGCCGCTGATCGAGACGACGCGGCCGGTCACCGGCGCGGGCATCTCCACGGCCGCCTTCTCCGTCATGACCTCGCACATCACCTGGTCTTCGTGCACCAGGTCGCCGGGCTTGACGTGCCAGGCGACGACTTCGGCGGAGACCGTGCCTTCCCCCAGGTCCGGCATCTTGAATACGTAACGGCTCATGACTCATCTCCAAGCGCTGCCCGCAGTGCGAGCGCCACGCGGGCCTGGCCGGGAAAGTACTCCCATTCGAAGGCGTGCGGGTATGGCGTGTCCCACCCCGCGACGCGCTGGATCGGCGCCTCCAGATACCAGAAGCACTCTTCCTGGATGCTGGCCGAGAGCTCGGCGCCGAAGCCGCAGAAGCGCGTGGCTTCGTGTGCCACCACGCAGCGGCCGGTCTTCTTGACCGAGGAGCAGATCGGGTCGATGTCCAGCGGCGACATGGTGCGCACGTCGATGATCTCGGCGTCGACGTTCAGCTTCTTCGCCGCCGCCTCGCAGACGTGCACCATCGTTCCATACGTGACGATCGTGACCTGCGAACCCTCGCGCACGAAGTCGCACTTGCCGATGGGCACCTGGTAGTGGCCCTCGGGCACGTTGCCCTTCGGGTGCGTGCTCCACGGCACGGCGGGCTTGTTGGGGTCGCCGTCGAACGGACCGTTGTAGATGCGCTTCGGCTCGAAAAAGATGATCGGGTCGTCGTGCTCGATGGCGGCGATCAGCAGGCCCTTGGCATCGTACGGATTGGACGGCATCACGACCTTCACGCCGCAGATGTGCGTGAAGATGGCCTCGGGACTCTGCGAGTGCGTCTGTCCGCCGCGGATGCCACCGCCGCAGGGCGCGCGGATCACCATCGGCGAGGTGAAGTCGCCCGCCGTGCGGTAGCGGATGCGCGCCAGCTCGCTCGCGATCTGGTCCACCGCCGGGTAGATGTAGTCGGCGAACTGGATCTCGGCCACCGGCCGCAGGCCATTGACCGCCATGCCGATGGCCGTCGCGACGATGCCGCCCTCGGCGATCGGCGAATCGAGCACGCGATGCTCGCCGTATTTCCTCTGCAGCCCGTCGGTGACGCGGAACACGCCGCCGAAGTAGCCGACGTCCTCGCCCATCACGACCACCGAAGGATCGCGCGCCATCATGACGTCCATGGCGGAGTTCAGCGCCTGGATCATGTTCATCTGCGCCATGACTAACTACCCTGCGCCTGTTCGGGCTTGGCGGCGAGCCCGAGCTCGGCGTTCAGCTTGATCTCCTCGGCGAGCTGCTCGCTCTGGCGGCGCAAGGATTCGGGGAAGTCCTTGTAGACGTCCTCGAACATCAGGTGCCGGTCGAGGCGCGGGCCTTCGTTGAGCGCCCCGAAGGACACGGCCTCCTTCCACGCGGCCTGCACCTGCGCGTCGAGCTCGGCGTGCAGGTCCTTGTGGCGCTTCTCGCTCCACTCGCCGCGCGCGATCAGGTGCGCCTTTAGCCTTTCCACCGGGTCGCCGAGCGGCCAGTGCTCGTAGTCCTCCTTCGGGCGGTAGCGCGACGGGTCGTCGCTGGTGGAATGCGCCGCGGCGCGGTAGGTCACGAGCTCGATGAGCGTCGGCCCGCCGCCGGTGCGCGCGCGCTGCGCGGCCCACTGGGTGACGGCGTGCACGGCGAGGAAATCGTTGCCGTCGACGCGGATGCCCGCGACGCCGTATCCCGGGCCGCGCGCCGCGAACGAACGCTGCTCGCCCCCGGCGGTGCCCTGGAACGTGGAGATCGCCCACTGGTTGTTGACGATGTTCATGATCACCGGCGCCTGGTAGACGGCGGCGAACAGCAGCCCGTGGTGGAAGTCCGCCTCGGCGCTCGCGCCCTCGCCGATCCAGGTGCAGGCGATGTGGTCCTCGTTGCGGATCGCGGCGGCCATGGCCCAGCCGACCGCCTGCGGGAACTGGGTAGTTAGATTGCCGGAGATCGAGAAGATGCGCCCGGCGTTCCAGTGGTACATCACCGGCAGCTGCCGGCCCTTGCACATGTCGCGCGTGTTGGAGAGCAGCTGGCACATGAGGTCGACCATGGGCTTGCCGCGCACCATGTAGATGCCCTGCTGGCGGTACGAGGGGAACAGCATGTCGCCGGGTTGCAGCGCCATGGCCTGCGCGACCGCCACGGCCTCCTCGCCGTACGAGCGCATGTAGAAGGAGATCTTTCCCTGGCGCTGCGTGCGCTGCATGCGATCGTCGAAGATGCGCGTGAGCAGCATGTGGCGCAGGCCCACCTGCAGGTCCGCGTCGTCGAGCTGCGGATTCCACGGGCCCACGGCCTCGTGTTTGTCGTCGAGCACGCGCACCAGTCCCACGGCGCAGTCTTCCATGTCGCGGGCGCGCGCATTGACGTCGGGTTTGTTGAGGGCACCGGGCGGCGACAGGTCGACGTATGAAAAGTCGGGCCTGTCCCCCGGCCGGGTTGGGGGTTGGGGGACGTGAAGTCTTGGCATGGGGCGCGATGATACAGCTTGGTGCAACGGGGGTTGTAGGCGCGCGGAGGGCACGCGATGCCATGCTGGTTCCTCCCTTCAGTTCCGAATGTTGTTTGGAAACTCGCTGGCCGCCGCGCGCGCACCGAGGATTCGGTAACGCTACCTTCGAGCAGAAATTGGAAAGTGGGAGGGCAACCCTGGCGCGGCTTCGTGCCTTCGAGGTCTGACCGGTGCTACACAATGACGGCGAGGTCGGAGACGCAGCATGGCATCGCATGCCCTCCGCGCGCCCGCAGCTCGAGTCGCGCCACGCTGTAGCCGCGAAGATCTGGAGTGGTTCTTGTCCACGTGGAGCAGGGCGACGAGCCGGCGCGGTGTGCGCCGGCGGGCGCGACGTACATCGGGCGCCGAAGCTCGCCGCCTTCGCGCACCACCGGTCAGACCTCGCAAGGCGCGAAGCCGCGCCGTGGTTGTCTCCGCACTGACCAGTTTTCGCTCTAACTAGCTGATGTCCGGATCGTTGCTCTGCGCGCGGCGGCCCGCGAATTTCCAGACGACATCCCGCGACTGAAGCGAGGTCCCGATGTATGTCGCGCGCGATTCGCGGCCGCGCGACCACCACCCTTCACGCCGGCTTCATCACCATGAGGAACAGGGCGATCACCGGTGCGAGCGTGGCGACGCCACCCCAGATCTCCCAGCCGCGCGACAGGCGCTGGTACTCGGCCGGGTCCCAGTGGCCGCAGATGCCGGCGCGCACGTTGGCCAGGAGCTGTTTCTGCAGCGGAGCGACGCGGGCGCCGAAGCAGACCCCGGAGATGCCGAACAGGATGATGCCCCAGAGGATCCACTTCGTGCGGAGCAGCGGCATGTGCGCGCCGATGGCCATCCACAGCCCGGTCGCGATGATGACCGTGACGCCGGGCATCGTGAACCAGCGATCGCTGCGAATGATGCCGGCGATGGCCACCTCGCGCGCGCGCAGGTCTGCCATCCGATCCGCGTGAAATTTCCAGAACACTCCGGTGATGATGTTGCCGAGGAACAGCACCACTGCGAGCACGTGCAGCGATTTGAGGATCAGGTATTGCATCGCTTGAGCCAGACGGCGAGTCCCGCCGCGTTGAGTTCGTAGTCCTTGTTCAATATCGAATCGATCGCGTCGATGCTCATGGTACAGCCGTGGTCGCGCAGCCCAGCGTGCGCCCAGTCGCGCAGCTCGAACCGCAGCCGTGCCTCGTCGAGCCCCGCGCCGCGCGCCATGCGCACGAAGTCATCGATGGCTTCGTACATGTCGTTGGCCAGCCGCGCGCACTGGCCCACCTCGCTGAAATGCGTGAGATACAGGCGCCGCGGCCGGAATTGCATGAGCCGCACGATCGATGCCTTGAGCTGGCCCGGGTCGAACTGCGTGGGCGTGGTGGTCGGCATGATCCACGGGCCCTGCGCCGTGTCGAACTCCCGGTAGGACAAACCGAAAGTGTCGCCCGTGAAGATGCTGACCGCGCCGTGATCCACGATGGCCTGGTGATGCAAGGCATGCCCCGGGGTGTGCACGCATTCGAAGGTGCGCTCGCCCAGATCGAAGCGTTGCCCGTCCTGCGCGATGGCGATGCGCTCGCGCGCGATGGGCAGGATCTCGCCGTACAACCTCGCGTAGGCCTCCTCGCCGTACACCGCGCGCGTGCCGGCGATGAGCATGCCCGGATCGATCATGTGCGGCGCGCCGCGCGGATGCAGCACCGCGGTGGCGCGCGGCAGCGCCTGCATCAGCGCACCCGCGCCGCCGGCATGATCGAGGTGCACGTGGGTGAGAAACAGGTATTCCACCGCGTCGCGCTCGACGCCGAGTTCGCCGAGCGCCGCCAGTATCAGAGGAACGGCAGTATTCGGCCCGGTATCCACGATGGCCGCGCGTGAGCCCGCCGTCACGATGTGCGAAGCATCCATCTGCGGTCGCACGTATTCGGTGTCGACGGCCGTGATGCCGTCGGCGAACCTTGTCAGGCGTGGCAGACTCTGGCTCATGACTGCTCCCTCCGCCAACATAACAGCATGAACGGAAAATTACTCCTGACGGCCATGGCCCTCACGGTCGCCGCGGCGCACGGCGCCATCGAAGAGCGCGGCAACCTGGTGCTCGACGACGTCCCCGGTGTCGAGACGCCGCTGACGGCGCGGCTCGAGGACTACCTGAACTCGCGCGGCGCGAGCTTCGTCGACTGGCTGCCGGACGGCGCCTTGTTGATCGCCACGCGCTTCGCGGATACCGATCAACTGCACCGGGTTGCCATGCCGCTGGGCGATCGCGAGCAGCTGACCTTCTCGCGCGAGCCGGTCAGCATGGCGCGCGTGCCGCAATCGGCCGGGGCGCCCGGCTTCGTCTTCCTGCGCGACCAGGGCGGCAACGAGAATTCGCAGGTCTACTACTACGACCTCGCGACGCGCTCGGTGCGCATGCTGAGCACGGGCAAGGGCGTCAACGGCGGACTCGTGTGGAGCCATGACGGCCGCCGCGTGGCGTTCCACAGCACGGCGCGCGACGGCGTGAGCTACGACCTCTTCATCGCCGAACCGGCAAACACCCTGGCCGCCCCGCGGCTGGTGTTCAACGGCTTCCAGAAGAGCTGGTCGGTGGCCGACTGGTCGCCCGACGACACCAAACTACTGATCAACAACTTCGTCTCGGCCGCCGAATCGCACCTCTACGTCATGGACATCGCCACCGCGGCGCTCACCCCGGTGAGCGAGGGCGGCGACGTCGCCAGCGTCTCCGGCGCGCGCTTCACGCCCGACGGGCGCGGCGTCTACCTGATCACGAATCGCGACAGCGAGTTCGAGCAGCTGCGGCGCGTGGACCTGGCCACCGGCGCGGTCGAAGTGCTGACCGGCCACATTCCGTGGGACATCGACAGCTTCGCGCGCAGCGACGACGGCCGCTACCTCGCGTGGGTGGCGAACGTCGACGGCGTGAGCAGGCTCACGGTGCTCGACATCGCCAGGCGCCTGGAAATCCTGCCGCCGCTGCCCGACGGGCGGATCGGCCGCATCGGCTTCGACCGGGACGGCAAGCGGCTGGCGCTGTCGCTGGAAGGACCGCAGTCGCCGCGCGACGTGTTCGTGCTCGAGCCGGAGCACGGTTCCCTGGTGCGCTACACGAAGAGCGAACCCGGCAGCGTCGATCCACTGCAATTCGCGCCCGCCGAGCTCGTCCGCTTCCCCACTTTCGATCGCGAGGGCGGCAAGCGCCGCCAGATCCCGGCGTTCGTCTATCGACCGAGCGGCGCCGTGCCGGCGCCACACCCGGTGATCATCGACATCCACGGCGGCCCGGAATCCCAGGCCGTGCCCACCTGGAACCCGTTCACCCAGTTCCTGGTGCGCGAGATGGGCTTCGTCGTGATCACGCCCAACGTGCGCGGCTCGTCGGGCTACGGCAAGACCTGGATGAATCTCGACAACGGCGAGGATCGCGAGGATGCGGTCAAGGACATCGGCGCGCTGCTGGTGTGGATCGGCGCGCAGCGCGACCTCGACGCGAAGAACGTGTTCGTCTCCGGCGGTTCGTACGGCGGTTACATGTCGCTGGCCACGATGGTGAATTTCGGCGAACGGCTGCGCGGCGGCATCGACGTGGTCGGCATCTCGAGCTTCGTGACCTTCCTCGAGAGCACCTCGGCCTACCGGCGCGCGCTGCGGCGCGAGGAGTACGGCGACGAACGCCTGCCGAAGACGCGCGCCTATCTACAACGCATCTCGCCGCTGACCAACGCGGCGCGCATTTCCAGGCCGCTGCTGGTGGTACAGGGCCTGAACGACCCGCGCGTGCCGGCCACCGAATCGCAGCAGCTGGTCGCGAAGGTGCGCGCGCGCGGCGGCGAGGTCTGGTATCTCGCGGCCCGCGATGAAGGCCACGGCTTCAAGAAGAAGACCAACCGCGACTTCTACCAGAAGACCATCGTGGCCTTCCTGGAGAAGCGGCTGGCCGCGTAGTAGCGCGCTACTTCGCCGACAGGAACGTGCCCGCCTTGGGCACGGTTTCCAGCGCGGGCTTCTGGCTCGAGTAGTACGCGGCCAGCTCCTTGATGTCCTCGGGCTTGAGCGTGGCCGCCATGCCGCCCATCACCGCGTTCTTGCGGCCGCCCTTCTGGTAGTCGTGCAGCGCGCGCTCGATGTAGTCGTCGTGCTGGCCGGCGATGGTGGGATAGTCGGCGGTGATGCCGACGCCGTTGGTGCCGTGGCAGGCGAGGCACACTTCGCTCGCCTTGGGGCGCGCCGCCGCGGGAACGTCGTTCTTCGACTGCGTCAGCACGTTCGGGCCGGCGAGGTAGGCCGCGATATCGGCCATGTCCTGCTCGCTCATCGAGCTGGCCTGCGCGTGCATCGTGCCGTGCGAGCGCTCGCCGCTCTTGTAGGCCTTGAGCGCGGCCACCAGGTACTCCGGCCGTTGGCCGCGCAGCTTGGGCACCGAGTAGGTCGGGTAGACGTTCTTGTAGTTAGTGACGCCGTGGCAGCCGAGGCAGGTGTAGGACAGCGCATGGCCGCGCTTGGCGTCGCCGTTGAAAGCCGGGGGGTTCTGCGCGTTGGCCGCGAACGAAACACCAAGTGCCAGGAACGAGAGGGAAACGACGACCGGAATGCGCACTGCCATGACGAAAATAAGCCTTTGAGCTCGCGAAAACAGGCCGCGATATTAAGGACTTGGGCGCGCAATTGCCACCGGGCACAATCGCCCGCGGCATTGCCCGCGGCATTTTCAGGGGAGCGGCGAACTTGATTGCACTCATCCAGAGGGTCAGCGAGGCGGCGGTGACGGTGGACGCGCGCCTGGTGGGCCGGATCGGCCGCGGCGTGCTCGCGCTGATCGGCGTGCAGCGCGGCGACGATGCGGCCGGCGCCGCGCGCCTGCTGGAACGCGTGCTCACGTACCGCATCTTCGAGGACGACGCGGGGCGCATGAACCGCTCGCTCGCGGACATCGCCGGTGGCCTGATGCTGGTGCCGCAATTCACGCTGGCCGCCGATACGCGCAAGGGAACGCGCGCCGGGTTCAGCGGCGCCGAAGAGCCCGGCCGCGCCCGGGCGCTGTTCGACGAGCTGGTGGCGCTGGCGCGCGCGCGCCATGCGCAGGTGGCCACGGGCGAGTTCGGCGCGCACATGCGCGTGTCGCTGACAAATGACGGGCCGGTCACGTTCTGGCTCGAATGATGTCAACGATGACAAAGACTTAACAGTCATCGGACGCCCGTGATGGGAGTCTCGCCTCCGCCCGAACTTTCTTAAGTTCCAGGGCTCTGTTGACTTATCATTCCCGGTCCTTGCATAGCAGGTTTTTCCGGGGTTTTCCCCCTACAGGAGCGGCTCATGGGCCCGATTGGTTTCAAAGAACTCGTTGTCATCCTGATCGTCGTATTGCTGATTTTCGGGGCCAAGAAGCTCAAGACGATCGGATCCGACCTGGGCGCCGCGGTGCGCGGCTTCAAGAAGTCGATGAACGAGGGTGATGCCGAGGAGTCCGTCAAACAGCTCAAGGCCGATGCAGAATTTTCCGATTCAGCCAAGTCGCAGACGGAAAAGAGCGAACACAAGGCCTGATCGTTCACGGCGTTTCCCACGCATCGCGACCCTGACCGCCATCCGGCGGAGTGATCCATGTTCGAGGTTGGTTTCACAGAGCTGCTGCTGATCTTCGCGATCGCGCTGGTCGTGCTCGGGCCGCAGAAGCTGCCCAAGCTCGCACAGCAGGTGGGTCGCTGGGTGGGACGCGCGCGCGCGATGGCGCGGCAGTTCCGCGAGCAGCTCGAAGAGGAAGCCGCCAACTTCGATTCGAAGATGAACATCGATCCGGGCATCGATACTTCCCTCACGCCGAAGCCGGCTCCCACCTCGACCCAGGTGACAACGGCCACGCCGGCCGCCGCCGACGAAGAGCAGTTCTACCCGCCCGACCATCACATGCATCCCTCGCAGCGCGCGGCGGCGCAGGCCACGGCCGAATCCACGCCCGGCACGCCCGCATCCGAGTCGCCCGCATCCGAGTCGCCCGCGTTCGAGTCGCCCGCGTTCGAGTCGCCCGCGTCCGAGACGCCGGCACCCGAAGTCGCTGCCGCGGATGCGGCCCGCGCCGAGGGCGCGCAGGCGGAGCTCGATCTTTCGCCACCGCCGGCCGACGCCGGGCGCGACCCGCGCTGACCGCAATGGCCGAGGACAGGAAACAGGAGGAACAGCTCGCCGAAGGCACGCTGATGTCGCACCTGCTCGAGCTGCGCAACCGGCTGCTCAAGGCGGTGGTGGCGGTGCTCGTCGCCTTCATCCCGTGCGCGGTGTTCGCCAACGAGCTGTTCACGCTGATCGCGCAGCCGCTGATCGACAAACTACCCAAGGGCACGTCGCTGATCGCCACGAGCGTGGTATCGCCGTTCATGACACCGTTCAAGGTGTCGTTCTACGTGGCGCTGTTCATCGCGATTCCGGTGGTGCTCTACCAGATCTGGGCATTCGTCGCGCCGGGCCTGTACCGCCGCGAGAAGCGCTTCGCCGTGCCGCTGCTCGTGTCCTCGGTGTTCCTGTTCTATGCGGGCGTGGTGTTCGCGTACTTCGCGGTGTTCCCGGTGATGTTCAGCTACCTGGTGCTGACCGCCCCCGCGGGCGTGAACTACATGCCGGACATGGCGAGTTATCTCGACTTCGTGCTGACGATGTTCTTTGCCTTCGGCGTGGCCTTCGAAGTTCCGGTCGCCGTGGTGCTGCTGGTGCTCACCGGCATCGTGCGCGTGGAGAAGCTCGCGGAGAACCGCGGCTACGTGATCATCGGCATCTTCGTGGTGGCGGCCATCCTCACCCCGCCCGACGCGATCTCACAATGCATCATGGCCGTGCCGATGTATTTCCTCTACGAGGGCGGGCTCATCATGGCGCGCGTCATGCAGAAGATGCGCCGCGAGAGCGAAGAGGCCCGCGAGAAGGAAGAAGCCGAGGCGCGCTGAGGAAATGGGGACATTCCTGGAAATGGGGACATTCCTGATTTTCTTGTAACAATCGCGCGCGCCAGCCGGGCTGCCGGACCGGCGGTCGATTGTTACAAGAAAATCAGGAATGTCCCCATTTCCCCGGCCGCCTTGCTGGGGCGACGGGCCTTGGTTCAGACTGCGCGCCATCGCGGCGCAACAGCGCCCATAAAAATTCGGGGCAATAAATGACTGATCCCACGACGACGACGATCGTGTCGCCCGATTACAGCCGCAGTTTCTTCGGACATCCCCGCGGCCTGGCCACGCTCTTCATGACGGAGTTCTTCGAGCGCTTCACGTACTACGGTCTGCGCACGATGCTGGTGTTGTTCCTCGCCGCGTCGACCACTGCGACCAACCCCGGGTACGGCATCGACAACGAGACGGCCGGCGCCGTGTATGCGCTGTTCGCGGGGTGCGCCTATCTCGTGACGGTTCCCGGCGGCTGGATCGCCGACCAGCTCGTGGGCCAGCGCAATGCGGTGTTCGCCGGCGGCGTCTTCATCGCCATCGGCAATTTCATCTGCGCCATCCCGGCCACACCCGCGGTCTTCTATGGCGGCCTGGCCGTGACCGTGCTCGGCATCGGGCTGCTGAAACCCAATGTTTCCAGCGTGGTGGGCGCGCTCTACGAGGGCCAGCCCGGTTCGCGGCGCGACGCCGGCTTCTCCATCTTCTACATGGGCATCAACCTCGGCGCCGCGTTGGGTCCCATCATCGCGGGCGGCTTGGGCGAGGATCTCAACTGGCGCCTGGGTTTCGGCATCTGCGGCTTCGCCATGCTGATCGGCCTTCTGCAGTTCAAGCTGACCGAGCGCTATCTCGGCACGTCGGGCCTGCCGCCGAATCTGCCTGCCGAGCAGAAGCGCAAGACCTGGATGATGGTGGCGGGCGTGGGCGTGCTCGCGGTGATCGGCGCGCTGGCACTGTTCCTCGGCGACAGCGTGCCCTCGGAAAAATCCCTGGCGCACGGCCTGTTCATCGCCGAAGTCGCGCTGGCCGTGGCCTTCTTCGGCTACGTGCTGCTGTTCGGCGGCCTCGACTCGCAGGAGAAGAAGCGCGTCGGCGTCATCATCATCTTCTTCCTGTGCGCGGCGCTGTTCTGGGGCGGATTCGAGCAGCAGGCGACGACTTTCAACATCTTCGCGCTCGACTACACGGATCGTTCCTTCCTCGGGCACATGTACAACGAAGGCGTGCACCCCGCCGCGTACTACCAGGCCATCAACCCGATCTGCATCATCCTGTTCGCCCCGTTTTTCGCGTGGATCTGGGTGTCGCTGGGCGCGCGCAACCTGGATCCTTCCGCGCCGTTCAAGATGGGCCTCGGCCTGATCCTGCTCGGTTTCGGCTTCCTGATCATGATGTGGGCCGCGCAGCTCGTGGTCTCGAGCGGCGGCAAGGTGGGACCGGTGTGGCTGCTCATGGCCTACCTGGTGCACACGTTCGGTGAGTTGTGTCTGTCGCCGGTGGGCCTGTCGAACGTCACCAAGCTATCGCCGCCGCGCTTCGTCAGCCGGATGATGGGTACCTGGTTCCTGGGCGCCGCGATCGGCAATACGGTGGCGGGCCTGGTCGGCGGACACACCTCATCGCTGACCCAGGAGCAACTGCCGGGCGCGTTCTGGACCATGACCCTGATCGGCGGCGGCGCCGGTGTGTTCATCCTGCTGATATCGCGCGCACTGCGCGGCTGGATCGGAGATCGCAAATGAACCGTACTAACTACTTTCGCGGCCTGGCCGCGCTCGTCATCCCGTCGGCGCTGCTGCTCTGCGGCTGCCCCAGCCAGCAGGGCCCGCGCCCGCCGCCCGCGCTGCAGAAGGTCGAGGAGCGCAGCGTGGTCCAGCAGCCGCAGCAGAGCATCCCCGATGCGAAGAGCTTCGTCGCGCAGGTCAACCAGGACCTGATCGAGCTCAACCGCGAGGCCAATGCCGCCGGCTGGACGCAGTCCACCGACATCACCGTGGACACGCAGTACCTCAACTCGCGCGTCACGGATCGCTACCTCGAGTATTTCAGCCGCAAGGCGGGCGAGGCCAGGGCCTACGAAGGCCAGCAGCTCGATCCCGCCACCGCGCGCTCGCTGATGCTGCTCAAGCTCGGCGTGTCCGCGCCGGCGCCGTCGGATCCCGCCAAGCGCTCCGAGCTGGCAACCCTCGGCACCGAGCTCGAGGCCATGTACGGCGAGGGCAGGTACTGCCCGCAGGGCAAGACGCTGATCAAGGCCGAGCGCGACGAGAAGGGCTGCTTCAATCTCGACGCGCTGTCCGACGTGATCGCCACCAGCCGCAACTACGACGAGCTCACCGAAGCGTGGGTGGGCTGGCACTCGATCGCGCGGCCGATGCGCGCCAAGTACCAGCGATTCGCCGAGCTCGCCAACGAAGGCGCGCGCGAGCTCGGCTTCGCGGACCTCGGCGTGATGTGGCGCTCGCGTTACGACATGCCGGCCGCGGATTTCGAGAAGGAAGCCGCCCGGCTCTACGAACAGATCAAACCGCTCTACCAGAGCCTGCACTGCTACGCGCGCGGCAAGCTGCAGAAGAAATACGGAAAGGACAAGGTGCCGGATGGCCAGCCGATTCCCGCGCACCTTCTCGGCAACATGTGGGCGCAGCAGTGGAACCGCGTGTTCGACGACCTGCTGAAGCCTTATCCCAAGGCCAGCATCGAGACCGCCGACCGGCAACTGCAGGCGCAGAAATGGGACGCGGTGAAGATGACGAAGTCGGCGGAGAATTTCTACACGTCGATCGGCTTCCCCGCGCTGCCGCAGACCTTCTGGGAGCGCTCGATGCTGGTACGCCCGCGCGACCGCGAGGTGGTGTGCCACGCCAGCGCCTGGGACATGGCCAACGACGATGACGTGCGCATCAAGATGTGCATGAAGCCCATCGAGGAAGACCTGTTCACGATCTACCACGAGCTGGGGCACGTCTACTACTACATCTGGTACAAGGACCAGCCGGAGCTCTTCCAGGACGGCGCCAACGACGGCTTCCACGAGGCCATCGGCGACACCGTGAACCTCTCGGTGACGCCGGCCTATCTACACAAGATCGGGCTGGTCAGCGCCGTGAAGCCCTCGCAGGAGGCGGTCATCAACCAGCAGATGAAGATGGCGCTGGACAAGATCGCGTTCCTGCCGTTCGGCAAGCTGATCGACGAGTGGCGCTGGGCGGTGTTCGACGGGCGCATCAAGCCCGCGGACTACAACAAGGCCTGGTGGGAGCTGCGTCGCAAGTACCAGGGCGTCGCGCCACCGGCGCCGCGCAGCGAGCAGGATTTCGATCCGGGCGCGAAGTACCACATCCCCGGCAACACCTCCTACACGCGCTACTTCCTGTCGTTCATCCTGCAGTTCCAGTTCCAGAAGGCGCTGTGCGACGCGGCCGGCTTCAAGGGCCCGCTGCACGAGTGCTCGATCTTCGGCAACCAGGCCGCGGGCGCGAAGTACGCCGCCATGCTGAAACTGGGCGCGAGCGAGCCCTGGGCCGACGCGCTGCAGGAGCTCACGGGCACGCGCCAGATGGACGCCGGCGCGATCCTCGATTACTTCCGGCCGCTCGAAGCGTGGCTCGACGAGCAGAACCAGGGCCAATCCTGCGGCTGGAACTAGGCGCCGCCGAGGTAGTTGGATGAACTCGAACGTGGCTCCGGCGCCGCAGCTGACCGCGCGCGCCATCATTCTTGCGGTGATCCTCGCCACGGTGCTGGCCGCGGCCAACACCTACCTCGGCCTGTTCGCCGGCATGACCATCGCCTCGGCCATCCCCGCGGCCGTGGTCTCGATGGCCGTGCTGCGCGCGCTCGGCGGCGGCGGCATCCTCGAGAACAACATCGTGCAGACCGGCGCATCGGCCGGCACCTCGATCGCCTCGGGCGTGATCTTCACGGTGCCGGCGCTGGTGCTGATGGGCTATTGGGACGACTTCAAGTATTCCTGGGTGCTTGCAATTGCAGGCCTCGGAGGACTGCTGGGCGTGTTGTTCTCGGTGCCGCTGCGCCGCTCGCTGATCGTCGACCAGCAGATGGCATTCCCCGAAGGCAAGGCGGCGGCCGAGGTGCTGCGCGCCGGCGAGAACCCGTCACAGGGCGTGAAGATCCTGGGGATTTCGGCGCTCGCCGGCGGCGTCGGCAAGCTGATCGCGGCCAGCGGCCTCAGGCTGATTCCGGACAGCGCGCTCGCCAGCGGCTTCATCGGCAAGTATCTCGGCTACATGGGCACCAACATCTCGCCGGCGCTGCTCGGCGTGGGCTACATCGTCGGTTTCAACATCGGCGCGGTGGTCGTGTCGGGTAGTTTGTTGTCCTTCAACATCGCAATCCCGATCTACCACGCGTATTTCCTGCAGGACAATCCGGAGTTGCTGGCGGCGGTCACGGCCGCGTGCCAGGGGCTGTCGGGCTCGGAGTGCGCCGAGGTCTCGGCGCAGATCCTGCGCGGCGAGCAGATCCGCTACCTCGGCGTGGGTGCCATGCTGGTGGGCGGACTGTGGGCGTTGGTCACGCTGCGCCACTCCATCGTGTCGGGCGTGAAGAGCGGGCTTGCCGCGGCGCGCGCCGGCGCGGCCGCCCACATCGCGCACACCGACAAGGACCTGCCGATGAACGCCGTGCTCTGGGGCACGCTGTTGTTCACCATTCCACTCGCCATCCTGTACTGGTGGATTCTGCGCAGCAGCGGCTTGTCGTTCGGCGGGAGCATCGGTGTCAGTGTGGCGATGTCGGTGATCATGATCGCCGCCGGGTTCCTGTTCTGCTCCGTGTCCGCCTACATGGCGGGGCTCGTCGGCTCCTCGAACAACCCGGTGTCCGGCATCACCATCGCGACCATCCTGTTCGCGGCGCTGGTGCTGCTCGCGTTCCTCGGCAAGAACTCGGCCATCGGTCCGGTGGCCGCGGTGATGATCGGCGCGGTGGTGTGCTGTGCGGCCTGCATCGCGGGTGACAACCTGCAGGACCTGAAGGCCGGTTACCTCGTGGGTGCCACGCCGTGGCGCCAGCAGGTGATGCTGGCCATCGGCTCCATCTCCTGCGCCATGGTGATGGCGCCGACGCTCAACCTGCTGGCCAAGGCGTATGGCATCGGCGTGAAGTCGGCCGAGCATCCGAATCCGCTCGAGGCCGCGCAGGCGAATCTCATGGCGTCGGTCGCCAAGGGACTGTTTGGCGGGCATCTGCCATGGACCATGATCGGCATCGGCGCGTTGATCGGCGTGGCCACCATCATCTTCGACCAGATCCTCAAGGCCCGGAACGCGCCGTTCCGCGTCCCCGTGCTGGCGGCGGCCATCGGCATCTACCTGCCGCTCGAGACCATGGTGCCGATCTTCCTCGGCGGCTTGCTCAACTATCTGGTGACGCGCGGCTTCGGTCGCGGCCTGAGCGAGGAGGAAGTCGAGAAACGCAATCGCACCGGCATGTTGTTCGCGGCCGGTCTCATCACCGGCGAGGCGCTGATGGGCATCCTCATGGCGATCCCCATCGTCGTCGCCGAACGCGGCGACGCGCTGGCACTGCCGGGCGGAATGCAGCTCGGCGGCTCGGTGGGCGAGACTTTCGGTCTCGTGTTCCTCGCGGGTATCGGCTGGTGGCTGTACCGCGTCGGCGCACGTCAACCGCCGCGGTGAGTGAAATGGGGACATTCCTCATTTTGTTGTAACAATTGTGCTCGGCCGCGGGTCGCCGGCCGCAAGAAAACTGTTACGGCAAAATGAGGAATGTCCCCATTTCCAGTTCGCACCACCGCGCGAAGCTGATCGTCTGCTTCGCCACCGTCTACCTCGTCTGGGGCTCGACCTACATGGTGGCGAGCATCGGCGTGCACGCATTGCCGCCGCTGCTGTTCGGTGGCATCCGGTTCATGTGCGCCGGAGTCCTGCTGGGTCTCACGACGCTGGTGCTGGGCAACCGCTGCACGCTCGACCGCGCCGAGTGGCGCCACGTATTCATCGTCGCAGTCGGCAGCGTGTTCATCGCCAACGGCGGCACCAACATCGCCATGCAGCACGTGGCCTCGAACCAGACCGCGATCCTCAATGCGTCGGCCGCCCTGTGGATCGCGCTGCTCGCGACTCGCGGTCGGCGCGCGCACGCGCTCGATCGGCGCACGTTGTCAGGGCTCATCATCGGCTTCGCCGGCACGGTGCTCATCATCTGGCCGCGCGGCGGATCCGGACCCGGCCATTTCGGCTATCAGATGCTGATCCTGCTGGCGGTGTTCAGCTGGTCTGCGGCCACGGTGTACATCCGCAATGCTCACTCGAAACTCGACGTGCTGACGTTCACCGCGGTACAGATGTCGCTGGGTGGCTCGATGATGATCGTCGCGGGGATCGTCACCGGCGAGGCCGCGCAATGGCACTGGTCGAAGCCCGGCATCACCGCCATGGCCTATCTCACCCTCATGAGCTCCTGCCTGGCCTACACGGCGTTCGCGTGGCTGGCGAAGAACACCACGCCGGCGATGGTCGGCACCTATTCGTACGTGAATCCGGCGATCGCCGCGGTGCTCGGCTGGTGGTTCCTGCACGAAACGTTGGGCGCCCACCAGATCGTCGGCATGATCGTGATCTTCGCCGGCGTCGCCCTGGTGAGCTGGCCGGGCAGAGGTGCCGGGTGAGGGAAGTGGGGATTAAGAAAACGGGGAAAATGGGGACATTCCTCGTTTCC
>DASTRL010000203.1:0-12374 GCA_035761265.1 Steroidobacteraceae bacterium
GTGCCGGAGGTGTCGGGGATGGCATCCAGACGAATGCGCTGCGCGGCGGCCACGTTGGCGCGCTCGTCGGTGGCCGTCACCACCGGTAGTTCGATCATCGAGGCCGCGCCGGTCCGATGCAGCACGGTGACGACCGGCGCAGGTTTCAGTTTCGGCGTCGAGCGCGGGTCCGCGAACTGCAGCGTCAGGCGGATGCGATGGCCGGCGTTGAAAACGTACGACGTGGGCAGGAACTCGAACTCGGTCTCGACCGGCACGCCGGGTTGCAGCGGTTGAACCGACGCTGCCTCGAAGGGATGCCAGGGCAGGCCCATGATCTCGTAGGGCGCCGCGGCCGTGGCGCGCAGCGAGGCGCGCAACCTGCCTTCGATGCCGGCATACGTGTGCGTGCCGTCGGGCGCCACGTCATCGATGCGCGCGATGATGTCGGCATCGGTGGCAGTGGATGCGAGCCAGAGACGCGCCGTCGGATGGCCCGTGACCTCGGTGGCCTGCGGGAGTGGCGCGGTCAGGAAACTCATGCCGGTCGACCAGAAGGTTTCGCCTTCCGTGTCGTAACTCACGGCCATGCGCGTGGCATCTGCGGTACCACTCGGGTCGCCTGGCGGCTGTCCGGTCCGCAGCGCGCCGTCCGCCAGGTAGAACGCGGTACGCGTGGCGCGCGGCGGCCAGGTTGCCGATGATTTCCACGCGCGCTCCTTCGGGGCGTTGTACGTGTAGTAAGTCACCGCGGGCTCGCGCATGACGCCGTTGTCGATGCCGCGCAGCCAATAATCGAAGAATCGCAGCTCCTCGGTGACGAGGTCGAAGCCGGTGTCGGTGAGCACGCTGGCCCAGTCGCAGTGCTTGCCGGGCCCGAGGATCAGTTTCTTCGGCGTGCGCAGGTTGTTGAACGTGTAGGCGGGGCCATGGCCGGTAAAACCTTCGGCCCAGTTGACCGCGGCATACACGGCGATGCCGGAGCGATTGATGGTGTCCGCGTACGTGTGCGGGCTGCTCTTCAGCCACCAGTCATTGCCGAACTCTTCGGACTTGCTGTCGCGGAAAGGAACGAATCCTGCTGTCTCGAGATTGCGCCCGTGTTCGCCGATGGCGGCGGCGAGCAGCTTGCCGCCGGTGTCACCATCGACGGCCACGGCATTGCGATCACGCTCCTCGCGCGATCCGCCGCGCATCATCATGGTCGGTCCCTCGCGCGGCGTGATGCCGCCGGCGGCCACGAAGGCGTACACGTCCCATTCGCAGCTCATCGGGAAGATCGCCTTGAGGCTCGGCGGCGCCGTGGTCAGCGCCTGCATCTGGCTGCCGCCGGTGGCTGAACATCCCCACATGCCGACCTTGCCGTTGCTCCACGATTGTCTGGCCAGCCACTCGGTGATGTCGTAGGCATCGAAGCGCGCGGCATCCTGCCACTCGCCGCGGTTGTAACCGGCGTTGCGCCCGAAGGAGGCATACAGCCCGCGAAAGTCCGCGACCGCCACGGCATAGCCGTACTTCACGAGCTGCAGCGCCTTGCCCGGGTAGTTGGCCGCAGTGAGGCCGTTGCCGGTCGTGCGGCGATTGTAGGGCGTGTGCATCCACACCACGGGTAGTTTGACCGCCGCCAGCCTGCCACCCTGCGTGGGCAGGAACACGTCTACGGCGAGACGCGTGCCGTCACGCACCGCGACGTACTGCGACTTCAACAGGTAGCCGTCATAGCTCGCACGGCTGTAGCCGCGGTACTCGCCGGGCTTCGAAACGCGGGGTTCGTCCGCCGATGCGGTGACGAAGGTCAGGAACATACAGGCGGTCAGCAGCGGGCGCAGTGTCGGCGTCATGGATACCCTCGCGAGTCGGTCCGTTCAAACTTGGTTGCCCGCCAGGATCTCGCGCCGCTCGTCGGCGTCGAATCCCAGCGATTCGAGGATGGCTTCGCCGTGCTCGCCGGCGCGCGGCGGTGGCTGGTCGATGTGCGGCGAGTCCTGGCTGAATTTGAAGCCGGCGTTCACGATCTCCACGTCCTGCCTTTCGGGCAGGCCGGGCACGTTGAGCGGAATCCTGACGCCGCGTGCCTCGAGACCTTCGAGATTCACGGCCTCGCCCACGTCACGCACCATGCCGCAGGGCACGCCCGCGGCGCTCAACTGCCGCTCCCAGGTGGCGGCCGGCCGGGTCGCGAATACCTGCTCGAGCTCGGCGCGCATCTCGCGGCTGTGGCACCGGCGCAGGTCCGGAGTCGTGAAGCGCGGATCCTCGAGCCAGCGCTCGCACCCGAGGGCGCGCGCCAGCAATTCGAACTGCGGCTGTTGCACGACGCCGAGCGACAGCTGCCGGCCGTCCGAGGCCTCGAACACGGCGGAAGTGGGCTGGCCGCTGTAGCCGATGTTGCCGGTGCGCTCCAGCGTCTTGCCCGTGACCAGATAGGGCACGACAGCCGAGGTCATGAACGCGATCGCCGCATCGAACATGGCGACGTCGATATGCTCGCCCTGGCCACTGCGCTCGCGCCGCAGCAGCGCCGCGACGATGGCGAAGGCCGCGGTCTGCCCGGTGAGCGTGTCGACGACGGGAAAGCCGACGCGCATCGGGCCATCGCCGTTCTCGCCGCTCAGCGACATCATGCCGCTCGTGGCCTGCACGATGTTGTCGATGGCGGGCCAGTCGCGCCGCGGACTCGACTGACCGTAACCGGAGACCGAGCAGTACACGATGCGCGGCTGCAGAGCCCGCACGCTCTCGTAGTCGAGCCCGAGACGTTCCATGACGCCCGGACGGAAATTCTCCAGCACCACGTCGGCGCGCCTGATGAGGCGACGCACGGCCGCCAGCGCGGGCGGATACTTGAGGTTCAGCGCCAGCGATTTCTTGCCGGCGTTGACCGCGATGAACGCGGGAGACATGCCGTCGTAACGGCGATCCGCGCCGTAGTTGCGCAGTGCGTCGCCGACGCCCGGCGCCTCGATCTTGATCACCTCCGCGCCCAGCAGGCGCAGCAGGTGCGAGGCATAGGGTCCTGCCATCACGTGGCTGAAATCCACCACCAGCGTTCCTGCCAGTGCACTGCTCATTCTCGTTCTCCCAGGCAACGCACCGCGCCGCCGTCCGTCCGCGCCACGACCCGGCGCGCGTAGTGGAACAGCCGCAGGCCGTCGATTTCGTAGCGCGCCGAAAGCCGCGCATTGCGTTCCGCGACTTCGTTGTAGACCTCGAGGAAGCGACGGGTGTCGGCCTGCGCAGGCGTCGCGAAGATCACCTTGTTGTCGTGCCCGGCGAGCTCGCCGGCCACCTGCGCGCGGCGCAACTGCCGGTCGAGGGCGTCCTCCCACACGGCCACGCTTTGCTCGAGGATCGCGCGCTGCTCGTCGGTCAGCGAGTGCCAGCGAGGCAGGCCCATGGCGCGCGCGGCGTAGGCGCCGCGCGGCACGCTGATCGCGTAGAAGTAGTGCGCCACCTCGGCGAAGTGCAGGGAGCGCAGCGTGTCGGCCGGCGCGACCACGCCGTCGAGCACGCCCTTGGCGAGCGCCGAATAGACCTCCCCCATCGGCATTTCGACCGGATCGGCGCCGAAACGCCGCAGCACATCGAGCAGTTCGGCAGGCGCGCGCAGCCGCAACCCCCGCAGGTCGGCGAGCGAACGCACCGCCCGATTGCGCGTGACGATGCCCGGCAGGTTGCCGCCCTGCACGGCGAGTACCCGCAGCCCCGCGAGTTCCCGGCCGAACTGCGGATCGAAATTTTCCATGCAGCGATACAGCGCCACCTGCTGCGGGATGGTGGTGAGCCCCGCGTAGAACGCGGCCTGCACGTGGATGAGGTGCGCGCCGCCGCGCGCGTAGATAGGTGTGATCAGGCCGATGTCCACCACGCCATGGCGGATCTCGGTCATGGAGTGCTCCGAGGACAACACCGACCCCGACCAATACGGCTGGATGCGCAGGCGCCCGCCGGAGCGCCGCTCCACCCATTGCATCCACTCGATGTCTGCCCGGCTGAAAGGATGCGCGGGGCTGTACTGCGAGGCATAGGTGAGCACGGTCACGCCGGGCGGCGTCTCGCGTGCACATCCGCAGAGCATGCTCGCGGCAGCGAGCGCCGCCACCAGGGCGCGCGCGTTCATATGAGACTCCGCGATCGCAGGAATTCCGCCACGTGCTCGACCATGCGCTCGTGGTTCCATTCCTTGGCATCGACCATGTCGGCCGAGAGGCGCAGCACCGGCACGCCCGCGGTCTCGAGCGCATGCTGCGTGAGCAGCGTGCCGGACTGCGACAGGCGGTTGTCCGGCGGCACCAGCACCACGGCGGCGTCGATGCCGCAGCGGCGCGCTTCGTGCACCATCCAGCCGTTCATCCATGGCGGCAGGTGCAGAACCTCGTTCATGGAGCACACGCGGCTGGCGAGCGCGTGCATGGGCTTGTTCTTCAGGTCGCGGATGTACTGCGGACCCGCGAAGGGCATGTACATCGACCAGACGAACACCGCACCGTACCGGTCTTCGAGAGCGCTGTAGAAACCGGGGTCGTGCCACAGTCCGGCGCCGATCCACATGAGGCGCACGCGTTCGTTGCTGCTGGCGCCGAGGCCGCGCGCCACTCGCTCGGCCACTTCGTCGCGGAAGCGGCGCGCGTGCTGGATGGCCCAGGCCGAGCCACGATGCCACTGCGGGATCATGGTGTTCGGCATCTGCTCGGCGATGGACACGGGACACGGGCGCGCTTCGCCGAGGAGCCGCGCCGCCTCGGCGATGTAGCCTTCCTGCTCGTTCACGCCCTCCATGAGCGCGACGAACTTCTCATCGTCGAATCGACGGCCGGTGCGCTTCTCGAGCAACTCGATGAGCGCGCGCATCTCCCGGACCAGGAGCTCGATGCGTCGCGGTTCGTACACCTCTTCCCAGTCATGGTTCGAGCGCAGGAACCATTCCGGATCCTTGTGCATCCAGCCAGGCGCTTCGAGCGGGAAGAACTCCGTGCCCAGCGCCTCGGCCCACTGTCCGAACACGTGCCGGATGCATTCGCACGTGAGGCGCGCCACCAGCACCGTCGGCTTGGGCAATCCACCCCAGGGCGCCGTCGCGGGGTCGTTGTCGAGCGTGCACGCCAGGCCGAGCGAGCAATAGCGGCAGCTGTTGCCGGGATAGCCCAGCTTGTCGAGCACCGCGAAGTAGCGCGGCGAGAGTTGTTTGGCGGAGATGTAGGCCGACCACCACTGGTTGCTGATCAGCGGGATGTCGAGCGCGTGGAAGATCTCGTGCGGCGTGTCGGCCTGCGCGATGGCGAACGGCTCGCCGTCGTCGATGACGCGCCGCTTGAGGTCGGCGACGAACTGCCGCTGGTGCGCGGTGGCGTCGGCCGTGCAGGCCAGGTCCTTGCGGCTGCGTTGTCCGCTCATTTGAAGACTCCCTGCGATTCGAGCTCCGCGAAGCGCGCCTGCGACAGGCCGCAGATTTCCAGGGCGACGCGCCGGTTGTGCTCGCCCATGCCGGGCGCGCGGAACGGCGCGCCGAGCGAGCGAGAGAAATCGATGGGTGTTCTCATGTGCCCGAATTCGCCCAACACTGGATGCAGCATCGGGAGCAGTGAGGCGCGCGCGCGGATCTGCGGATCCCGCTCGATCAGATCGGAGACGTCCTGCACGGCGCCGACGGCGATCTTCCGGTCCTGCAGGTACTCGACCGCGGCGTTTTCCGCGCGCGCGGCGCACCAGGCGGCCAGCGCCGCTTCGCGCGCCGTCGCGTCCGTGTCCGGCAGTCCCTCGGCCTGCGCGAAGGCCTGCCATTGCGCATGCGTGTGGAACGTCACGGCGATCCAGCGCTCCGGCGCCGAGGTGGCGTACACGCCCTGCAGGAACACGCCTGCATCGGCATTGCCGCTGCGCGCCGCCGGCGCGCCGGGCAGCAGGGCATCGCGCATCTGCTGCACGCACAGCTCGTACATCGACGCATCGATGTGGCAGCCGCGCTGGTGCACGTGGCGATGTTCGAGCGCGGCGATCAAAGTAGCCGCCATCGCGAAGGGCAGGATGACATCGCCGTACGGTGCCGCGCTCGGAATCACCGGATCACGATCCGGCCAGCCGGTGAGATACGTGCGCCCGCTCAACGCCGCGCCGGTGCCATCCACGCCCCAGCTGCGCGCGAGTGGACCGGTCTGTCCGTAGACGCTGCCGGACACCATGATCAGACCCGGGTTGCGCGCCGCGAGATGCGGATAGTCCAGGCCCAGCTTCTCGAGCGTGCCCGGCGAGAAGTTCTCCACCACGACGTCCGCCCAGTCGATCAGCGGTTCGAGCAGCTCACGGGCGCGCGCATGTTTGAGGTCCAGCGACAGGCTGAACTTCGAAGTGTTGAGGTGCGAGAACCATGGCTTGTCATCCAGGTTTGTCGCGCGCGAAGCCGCGACCTGCACGTCGAGCCGCGAGAGGCACGGCCGCGTGCGCGATTCGAGCTTGACGACCTCGGCGCCGAGGTCGCCCAGCGTCTTGGTGGTGATCGAGCCGACCAGCGCCCAGGAGAAATCCAGGACACGCACGCCGCTCAACGGTCCGCGCGCGCCGTCGGTGAGGCGTTCACCGGGTGGTAGTGAGGGCTGCGAGGCGCGCTGCACGCGCAGGAACCTGCCGGGTTCGCGGCCCGCGGGCGAGTCGCGCCAGAAGCCGCGCGCCTCGAGGTGCGGATCCGCGAGCACGTCGGCCGGCGTCGCGATCACCGTGGCATTGATGCCGCGCCGACGACCCTCCTCGTTGATCTCGGCGCGAGTGCGCGTCCTGAAGAACGCCGCGATGGCGGCTTCCCAGCGCTCGCGCGTCGCCGGCTCGAGCGTCGAGCGGTTGTAGGTATTCCAGTCCACGCCCCGGAGCGGATTGTCCGCGCCGCAGGCGTCCATCCAGTCGCTCAGGCCCTGGTTGGCGGGCGCGCCGAACCGCCCCGTCATCAGCGAGTGGAAGCAATAGCCGTCCTTCAGTGCCCAGATGCAGCGCACGCGCGCGCGGCCGTAGTTGAGCGCCCCGCCGGCGCGTTCCAGCAGTCGCCGGTCGAACTGCCAGACCAGCACGCCATTGACGTTCCGCGAAAAGGCGACTTCCTGCGTCGACACGTCCACGTGCTGGCCGAGTCCGCTGCGCCGACGCTCGGCGAGCGCGGCAAGCGCGCCGACGGCGGCAACCATGTCCGCGTGGAATTCGCAGGCATTCAGGGCTTCCTTGACCGGTGGGCGGTCGACATCGCCGCAGAGGCGGAGAATGCCGCCCATGGCGGATGCCACCAGCTCCGATCCGCGCCAGTCCCGGCGTGGTCCGGTGCTGCCAAACGTGCTCACGGAGACATGGACCAGGCGTGGATTCGCGGCTTCGATCTGCACGCGGGAGAGCCCGGTTTCCTCGATGCGTGCCAGCCCGAGGTTCTCCAGCAGCAGATCAGCCGTGGACAGGTCCGGCGCGAGCAGCGGCGCGTCGCATCGCCGGACGTCCGCGCCGAGATCGCGCAGGAAACGGGCGAGCGGAGATTCGTGCGCTTCCCGCCAGGCCAGTACACGCTTTCCGTCGAGCAACTTCATGATGTCTTCCGTAAAACGCGCAGGAAATTCATGACCTGCGTCAGTGAGGCCACGGACACGTGCGCCGGCTGGCGCGCCAGCAGCAGCGTCGGGATTTCCGCCTCGCGCAGCACACGCACCTGGCGCGCGATCTCCCACGGCAAGGCCTCGTCCGCCTCACTGAGCCACAGCAGCACCGCATCCGCGCGCTGTTCGCGGGCGCGGTCGAGGAGCCAGCGCGCGTTGCCCCGCATGGCCAGCGCCGGCGACTCGCGCCGCTGGAATTCGTCGGCGATCGCCGCGAACGGCTCGCGCTGGTTGCGTTCGCCCGGGCTCGTGGATTCGGTCAGTTCCAGCACGATGCTCGCGCCACAGGCCTCGACGGCGAGGTGCAACTGGTCATCGATCTGGGGATCGCCGGCAAGCAGCACGCGCCTCGGTATGTGGAGCAGCGAGGACTGATCGAGCCACGAACGAGCAGCTTCATCGAAAGCCTCACGCCAGTCGCAGGCCGCGCCGAATTCGAATGCCCAGGCCGCGCTGCCGCGCAGCGGCGCGGGCAGCAGTCGCCGCGCCTGCACGGCCTGCGCCAGTTGCTCACGCCGCCGCACGCGCTGCAGCGCCGCTTCCAGCCGGTGCGCTGCGCTGCCCAGCTGCGCGGCGAGCAGCCGCGTCGACTCGAGCGTGTGCTCGAAGCTGGTCTGCCGGGCGAGACTGGCGACGTCATAGAGCAGCGGCCTGGGGCCCGCGCACACACCGCGGCGCTGCAGTTCGCAAAGGTAATAGTAGAGGCGCTGACCGCCGTCGTCGCTGCGCGAGAAGATCACCGCGTCCAGGTGGTCGAGCGTTCCCTGCAGCCACTGCTCGACGATGGCTCGCTGCGACCAAGCAAACGAGCTCTCGACGAAGCGATCTGCGGCGCCCGAAGACCCGGTGTCCGCAGGTGCGCGCAGCCGCACCGGCAGCGCGTTCGCCGCCAGCACCAAAGCGGCAGGCACGTCGGCGCCGACGTAGCCGATGACGCGCTCGCCGCCTGCCGCCGCGGCGCGCGCCACGTGCTGCGGATCGCGTCGCAGCCGTTCGATCAGATCCACGAATGTGTCGCCGTGACTCAACGCATCACTCCAGCCAGGCTGGCAACGCCAGCGCCATGCCCGGGACTGCAATCAGCAGTCCGAGGTGCAGGAAATCGGCCGCGAGGAAAGGCAGCACGCCCTTGAACACGCGGCCGATGGGAATATCCGGCGCGATGCTGTGCATCACGTAGAGGTTGATGCCGATCGGTGGATGGACGAAGCCGATCTCCATGGTGCGCACGAAGAAGATGCCGAACCAGATGGGGGAGATGCCGAGCGTCGCGATGATCGGCAGCAGGATGGGCGCCGTCAGCAGCATCAGCGCGAGGCCGTCGAGCACCGAGCCGAGCAGCAGCAGCAGGAGGGCGATCATGACGAGGGTCGCGACGGGCCCGGCCGCCACGCCGTGCAGCAGCGAGGCGATCTGTTCGGCGAGCCCGGTGAAACCCATGAAGGCCGCGAACATCAGCGCGCCGATGATGACCACGTAGAGCATGCCGCTGGTCTTCAGCGTGAGCGCCAGCGCTTCGCAGAAGGAATTCCAGGAGAGCCGCTTGCGCACCGCGCACAGCAGCAGCGCCAGCGTGGCGCCGATCGACGCGGCTTCGGTGGGTGTGAACCAGCCGACGGCGATGCCGACCAGCACGAGGACGATCAGCGCGGCGAGATCCAGCACGCGCACGATGGCGGTGCCCCGTTCTCGCCAGGGAATCCGCTGCGAGGGCGGCGCGATTGCCGGCCGGATCCGGCACACAACCACGATCGCCGCCATGTACAGCAGCGCCTGGGTGATCACCGGGATGATCGCCGCCGTGAACAACCGGCCGATGGATTGCTCGGCGATGATGCCGAAGACGATGAGAGCGCCCGAGGGCGGCGTCAGCGAGCCGAGCGTCCCACCCGCCGCGACCGATCCGGCGGCGAAGGCGCTCGAGTAGCCGCGGCGCCGCATTTCCGGAAGGCCGATCTGTCCCATCGTGGCCGCGGTTGCCAGGCTCGAACCACTGACCGCGCCGAAGCCCGCGCAGCCTGCGATGGTGGCCAGCGCCATGCCGCCGCGGCGATGTCCGATCATGCCTGCCGCGGCGCTGAAGAAGTCCCGGCTCGCGCCGGCCGCGAAGCACAGATTCGCCATGAGCAGGAACAGCGGCAGTACGCCGAGTTCGAAGCGGGTCACCGTTTCGAAGAACACGACGCTGCATTTGATCAGCGCCGGTTCGGGTCCCAGCAGCAACGTCAGGCCGACGAGTCCCACCAGCCCCATGGCCACGCCGATCGGCACTCCGAGCGCGAGCAGCACCAGCAACGCGGCGACGCCGAGTGCACCGCTCATTCTTTCCTTCCCGCCCGGTACATGCCGCGGAGAAAGGCCAGCGCGAGCGCCGCGGCGGTGAGCGCGACCAGCACGCGCAACGGGCGGAACGGAATGTGCAACACCTCGGATTGTTCGAAGGAATGCCAATACTCTTTCGCCAGCATCGTCGCACCCCAGGACAGGGCGGCGAAGAACACGCCCGCCAGCAGCCCTTCGGCGCGCGTCATCCACAGGCGCGCGCGCTGTGGCAGTCGGTCGGCCACCATGTGCACGGCGGCGTGCGCGCCGCGTGCCGTGGCGATGAGCATTCCGGCACAGGCGGCCGGGACGATGGCGGCCTGCACGATCTCCAGTGCACCCATCACCGGAAAGCCGATGTGTCGACCGATCACCGCGGCGGCTTCGACCAGCATCACGCTCAGCAGGCCGCCGGCGCCGACGTAGAACAGCAGGCCGCCCGGCGGCTTTTCCCGTGCGTTCACCGGATCCACACGTGTCCGTCCCGGTACTGAGTAGTGAGTGGCGGAAGTCCCGCCGCCAGCGTGATCTGCTCGACGTACCGCAGTACGCCGCGTGCCTCGTCCTCCGAGCACAGTCGCGGCCGGCCGGGCGGATCCACGTGCACGGGGACGAAACCGGCAGTGAGGCCCGCGCCTTCCAGACGCACGCAGGCCAGCATCGCGTGGATGGCCTCGGGATGGAATGGCGCCAGGAAATAGGCAGGATCCGGGCTGAAGCCGAAGAGCTCGCGGCGGCGGCGCGCCCAAGCGGCGCGCCCCGGATCGCCGGTGTCGGGACTGAGCGCGCGCGTCACCACGCAGCCGTTGCCAAGCCCGTGGAAGATCGGTTTGCCGCGGTGCACTTCGATGCCGCGCAGGATGTGCGCGTGGTGGCTGACGACGACGTCCGCACCCGCGTCGATGGCCGCGTGCGCGACGGCGCGCTCGTACGGCGCGAGCCTGGCCGGCGTGTGAACGATCCCCTTGTGAAGCGCCACGACCACGAGCCTGCCAGCCGCGCGCGCCGCGCGAATGTCGGCCCGCAGGCCGGCGAGCGATGCCTCATCCGGCGTGCTCAGCGGGGCGCGCGGCGTGATCCTCGAACCGTCTGCCGTATCGATCCGCAGGTAGGAGCAACCCGCGCGCGTGGGCGTCGCCCAGGCGTCCTCGGGTCCCACGCAGTTGTAGCTCAGCAGTGCGACCTGCACGCCGCCACCCTCGATGCAACAGGGGCGCCGCGCCGCCTCCAGATCGGCGCCCGCGCCGCAATGCGACAGACCCGCGGCCTCGAGCGCGGTGACGGTGTCGGCGATGCCTTCGGCACCGCAATCGGCGATGTGATTGCCCGCCAGCGTCACGGCGTGAAAGCCCGCGCGGCGTATCGCCGGCACATGGTCGGGATCCGCGCCGGGCGCGGCGACGTCGCCCGCGAGGCTCGGCGGGCGGCGCGTGTGCGGCACTTCCAGGTGACCGACGGCTATCGCCGCGCCGCGCAGGCGCGCGGCGATGCCGTCGAGCCAGTAGTCCGGCTGCGGCACGTCGAGGATCAGGTCACCGGAAAACAGCAGGTCGACGCTCATGCGGGGTCGCGCGCCGTTCGCGCAAATTAGTTGGTAGTGTCAACTATCTGTACTACTACCACCAATCGCGGGGCGGCGTCGAGAGCGGCGTCGGCCGGATCAGTCCGGATCGTGCAGCCGGCGCAGCAGGGCGATCAGCGTGCGCAATTCCTGGTCCGTGTACCGGCTCACGAACTTGCGCTCGTGGTCGATCATTTCCTTCCTGAGCGAGCGGCAGGCCCGCGCGCCCGAGGGCGTGGCGAAGATGCCCTGCTTGCGGCGGTCGTCGGTGGAACGCTTGCGCGTGACCCAGCCGGATTCCTCCATGCGGTCGATGAGCGACACCACGCTGGCCTTGTCGATGCCGAGCTGGTTGGCGATCTCGATCTGGGCGATTCCCGGGTTCGCGTACGCGAGCAGCAGGGCGCTGAAGATCCCCGGCCGAACGTCGCCCTCGGCGACATTGCGGTTGAAGTCGCGCCACAGGGCGATCTGCGCGCGGCGGATGTTGAAGCCGAGCAGCGTGGGCAGACAGTCGAGGTCGACGCCGAGCGTCGTGGTCGAGCGCAAATCGCCGTTTTGACTGGAAGTCTTCTTGCCTGCCATGCGTGCTCCGTCGGTGGCCGGCAAACCTACTTGAGCCTTCCCCGGTGGTCAAACCGCACGGCCGCCGGCCTCCGGCTACGACCAGAAGGTTGGCATCACAGATAGTTGGCACCACAAACGATATTGACAAGCGCGCGCGGACGGGCGCAGTCTGATTGCGCTCACGGGGGGCCGCGCGCAATGGCGGCGAACAACGACGTCATGCACCGCCGTCAACCAGGTTGTCAGGCGAGTGCGGCAACTGGAGGGGATTGTGAGTCAGGAAGCTTCATCCATCGGCCGGAACCTGCTGGCGCGCGCGGTGC
>DASTRL010000204.1:0-12697 GCA_035761265.1 Steroidobacteraceae bacterium
ATCGAGGATTTCGCCGCGGTGATCGCCAGCAACACCATCAGGTGCATGCTCTCGGAGCCGCCCACCGGCGAGCTGCCGAACATCTGCGCGTCCATGTCACCCGCGGGCGCGAGCTTGGGGAAGTACTCCGCGCCGTGCAGCACGCGCCCCGTCGCCTTGATCCAGTTGTCGACGAACACCGCCTGCATCTGCGCGACCACCGGTCCTTCGGCCATGAAGTGCGAGTCGCGCCACGGCGGCAGGCCCCGCAGGCCGTCCTTCCACTCGATGCCCATGCCGACGCCCCCGGTGAATCCCAGACGGCCGTCCACGATCAGCAGCTTGCGATGCGTGCGATTGTTGAGCCTGCCCAGGTGATACCAGGACGGCGGGTGATACACGTGCAGGTCACAACCGGCGACACGTGCGGCCTGCAGCAGGTGCTGGTTCATGGTGCGCGAGCCCAGCCAGTCGAGCAGCATGTGGACCTGCACACCGCGGCGCGCGGCGGCGGACAGCTCGGCGACGAAAGTGGCGCCGACACCGTCGCGGAACACGAAGGTCTCGAAGCTGATGTTGGCGCGCGCCGCGCGGATCGCATCGAGCATGGTGGCGTAGATCTGCGCGCCGTTCACCAGCGTGGTGATGCGGTTGCCCGGGACCAGCGGCGGCCCGAGCAGGATGCCGAGCGCGCGGCGGAAATCCGCATCGCCGCTGGTATAGAGGCGGCGCGGCCGGTACAGCAGGCGCTTTTCGGTGGTCGCGACATTCGCGCCGACGGCGAGCACCAGCGCGGTCAGCAACAGGGTGGTGAGGACGATGCCGAGTGCCGACACGCGCTAGTGATCCATGGCCAGGTGGACGCCCAGGCCAACAGTGCCTAACTATTGCGCGAGGCGAGCGACTCGGCCTCGCGCGCCGGCGGCGCGGCCTCGGCGGCGCGCGCCGGGCGCTCGCGTCGCAGTGCCATGGGCCAGCGACCGTTCGGCGCGAGGAAGTCCTGCACCGTGCGCCAGTTCGGCTGGTACTGCGACGCGACCTTGAGGGCGACCACCGCGGGCATGGCGAGCACCATGCCGGGAATGCCCCAGAATCCGTAGCCGAACCATACCGCCAGCAGCACCACCAGCGCATTGACCTCGAATCTGCGCCCCACGGTCAGCGGCTGCACGATCTGTCCTTCGATCAGGTGCAGCACCAGGAACACTCCGGGTACCGCGAGCGCCTGGCCGAGATTCTCGAAAGTGAGCAGCGCGGCCACGGCGAGCACGAAGAATGCGGCGATGGGCCCGAGATAGGGCACGAAATTGAACAGCGCCGCCATCACGCCCCAGAGGATCGCGCTCGGCATGCCGAGCGCGTACATCGACAGCGCGGTGCAGACGCCCAACCCGACGTTGATCAACGCGACCGTGCCGAAGTATCGACCCACTTCACAGCGGATCGCCTCGGTCAGCCGCAGCGTGCGCATGTTGGCTTCGCTGCCGGAAAGCGATGCGCCGAGGCGCGCCAGCAACGGCGGTCCGCCGATCAGCAGGAACAGCGTGAGCGGGATGACCGTCAATCCTTCGAGCAGGGACTTGGTGATCGTGATCGCCGTGCTCTGGTGCGCTACCGGCGTGACGATCGCGGGCTTGCCCGCGGCCGCGGTCCCGCCCTGCGTGAGTTGACCGGCGCGCTGCGCCACGGCGTCGACGCGCGCGAACATCTCGCGCAGGGGCTTGAGCCGCGGATCGATCTGGCGCAACGTCTGCGGCGCGCGCGCCAGCCATTCCGTCGCCGGACCCCAGGCCGCGTTCACGGCCGAGGCCGCCGCCGCGCAGACCACGAGCATCACGATGGCCGCCGCGATGCCGCGACGCACGCCCCAGCGGTGCAGGCGATCGACGGCCGGCGTCAGCAGCAACGTGAGGAACACCGCCATCGCGACCGGGATCAGCACGTCCTGCGCGAAATACAGCACCACGCCCGCGCCCATGATCGCAACCAGCCACACGGCCTTCGCAAGCTTGGGATCTGGAGTGGCGTCCGCTTCCGGTTTCACGCGCGCCAATGTCGGCGATCCGCTGACGCGCGAACAGGTGCGCCAATCCCGGGCGCGTGGCGGTTTCGGCGCGGCCGCAAGTCAGGAAGGTCTGACAGCGGCGTGAGCGTTCGACTTGGCTACAATCGCGCCCCCCTGGAAAATTCGCACGGAGGGGTCATGGAACAGAAGTCGCCACGGCGCATCGTCGTCGCCGACGACAACGAGGACTCCGCCGAGAGTTTTGCCATGCTGCTGTCATTTTCCGGGCACGAGGTGCGCATCGCGCACGACGGGGCCGCGGCGCTGAGCGCGGTGCGCGACTTTCGTCCCGACGTCGCCTTCCTCGACATCGGCATGCCCGGGCTGTCGGGTTACGAAGTGGCGCAGGCCGTGCGCGCCGAGCCCTGGGGTCGCGAGGTGACCTTGATCGCTGTGACCGGCTGGGGCCAGGCGGACGATCGCACGCGTGCGCGCACCGCGGGCTTCGACCGGCATCTGGTCAAGCCCATCGATCCGGCCGAAGTGGACCGGTTGCTCGACGCCTGAGGAGTCAATTCGCCGCGAACATCATCGTGGCAGCGACCACCGCGGTGAGGCCGAACAGGATGGCGGCGATGTTGGCGGCATTGCGCGCGAGGAAGGTCATCGTGTGCTCCGGTAGATAGACCGCACCATAGCGGCGCGCGCCCTGCGCGTCCTGCGCCGGTCGCGGCCATCCACGTCCGCGAGTGGCGCGGATCGCATGCGGCTGCGTCTCACGGCGCCGTGCGAGACGACGTAGGCGGGGAACTACACGCGGGGGAAACCTGTCAGACTGCCTCAATGAAGGGGCGGCGTATGGCGGCATTGCTCTGCGTGCTGCTGGCGCATGCATTGATCGTCTTTTTGCTGTGGATCCAGCGAGCGGATGTCGAGGAATCCACCGTTGCCGGATTCGTCAGCGAGCCGATCACGCTCTTCCTGCCGCCACCAGAGCCGGAACCCGTCGCACCGAGTGACGTTCCGGCGCCATCGCGGAGCCAGCCGAGGCCCGTGCGCGCGCCGCCCGCGGCCTCCGCTGCAGATTCCGCGGCGATCGCGCCCGTCACGCCCTCGGCGCGCGTCGACTGGCCGCTCGAAGGAAGGAAGGCGGCCGAACGCGAGGTCGCGCGCGAGATGGAGGCCGAGCGCATCGCCAGGATGTTCGCCGGTCCTCAGGGAACCTGGGCTTCCCTCACCAAGCGGCAGCGCTCGAAGCTCAACAAGTTCCGCTGGAGGCCGGGGGTCGCCGGTCTCGAATACGACGAGAAGGGCAACCAGATCTACCATCTGAACGACGGCTGCGTGATCGTGAACTCGGGGTTCATCGCCTGTGCGCTCGGCAAGGTCAAGGTGCACGGCGACATGTTCGAGAACATGCGCGAGTACTTCGACGAGCAGCGCCTGCCCGAAACCAACGAGGGCAACGGCACGGAGCCGGAGGCGCTGCGTCCGCCGTATTGACCGCGCTCAGCCCGACTTGTGGCGGAACGCCTTGCCGCCCTTGTAAGCCCCCTTCGCGCCAGCCGCCTTGCCGGTGTACTTTTTCTTGAAGCCGGCCGGCTTGCCGCCGAACGAAGGCTTGCGGCGGGCGAATGCCGGTCGTTCGCCGCCCTCGGCGGGCGGCGCGCCGGACTCGTCACGAAAGCGCGGCGTGCCCTTGTAGTTGCGCGATTGCGAGCGCCGGCTCTCGTGGGGGCGCGGCTCGCCGGCGGCGTCGAAGCGGTTGCCGCCACCGGTGTAGGGCCTCTTCTGCGGGCGCGCGGACTTGCCGGAAAAGCGCGCTGACCCGCTCGATTCCTTCGCCGGCTTCGAGTCGACGCGCCGGATGCGGATGGCTTCGCCGCGCACGCGCACGTTCTGCAGGCTGGCGACGGTCTCATCGGGCAGCGTGGGCAGATCGACGTAGCTGTGATCGTCGCGGATGTCGATGTGACCGATGTGCCGGCCCTCGATGCCCGCCTCGTTGGCGATGGCGCCGACGATGTTTCCGGGCAGCACGCCGTGCGCGTGACCGACCTCGATGCGATAGGTCTGCGCGGGCTGGGTGCCGTCGACCCGCGGCGCCACGGCCGGCTCGGGTTCCGCCTTCTGCGCCAGCAGCAGCGGCGTCGAGCCCTGCAGCAGGCTGGCGAGCGCGGCGGCGATCTCGATCGCAGGGATGTTCGCGTCGGCTTCGATCTGCTCCAGCAGCGGTTGGAAATCCCGGCCGGCGCCGCTCAGCACCGCCTCGGTGATCTTTTCCTTGAAGCGCGTGATGCGCAGCTCGTTGACGTCGGCGATGCTCGGCAGCTTCATCTCTTCGATGCGCTGGCGCGTCACGCGCTCGATGATGCGCAGCATGTTCCGCTCGCGCGGCGCGACGAACAGGATGGCTTCGCCGGAACGCCCCGCGCGACCCGTGCGGCCGATGCGATGCACGTAGGTCTCCGAGTCGTATGGAATGTCGTAGTTCACGACGTGCGAGATGCGCTCGACGTCGAGACCGCGCGCGGCGACGTCGGTGGCGATGACGATGTCGGTCCTGCCGTCCTTCAGCCGTTGCACGGTTTGCTCGCGCGTGCGCTGTTCCATGTCGCCATTGAGCGCCGCGGCCTGGAAGCCGCGAGCTTCGAGCCGCTGCGCCAGGTCCACGGTCTCGAGCTTGGTGCGCACGAACACCAGCATGGCGTCGAACTTCTCCGCTTCCAGCAGCCGCGTCAGCGCGTCCAGTTTGTGCAATCCGCTGACCAGCCAGTACCGCTGGCGGATCTTGGGTGCCGAGGCGCCCTGCGACTGGATCACGATCTCGCGCGGATTGCGCATGTGCGTCTGCGCGATGCGGCGGATGGCATGCGGCAGCGTGGCCGTGAACAGCGCCACCTGCTTTTGCGGCGGAGTCTGCTGGAACAACGTTTCGATGTCGTCGACGAAGCCCATCTGCAGCATCTCGTCGCCTTCGTCGAGCACCAGGAACTTGAGCGAACCGAGATCGAGCGCGCCGCTCTGCACGTGATCCAGCAGCCGGCCCGGCGTGCCGACGATGACATGTGCGCCGCGCTTGAGACCCTTGAGCTGCGGCGTGTAGCTCTGGCCCCCGTAGATGGGCAGCACGTGGAAGCCGGGCATGCGCGCGGCATATTTCTGGAAGGCTTCCGCCACCTGGATGGCGAGCTCACGCGTCGGGGTCAGCACCAGGGCCTGCGGCGCGTGCTGTGCCACGTCGATGCGCGACAGGATGGGCAGCGCGAAGGCCGCGGTCTTTCCCGTGCCGGTGGAAGCCTGCCCGAGCAGGTCCTCGCCGCCGAGCAGGATCGGAATGGCCTGTGCCTGGATGGGTGAAGGCCGCTCGTAGCCGACGTCGGTGAGCGCGGCGACGACGGCGTCGCGCAGGCCCAGCTCGGAGAAGCCGGGTACGGAAAGGGTGTCAGACATGGATGGTTCGGCGCGCGAGCGGGAGGGGCGCGGAATGTACGCGGAATCCTCCCCGGAGGGAAATCATTCCGACCGGGCGAGGCCGGGCTCTGGCCCTTCGGTGCCGTTGCCTTCGACCTCCTGCCAGTCCTGGTCCCAGGAGTCCACCTCGTAGCGGCGCGTCATCGGGAAGCTCGCCGGGCGCAGGTATTCGAAGCGCTTGTCATAGTCCAGCTTGGTGGCGTAGCGCGGTTCGGTCTCGAGAATGGTGCCGGCGGTCAGGCTGCCCAGGATGTTCAACCGGCCGATCTTGCCGCGGTTCGCCGACTCGATGCAGAACTTGCGCCGCGCGAACAGCGCCGCCTGGATGTTCAGGTCGCCGGTGCCCGTCACCTGCGTGTTCGCGACGCGGATGTCGCGGCCGGAGATCAGCGCGAGAAAATCGCGCGAGATCACCGTGTCGCGCGGATCTTTCTGGTAGACGATGTCGCCCTCGATCTCGATGTCCGTGGGCGAATACACCGTGAAGATGCCCGCCACCGTGCCGCGCACGTAGAGCTTCGCGCCCTTGTCGCCGATGAGATAGCGCGGCTTGTCCGAGGGCTCGACGCGCTCGAGCGGTCCCTCGCCGTTCGCGAGGCGCCACGCGTAGCTGCCGTCGGCATTGAAGATGATGCGCGTGTCGACCTCGAATGTGTGGCGGTCGGCCTCGTCGCCGCCGTTCACCACGTCGGGCATGTCGCGCGGCAGCGTGACCCGCTCGGTGCGCGTCTCGATGCCGCCCTGGAAGACTTCCTTGTTGCGCCGCTTCGGCAGATCCCCGAAAGTCATGCTGTCGGCGGCGGTCGTGACCTTGCCGAAGAAGCGCGGCTCGATGCCGCCCGCGAAGGTCACGCCGATTTCGGTGTTGCTGTGGAAGCGCCCGTCGATGATGTCGTCGTGCAGCACGATGTTCGGATCCCAGCGGTTCACGAGCTGCGTGAAATGCGAGAACGCCAGCCGCTTGAGCGACATGTGCGTCTTCATGCGTTTGCCGTCCTTGTCGGTCACCACTTCGGCGATGACCTGCTCGAGCCCGGTGCTGTCCGGCGCGGGCTGGCGCATGACGCGCGCCGAGTACTGGCGGCCGTCCTGCTGCCAGGTGAGCTCGGTGTGGGTCATGTCGGCGTCCAGCAGTTTCTGCGCGAGCTTCTGCACGCTCTTGGTGAGCATGACCTGCTCTTTCTCGGGCACCTTTTCCTGGGGCGCCTCGGGAGGCGCGGACTCCGTGATCGAGGCCACCCTGGTGGAGGATTCACCGCTCGTGGTCAGCACGGGTCCCGCCACCGGCGTCATTTCCTCCTCGGGTACGAGCGGCGCGAGATCCTCTGCCGCCGGCGCTGCGACCGCGGGCTCGGTATTCGCCGCTCGCGGCGCATCCAGCGTCTGCGGCGATGTCCCGGGATCTTCGATCACTTCATCCTGGGGTTCCGGCGCCGGCTCGGGCAGTGCGGCTTCGGTGAATTCCTCGCTGTTCGGCCCGGCATGGGTCACGAGTTGCACGGACAGCTCCGGGACGTCGCGATCGTCCTCTCCATCGCTGTACATCGCGCTGCCAAACGCGAGCAGCAGTGCCACGTGCAGCGCGACGGAAATCCCCATCGTCCTGCCGATGTCCCGATGAGTGGTGCGTAGCGAAGTCCAAAACAATACCGCCGCCCGCTGGATGGCGAGCGCTGCGTCTTTGTGCGCAGTGGCGAACGCGGGCGGCAACCCGGGACCTCCGTTCTTTCTCTCCCTTGGCCTATCTTGCGCTGTTCACCCGGGGCGGTCGACCGGTTTTTCGGCCACCTGCCGGTTGGCGGACAGGCGTCACGGATTCGACTGACGGCGAACGGCGCTCGGGTCTCCCGTGGGTGGCGGTGCGTGATCCTCCGCGGCCGGCGGTCCCAGGATTTCGGTGAGGATGGGCTTGAGCGCATCGGCCCACACCTGGTACGCCTTCGGCCTCAGGTGCAGTCCATCGGGCGACATTCCCTCGCGCAGGCGACCATCCGCGGAGGCCAGCTGCGCGTTGATGTTTATGTAACGAATCGACTTTCCATCGGCGAGCGTGGCGATCTGCTGGTTCGCCGCGTCGACGATGGGCATGACGTCGGGGTTGTCGTCGCGCGGCGTGATGCCGGTGATGATCACCGTGGCGCGCGGTGCGCGCTTGCGCAGCTCGCGCACCACGGCGGCGACGCCGCGGGCCACCTCGTCGGCGCGCCGCCCGGCATCGCCGAGCGGCGTCGCATTGCCGATGTTGTTGGTGCCGGCCATGAGCACGATCACCCTGGGATTCACGCCGTCCAGTTCGCCGTTGCGCAGGCGCCAGAGCATGTTCTGCGTCTTGTCGCCGCCCCAGCCGAAATTCCCCGCGTTCCAGCCTTTGAAATTCGCATTCCAGTTCGCGAACAGGTCCTGGTATTGCTCATCGCTCGCGCCCCAGCGGCGCGTGATCGAATCGCCCTCGAAGTACACGTCGATGCGGCCCGCCTTGCGCTTGGCCAGCAGCTGCTCGTGCGCGAGCTGCGAGTTGGCATCGGTGCGCGGCAAGGGCTGGTCGGCAGGTTCGATCGGCGGCCTGCCGCTGACCAGCGCCCCGAGCCAGTGCGTGGAGCTGCGCGTCCACGGCATGGATTGCTCGGGCGTCGCCAGGTGGTTGTGAGGTGACTCGATCATCGGCGCGGCCTGCCTGGGGCCCTGGATCTGATTGAATGCCGCCCAGATGCCGACCGGCGGCGTCACCGTGTCGATGAATCCCATGGCGACCAGCGAGGGCACCTTGATGCGCGCGGCGCAGTTGACGGTGTCGAAGTACTGCGCGGTCTCGAGCACCTTCGGATCGTTCACGTCCCAGAAGGGATAGCCGATCTTGCGGCCATGCGCGGTGCCGTTCGCATCCGCGCCGGCGGGCACGTTGACCAGCATGGCGGTGACCCTGGGATGCAGTCCCGCGGTGCACAGACTCTGTTGGCCACCCATGCTGGTGCCCATGACCACCAGCGTCTTGCCGTCCCAGTCCGGTCGGCTGGCGAGGTAGTCCACGGCGCGGATGTCGGCCAGGTACATATAAAGGAAGTAATTCTTGTCCCGATTGCGGGTCTCGATGGTGTTGTAGGCCTTGAGCTCCGCGGGCAACGCGTCGTAGTAGGACTGGGGCTGATCCGGCATCACATCGTGCGGCTCGATGTTCACGGCCAGCCAGCCCTCGGCGGCGCGGTCGGTGACCCAGGGCTTCTGCAGCGGGTAGGGCGGGCTCGCCCATTGCAGGATCACGAGGCCTGGATACTTTTTCTTGTGCGTCGGGTCGTGTGGCTTGGCGACCTGGCCCCAGACGTGTCTGCCGTCGAGGTGATCCATCTCGAGGATGCCGAAATCGACCCCGTCTCGTTCGCTCGGTTTCTCGGTGAGCGAGGCATTCATCGGCACTTTGCGCAGCGTCGCGATCTTGGTTTTCCAGAACGCGTCGAAGTCCGCGGGCGCGGGAATCGAGGGCTGGATCTTCTCGGGCGCCACGGCCGCGCCCAGCGCTTTGGGTTTCGCGCCCGGAGCTTCCTCGGTGACTTCGACGTACACCATGCCGGGCCGATCGAGCCTGGCCTCGATGTTCGTGGGCTTGCCGGGCAGGATCCTGCCGCGGCCGATCTCCGTGAGATTGTTCTCGCGGATCACGTAAGTCGCCGCATGCGAACCCCAGGGCAGTGTGACGTGCCAGCCCGCGGTTTCTCCCAGCGCGTAGATCCCGAAGCGCTTGTACGGCACGTACAGCGGTCCGGCGGATTCGTCGGCGAATGCCGGGACGCCAATGACCAGGGCCGCGAGCAGCGTCGCGCGAATTGCCTTCATGATTTCCCCCTCGTGATTTTTTTCAGGCGCCGATCGGTCGTGTCGCCATCTTCTGCGCCTCGAGCACCAGCTCGGTGGCCAGCAATGCCTGCTCCGGATCCTGCGCGATGTCCGTGCGCTCGACGACGTCGCGGACGAACTGCGGCCCGAAGGGCAGGGGCACCTTGTTGCAGTCGATGTACCGGGCCGATTTCCGGTCGACGATGAACAGGTGATTGCCGCCCTTGGCCACCGCCACGTTGGTGTACTTGCGCAGCTCGATATAGCCCTCGGTGCCGAGGATGAACAGGCGGCCATCACCCCAGGTGTCGAGCCCGTCCGGCGTGAACCAGTCGACGCGCACGTAACCCGTGCCGCCGTCGCCCGTCATGATCATGTCGCCGAAATCCTCGAACTTCGGGTACTGCGGGAAGTTGAAGTTGCCGGTCTGCGCGGCGACCACGTGCGCCTTGCGGCTGCCGGTGTAGTAGACGAACTGGTCCGCCTGGTGCGAGCCGATGTCCGTGAGGATGCCGCCGTAGCGCGCCTTGTCGAAGAACCAGGCCGGCCGGCTCGGGATGTTCATGCGATGCGGCGCGAGATTCACGGTCTGCACGACCTTGCCGATCGCGCCCTGCTTCACGAGCTCGCCGGCGTGCACGGCGGAACGCACTTCGAGTCGCTCCGAATACATGATGGCGAACTTGCGCCTGGTGTCCTTGATCGCCTTGCGCACCTCGGCGAGCTGTTCGAGCGAGGTGATGCCCGGCTTGTCCGCCAGGTAGTCCTTGCCGGCCTTCATGACGCGGATGCCGAGCGGAGCACGCAGGTCCGGGATCGGCGCGCCCAGCACCAGCTGCACGGACTTGTCATTCAGGATCTCGTCCTCGCCGGCGGCGAGCTTCACGTCGCCGAACTCCTTACGGTATTGCGCGCATTGCGCCGGGTCGGCCGAATAGAAGGAGACCAGCTCGCCGCCGCCGCGCAGGATGGCGCGGGTCATGCCATAGATGTGCGCATGGTCCAGGCCAATGGCGGAAAACCGGATGTGGTGCGTCGGAGTGATTTCCGGGCGCGCGGTATTCGCTTCGTCCACCGTTCCCGCGCCTGAAAGCCCCGGCGTGGATGCCGCCTGCGCCAGCGCCGCGGCCGGAACCCCGGAAAACATTCCCGCCAATCCTGCGGCCTGCAGAAACTCGCGACGCTTCGAGACATTCATGGCACGCGCCCCTCGATGTTGAGGGGGCAGAGTGTCAGGGCCGGCCGCGAGTTTCAACCGCAAGTCATCCCGTGCGCGCCAGGCGCCAGAGCGCGATCGCGCTGAACAGCACGGTGAAACCGAGCAGCGTGGCCGCCGCCATGCCCGCCGGCATGAACTGGAACTTCTCGACGCCCGCCGCATGCATGGCGAGCTGGGCGACGTGGAACTGGGGCCACAGCGGCGTCTGCCAGTGCATGGACTGCGGCAGCGGGAAGAACGAGCCGGACAGGTAGCAGCCGGGTAGATAGATGAGGTTGGCGTAACCGGGCGCCGCGCTGCCCTTGACCAGTGCGCCCACCATCAGGCCGAGCGCGCAGAAGGGAATGGTGCCCACGATCAGCGCGGCGCTCAGCGCCGCGATCTGCGCGGCGGCCAACGGTAGTTTGCCGCTGATGACGGCCGCGGCCAGCATCGGCAGGAAGGCGAGCGTGCTGAAGAGCACGCCGCAGACGATCTTGGCCACCAGCCAGCCGCCGGCCGGCGCCGGCTGCGCGCGCTTGAGTCTCATGAGGCCCAGCTCGCGTTCCATGGCCAGCGACGCGCTGATGGCGAACAGGCCCGGCATGGTCACGCCCAGCACACCGAACCCCACGAAGAAGAAGATCCCGATCGACGGATCCTTGCTGATGGCATCGCCGAACATCAGCACCGCAAAGAGCAGGTACAGCGCCACGGGCACCACCATCATGGGCAGGGCCAGCGCCGGGTTGCGCAGCACGCGCGTGAGCTCGAAGCGGATCTCGGTGAGATACGCGCCCGCCGCGCGCCGCGGCGTCAACAGGTCCAGTGTGAGTGCGTTCATGCGGCCTCCCGCGTGAGTTCGTTGAATGCATCGCTGAGCCCGGCTTCGCGCACTTCGAGGCGGCGCAGGCCGGGGTCCTCGGACAGCAGGCGGCGCACCACGGCTTCCGCATCGACGGCGACCAGCTCGAGGCGCGAGCCCCGGCGCCGCGCCTCGAGCACGCCGGGCCACTGCTTCACGGCTTCGGCATCGAGCGTCGTCTCGCAGCTGATCTGGCGGCGCGCCACCAGCGCCCGCATCTCATCGACGCTGCCGCTCGCGATGACGCGCCCCTTGGCGAGCACAGCGACGCGCGACGCCAATGCCTCGGCTTCTTCCAGGTAATGCGTGGTGAGCACGATGGAACAGCCCTCGGCGAGCAGGATGCGCACGTTGAGCCACAGCGTTTCGCGCGCCTGCACGTCGAGGCCCACCGTGGGCTCGTCGAGGAACAACACGCGCGGCCGGCCGCAGATGGCGACGGCAAATTGCGCCTGCCGCTTCTGGCCGCCCGAGAGCTTGCCGTAGAGCTTGTCGGCCAGCGACGCGATGCCGGCGCGCCGCAGGGTTTCCTCGAGCGGCAAGGGATCGCGGTAGTAGCTCGAGGCGAGCTCGATCAGCTCGCGCACCTTGAGCTCCTTGTACATCTCCACTTCCTGCATCATCACTCCGAGACCGCGCCGGCGCTGCACGTCGAGCGGCGATCCCCCGAGCAAGGTCACCTGCCCGGCGTCGGGCTCGGCGAGTCCGAGCCACAGGGAAATCGCGGTGGTCTTGCCGGCGCCATTCGGACCGAGCAGCGCCAGCAGCTCGCCCGGCTTCAGCTCGAGATCGACGCCGGACAGCGCGACCGTGCCGCCAAACTTCTTGGTGATGGAGCGCAGCTCGGCCACCGGCGCGCGCGCATCCGGCACGGCCGGCGCGGCAATCTGCGCGGCGACGGACGATGGCTTCGGCCGGCGCAGGGGATGCTTGCGGCCGTTCAAGAGCTGGCCGATGAACGTCGGCCGCACCAGCCAGTGATAGCTCGTGAACAGCAACGCGAAGCTCGCCACGAGTATCAGCGGATACTTCACGCCCCAATGCAGCGGCCAGTGGCCCACCCACACCTGCAGCGCCGCGACCACCGGCAGGTGCGCCAGGTAGATCCAGTACGAGGCATCGGCGATGTAGCGGCGCGCGGCGCTGTAGTTGGCGAGGAAGCGCAGCGCGGCGCCGGTGAGGCCGAGCACCCAGCCCCAGACGGCGACACCGAACGCCAGCGCGAACAGTGTCTTCGTGAAGCCCGGCTGCGCCATCGGCGTGGCGTGCAGCGTGTGCAGCAGCCAACCCGTGGCCACGATGCCGAGCGCCAGGTTAGCGAACCATCCGCGCGAGATTGCCGGGAGTG
>DASTRL010000205.1:0-15749 GCA_035761265.1 Steroidobacteraceae bacterium
GTGGACAACCGCTACCGCCGTTGTTTGCAGAGCGCGCCGCGCGCGCAGTGAGGCGGCTCGAAAGGCACGAAGTCCAATTGCGCGCCGTGAAGGTCTCGATGACGCGGCAATCCCGTATGGCCACGCCCGGGAAAGCGCCACCATTCGCGCGATCACCGCCTTCGGCCGCGGACGTGGTGTCATCATTTGGCCTCCGGGGGCAGAACAGTCGGAGAGTTGCAGGAAACCGGCCGGCCATGCTGTGCTCCACAGGGAATCGGCGCGGCGCGAAGTAGTCAGGCCGAGCGACCTGCTTCACGAATTCGCCATGGGTCACGTGTATGATCCCGCGCACGGCACGCGTCTCCAACTGCCGACCGGAGGGAGCAGATGTTTTCTATCTATCGGGTGGGCGGGCGCATGCGCGCCGCCCTGGGATTCCTGTTGTTGGCCGGTATCGCGAGCTCGGCCTCGGCCGACGTGGTCACGCTCAACCTGGCCAAATCGGCGGACGCGTTCAACACCAGCCCGTCTGCGCCTTACCCGGACGTCAACTACGGCAATCTGTCGACGAACCCGTCGGTTTTCGTCGTCTGGCACCGGTACATCACGTCTTCGGCCGTGTACAGCAACAAGCGCGCAAACATCGACTTCGTCCTGCCGCCGGCGCTGCTGCAGCCGAATGTCACGATCACCAGCGCGACACTGACCCTGCCGCCGAACAACGAGACTTCCTCGGGCTTCGGCACGTTCGTCGTCCATGGAATTCCCAGTACCTCGGCGCCATTCACGCTGGCCGATTTCCCGCAGAACAACCCGGTGGCCACGCAGCCCATCGTGCCGCTGGCCTGCTGCTCGGCTCCGACGCGCGTGATCGAGGTGAAATCCTGGGTCCAGCAGCGCCGCGACGCCGGCTTCGACCGCGTCGCGTTCCAGCTCTCCGCGGAGGGAGACTGGGGCTTCAACATCGCCGTCTATTCGAACGCAACGCTCACAGTGAACTACAGCACCGTCATCGGGTCGGCACCGACGCTCGATGTGCTGGCTCCCTCGAGCGGCAGCTCGTTCGTCCAGGGTGAGGCGTTCACCTTCTCGGCGGTGGCGAGCGACGCGGAGGACGGCAACCTCGATGCCTCGATCGAGTGGTCCTCCAATCTGAACGGCAACCTCGGCACCGGCGCGACGGTTGCGACGTCCTCGCTCAGCGCGGGCAGCCACGTGATCACCGCGAGCGTCACCGACAGCGATGGCAACGTGGTGACGAAGACGCTGAACCTCGCGATCCTGCCGAATACGAACACGCCGCCCACCGTCTCGATCACGGCGCCGGCGGACAACTCCAGTTTCACGCAGGGCAGCTTCATCCAGTTCCTGGCCACCGCTGCAGATGTCGAGGACGGCAATCTCACGGCGGCGATCTCCTGGACGTCGAGCCTGAATGGCGCACTCGGCACCGGCGGCAACATTTCCCGCAGCAACCTGTCGATCGGCTCGCACGTGATCACGGCGACCGTCGTCGACTCGCAGGGCAACACGACCAGCACGGTGCGCAGCATCAGCGTGCAGGCGCCAGTGAACACGGCGCCGACGGTCAGCATCGCCTCGCCCGCGAACGGTGCCTCGCTCTCCGCGGGTGTGAGCTTCACGCTCTCGGCTTCGGCGAACGACGCCGAACAGGGCAACCTGAGCTCGAGCATCCAGTGGCTATTGAATGGCAGCACGATCATCGCGAACGGTGCATCCGCGAGCGCCACGATCTCGAATCCGGGCTCGTATTCGATCGTCGCGCGCGTCACCGATGCCGGCGGCCTCACGGGCTCGCAGACGATCAACGTCACCGTCGCGAGCGCGCCGGCCAGCTACTGCTCGTTGCGCGCGAACTATCCCAACTACGAGTACATCGCGGGCGTGCGCAGTGGCACCACGGTCAACAACTCGGGCGCCAACATCAACGGCTACCAGGACTTCACGGGCGTGACGTTCCCTTGGCCGGTGGGTTCGAACCCGCTGACCCTCGTGCCGGGCTTCAGCTCGAGCACCTACACGGAGCGCTGGGCGGTGTGGATCGACCTGAACCGCGACAAGGTGTTCGGCGCGAACGAACTGCTCTACAGCGGCATGAGCCCGTCGACCATCAACACATCCATCGCGATTCCCGCCGGCACCGCGTCGGGCCCGACGCGCATGCGCGTGGCACTGAGCTACGGCGTGACGCCGCCGGCCTGCGGCACGTACACCTACGGCGAGGTCGAGGACTACACCGTGAACATCGGCGCGACGGGCGGCACGCCCACCTACTGTGCGTCGCGCGGCACCAGCTCGTCGGCCGAGTGGATCCAGTCCTTCGTGACCAACAACAACACGTCGCGACCCACGGGCAACGACGGCGGGTATCACGACTACACCGCGGACTGGCCGATCTCGCTGCCGCGCGGCTTCAACAGCATCGACGTGACCCCGTTCTTTGCCAACGGCGCGACGCAGACGGAGTTCTGGAACGTCTGGATCGACTTCAACGGCGACGGCTCGTTCGCGCCCGAAGAGCTGGTGTCGAACTTCAGCTCCTTCGGACCCTCGACCAACAACGGATTCAACGTGCCGGCCAGCTTGAATCCGGGGCTGAAGACGCGCATGCGCCTGCAGATGAAGCGCGGCGGCGCGCCGACCTCGGCTTGCGAGACGTTCGCGAACGGTGAGGTCGAAGACCACACCGTGCAGATCCAGTAAGTGATACCGAAAGGCCGCACCGGTCGAAGCCGGTGCGGCCGCTCGCGCCCCCCGGTACGGCGTGATCTGGCTGAAAGTGCTCGCCTCGTGAGGCCCACCGGGGTTTCCGGACCTCAAGCGGCCGCGCCGCATGGTCGGCGTGGCCCACATTGGGGAAATGTCGCGCTTCGCTTGAGGGCACTGGCGCGCCAGCGCATAGTCGGCTCATGGCACGCTTTGTCGAAGCCGTCGCCTTGGCCTTGTTAGTTCCCGGTACCGCATGGATGGCCGCGCCGGCAGGCGCCTGCGATTCGCTCGCCCCCGGCATGGCGAACACCGTGGGCAGCACCACCAACGACACGGCGGGACGCGCGGTCGCGCTCATCCGCATCAACGGTCAGGGCCCATTCCGCTTCATCATCGACACCGGCGCAAATCGTTCGGTGCTCTCGCAGGCGCTCGCCACGCGCCTCGGCCTCGCGCATACGGGGGAAGGCGTGGTGCATTCGATCGACGGCGCGGAGCTCGCCAGGCTGGTGAACGTCGAGTCGCTGTCGTTCGGCGCACTGCGCCTCTCGGGTGGCGATACACCCGTGCTCGACGGCCCCATGCTGGACGGTGAGCACGGGTTGCTAGGCGTCGACGGAATGGCCGGACGCCTGCTGCACGTCGATTTCACCCGGCGTTGCGTGGAGATCTACGAGAGCGGAGCGCAGTTGCCGATGCAGGGCTGGTTGAGCGTGCCAGCGCGCATGCGCTTCGGTTCGCTGCTGATGGTGCCGGGCGAGATCGTGGGCGTGCGCGTCAACGTGCTGATCGACACCGGCTCCAACATCTCGCTCGCCAATGGGCGCTTTCGCGATGCGCTGCGCGGCGTCGCCGCCCGATCGATCGAGTATCACGGCGATCATGCCTTCACGTTCGGGCGCCCCATCGTGCTCGAGCAGAGTGTCTGGACGCCGCGCCTGTGGCTGGGCCGCACCGTCGTCGACGGCGTGAAGGCCTATGTCGGCGACTTCCACATCTTCGATCTATGGGGTCTGCGCGATGAGCCGACGCTGCTCATCGGCATGGACGTGCTGGCGCGTTCGCGCGAAATGGCGATCGACTACGAGCACGGCGTCGTGCACTTCCGCAAGCAGCCGCGCGGCGATCCCCGCGGCGGACGCCGGGAGGCCGACGCGGACGCTGCGGTGGCCGCCAGTTCGCGGCCGCCGAAGCTGCGCAGGCTGCGCACCAGAAACCGGGGCGCGCATCGCGTCGATTCGCCGGCGGGCTGAAGCCGCATCGAGCGACCGGATTCACTTCGCCTTTCGGTTGCTGTCTGCGGAGGAGAACGCGAACTGCACCATGCGAGGCAATGCCAGCAGCTGGCTCCAGTGCGACAACTGCACCTTGACCTTGTGGGTGTCGTAGTGGGGGATCAGATCGGCGATGCCTTCGGCGTGGACCCCCGGCGGGGCTTCGAAGTCACCGCCAGGTACCAGTTGATAGATTCCATCTGCCCTCACGAGATGCGGTGAAGCATCGGCGTTCAAGCGTGGAAAACGCGGATCAGGGATCCTGACGATGGTGGCCGAGGCGAGCGATGCATTCCTGCAGGTGCCCGCGACTTCAGGCGCCAGCACTTCCACCGGGTCCACGCCGCTTTGCGTGCGGCTGCCGGAATGGAAGAAGTCGAACAGCCACTTGCCGGCAATGTAGCGATTGCAGTCGCGGCGCACTTCGTCCGGTAGTTCGAGCCCCGAGCCGCGCAAGGCGTCGAACAGCGCGCTCAATTCATGGGCCGGAATCGAACGCGACGTGGCCTTTGGCCGGCGCGCCGCCAATGCGCCGGCCGTCTGCTGCAGCGCCGTCAAAAGCCACCGACCGGACACGCCGGGATGATCCGGGTTGTAGCGGTGCTTCTTCAGCAGACCGAAGACCACTTGATCGAGGAAAGTCTGATAGGTGTGCCCATAGCAGCTTCCCGAGTACGTGCCGCACGAGCCGCCGAAACCCACGTGCGAATACGCATCCTGCAGGCAGTGCAGGGCAACTCCCAGCGCGATCAGTCTCCTGGCATTTCGGCGCGCATCTTCATCACGATCCGGTACGTTGGCGAAGTGCCCGGAGATGACCTCGAGCACATCGTCGTGAATGCGGCCTGCCTGTCCGTGCGTCTGGCTGAAGCAGTGGAATCTCAGGTTCTTGTCCGCCTGGTGGAGCGAGCTCATGACGAACCCGGCAAAGGACGGCCCTGGCGTCGTGTCCATTTCGAGAGCAGCGACGGTGTCCTGGTTCTCGTCCACTCCCTGATCCGCGCTGGCGATGGTCCGGGCATCGGCCTGCGGCCACCCGACCGCCCTGGCGAGCACATAGGTCGTCGAGTAGTGGATATCCGCTTCGTAGGCCTGGGTGGCCGAGTGCAGCGACATCAGCAAACAGGCACAAAGGATTCCCTTCATTTATGCCGCAACCCTGTAGTACTCGAAAACTACAGGTATGTGTCCTGCGAACGCCCGAAGGTTCTCTCTACCTCCCGTTCATCCGTGGTAGTTGGATCCGATGCCAGGGCATGCGCTGCGCGCTCAGGATTCCTTGCTCTGACGCAGGTAGTGCACCGGGTAACTTTCCGGCAGGGGCGTGACCTGGTTTTCAGCCGCCCAGGTATCCCACTTCTTCGCGAGTGAGGCGACGCGTTGCGGTTGCTGGCCGGCGAGGTCGTCGAGCTCGGTGCGGTCGCGCTCCATGTCATACAGCTTCCACGGCCCTCCCCGCAGCGCCGTCAGCTTGTAGCGTCCTTCGCGGACCGCCCGCGTGCCTTCGTGCTCGAAGTAGAGCGTGCGCTCGGGCAGGGCTTCTCCGCGCAGCGCGGGCAGCAGGCTGATGCCCGCCATCGGCGGGATCTGCCGCGCTCCCAGGCGTTGCGGGTACTCGGCGCCGGCAGCCTCGACGATCGTCGGCATCAGATCGATGAGGTGCGCCGGTGTGCTCTCCATCGCGTTACGGCGCCGGAATCCGGCGGGCCAATGCGCGATGCAGGGAGTGCTGATGCCGCCTTCGTGCGAGTAGTGCTTGTACATGCGCCAGGGAGTGTTCGACGCATTCGCCCAGCCCGATCCGACGCTGTGATAAGTGCCCCGGCTGCCCATGCGCGCGAGGTCATCGCCACGATGCAGCACGTTGTTCGCGCTCGAGCTGACGTCGAAGCCGAACGGGTCCCACTCGGCGCATGCGCCGTTGTCGCTCAGGAACAGGATGAGTGTGTCGTCGAGCTCGCCCGCCGTGCGCAGGTCCGCCATCACGCGTCCGATGTTCTGGTCCATGCGATCGACCATCGCCGCGTAGATCGCCATGCGCATCGCAAGATCCGCGCGGCGGTCTTCCGGAAGGCTGCTCCACGCCGGGTTGTCGGCGGTGACGGTCTCGCCGTGATTGGTGTACTGCGAGCGCGGCGACAGGCGGGTCGCCTTGGACACGAGTCGCAGCCGTTTCATGCGCGCGAGGCGCTCCGCTCGCAGCACGTCCCATCCCGAGGTGTAGCGGGTGCGATATCTGGCGATGTCCGCGGGGCGCGCCTGCAGCGGAAAGTGCGGCGAGTTGAACGCGAGATACAGGAACCACGGCTGCTGCGGCGTCGTGCGGGCATCGGCCAGGAATTCCAGCGCGTAATCCGTCAACGCATCGGTGCCGTAGAAGGCATCGGGCGCGTAGCTTCGCATCCGGCTTCCTTGCGGAAGACGCAGGTACTGCGAAGCATCCCAGAACGATTGAGCGCTGATGAGCGTGCCGAAGTATTGCTCGAAGCCATGCTGCGTCGGATCGGGCGTTCCCACGTGCCACTTGCCGGACATGAAGGTCCGGTAGCCGGCCGGCTTCAGGACTTCGGCGAGCGTCGCGGCATTCTCGGAGAGCCGTCCGCGATATCCCGGATGTCCGAGATCGGTGACCAGGTGGCCGACGCCCACCTTGTGCGGATACTGCCCGGTGAGAAGGCTCGCCCGCGAGGGACAGCAGCGCGCCGTGGTGTAGAACTGCAGGAATCGCAGTCCGTGCTTCGCCAGCGAGTCCAGCACGGGCGTGGCGATCTCGCCGCCGTAGCAGCCGAGGTCGCTGTAGCCGAGGTCGTCGGCCACGATCAGCAGGATGTTCGGCCGCCGCCGGCTCGATGCCGCCAATCCAGTCGCCGCGGCGGACAGCGCGAGGAACTCGCGCCGATTCAGGAAGTTCGGCTTGCTCATGACCACCTCATCGGATTCAGGGTCGATGCATCGCCTTCAGGAACAGTGCCAGACCATATCGCATGACGGCTCGGTCGAGTTTCTTTTCTCCTGAACGCTACTTGCGCGGCCGGGCCACAATTAGTATGTACTACTGACGATCACCCGGGTGAGGCGTCGAAGCACGACGCCCGCCGTTCCCGTTCCATCACCGACCATCCCGGAGGACAGATGAGAACCCCCACCCAGACTTCACCACGACATCTCGGCGGCCTGGCCGCGCTGATCTGCACGGTGGCGCCGGCCATCGCATCGGCCCATGGCGGGCCACATCAGCCGCCGCAACTCTCACCAGCGCGACCGGCGACATTGATCGGAAGCTGCGAGGCACTGCAGGCGCAACTCGCCGGATTGCCGGATACGGTGATCACCGGCTCCACCACGATCGCCGCCGGGGCGCTGCAAGTGGCGGGTCAGCCGGTGCGCGAGCACTGTCGCGTGACCGGACGCATGAACGATCGCGTCGGAATTGATGGCCGGCCGTATTCGATCGGCTTCGAGCTGCGCCTGCCGATCGATTGGAATGGGCGCTTCTGGTACCAGGGCAATGGCGGCATCGATGGCAGCGTGGTTCCCGCGACCGGCGATCTGGGCGGTGGGCCACTGACCAACGCGTTGTCGCAAGGCTTCGCAGTCCTGAGCTCGGACGCCGGGCATCCGGCCTCTTACGGACCCACTTTCGGCTTCGATCCGCAGGCGCGCCTCGACTATGGATATCAGGCGGTGGGCGCGCTCACGCCCATGGCGAAGGCGGCGATCAACGTCGCCTACGGAAAGCGGCCGGACCGCTCCTACATCGGGGGCTGCTCGAACGGCGGCCGGCACGTTCTGGTCGCGGCGGCGCGCTACGCGGATCAATACGACGGCTTTCTCGCCGGTGCGCCGGGTTTCAATCTGCCGCTCGCGGCGCTGGCGAACATCTGGGGCGCGCAGCGCTACGCGACTGTCGCCACCGGCAACCCGGCGACTCCCGCGGGGTTGGAAACCGCATTCACCGCGGCCGAGCGGCGCACGCTGGCCGCCGCCGTGCTGCAGCGCTGCGACCGGCTCGACGGCGTGCGCGACGGCCTCGTGCAGGACACGCGCCTTTGCCAGAGGGTTTTCGACCTGAAGCGCGACGTGCCCACCTGCAGTGGCGACCGCGACGGCAGTTGTCTGTCACAGGCGCAGAAGCTCGCGATCGGGCCCATCTTCCAGGGCGCGAGGTCGAGCAACGGGCCCTTCTACGCGAGCTTTCCCTATGATCCCGGCATCGCCGGCGCCGGCATCCCATTCTGGGAGTTCGTCGCGCCGCTGGTGCTCGACTCCGGCGCCGTCGGCGTCATCTTCAAAGTGCCGCCGACAACCGATGCGTTGACCAATGGCCCGGGCTTCGCCCTGAATCTCGACATCGATACCGCGCTGGCACAGTTGTTTGCGACCGACGCCACGTTCACCGAATCGGCCATGCAGTTCATGACGCCGCCCGATGCGACCGATCTTTCGGACCTGCGCCGGCGTGGCGCGAAGGTGCTGGTCTATCAGGGCGTCTCCGATCCGATCTTCTCGATCGACGACACGAAGCGCTGGTGGCGCGGCGTCAATCGCGAGAGCCGTGGCCGCGCCCAGGAGTTCGTCCGTGTGTTTCCGGTGCCCGGCATGAATCACTGCGCCGGCGGTCCCGCCACCGACCAGGCGGACTTCATCACGCCGCTCGTGAACTGGGTGGAACGCGGTCGCGACCCGGACAGGATCATCGCCAGTGCGCGCGGGCCCGGAAATCCCGGCGGCGTGAATCCGGAAGTGCCGTCGGACTGGGCAGCGGATCGCACGCGACCGTTGTGCCCGTATCCTTCGGTCGCGCGTTACGTGCGGGGCAGCATCGAGCGGGCGTCGAGCTTCATGTGCGTGCCGGGTTTCCCGTGATGCATAGGTTCAGGCTGCCAAAGACAATTCAGACTTGCCCTTGGGCGGTACGATTATGGAGAGGAGGTGCTCGCTACGACCGGGCGTTCAGCTGATTTCCGGCCGGTAGCTGCCGGATGCGTTTGCCGGTGGCGCTGAAGATGGCATTGCACAGCGCCGGCGCCACCGGCGGCAAACCGGGTTCACCCACGCCGCCGAGCGGCATCGACCAGTCCGTGGCGGGCAGCAGGTGCACGCGGACTTCTCGCGGCGCCTCGTTGATGCGCGTCAGTGGATAGGTGTGGAAATTGTCCTGCTGCGCGCGGCCCTTCTGGAACGTGATCTCGCCGGACAGCGCGAGGCTCACGCCCATGATGATGGCGCCCTCGAGCTGCGAGCGGACGCGGTCTGGATAGACCACCGGTCCGCAGTCGAAAGCGATGTCCACGCGCGGGATCGTGAGCTCACCCTTCGGGCCGAGCTCGACTTCCACGACGGCGGCCGAGTAGCTGACGAAGCTGTAGTGCGCCGCAAGACCGCGGCCGCGGCGCTTGCCATCTCCCTGGGGCAACGCGCGTCCCCATCCGGCCTCGCGCGTGGCGGTCTCGATCACGCGGCGCAGGCGGCCGGTGTCATACGGGTAACGCTGCGGTGACTCACCGTAGTTCCAGGTGTCATTGAGAGTGGTTGGGTCGATGCGCCGCGCGGGCCCGATGAGGTCGAGCAGGAAATCGCGGTGATCGCGCCCCGCCGCGGCGGCGAGCTCGGCGATGAAGCACTGCGTGGCGAAGGCGTGCGGGATGTTGGACACCGAGCGGAACCAGCCGATGCGGGTGTGCGCGGCGGCTTCCGGATTCTCGATGCGCAGGTTCGGCACCTGGAACGGTACGTTGAGGAGCCCCATTCCCTGCTCGAACGGGGCCTGGTGTTTCGGGTCCGGCGCGAAGGTCGAAATGATCGTGGGCGCGGCGCTGCGATGCAGCCACGCGATGGTCTTGCCCTGTGCGTCGAGCCCCGCCTCGAGGTGCTCCACCGACACCGTGTGGAAGAAGTCGTGGTGCAGGTCGTCTTCGCGTGTCCACACCACCTGCACGGGCTGGCCGTTCATCTGCTGCGAGAGCACCGCGGCCTCCAGCGCGAAATCGCCCTTGGACTTGCGGCCGAAGCCTCCGCCCAGCAGCGTCACGTGCACGGTGACCTTCTCCAGCTGCAGGCCGAGACGCTTGGCCACATCCTCGCGCACGCCCTGCGGCGCCTGCGTGGGCGCCCAGACCTCGCACAGGCCGTTCACGATGCGCGCGGTGGCGTTGGGCGGTTCCATCGTGGCGTGCGCGATGTGCGGTAGATAGTACTCGGCCGCGACCTTGCGCGCGGCCCTGGCGAGCGCCGCGTCCACGTCGCCGGTCTGGCGGATGACGTTGCCGGGCTTGCGTGCGGCCTGCTCGAGCTGGGCACGATAGGCGGCGGAGTCGTAGCTGCCGTGCTCGCCGTCGTTCCATTCGATTTTCAACGCCTGGCGCGCCTTGATCGCCGTCCAGGTATCGCGCGCAATCACCGCCACGCCGCTCAGCGGCTGGAACGCGGCCGGTATCGAAGTGCCCGGAATCTCGACGACTTTCACCACGCCCGGAATCTTCAGCGCCTCGGCGGCATCGAACTTCGCCAGCTTGCCGCCGAACACCGGCGAGCGTGCGACGACGGCGTACAACATGCCGTCGAGTCGCACGTCGATTCCATAAGTCGCCCGTCCGTGCGCGATGTCCGGGCCATCGAGCAGATGCTGGCCTTCCTTGCCGATGTAGCGGAACTGCTTGGGATCCTTGAGCTTGAGCGTGTCGCGCGCGGGCACTGGCAGTTTCGCCGCCGCCCTGGCGAGCGCGCCATAGCCGAGCTTGCGTCCGCTCGCGGCGTGCACGACTTCATGATTCAGCGCGCGCACCGAATCCACCGGTACGTTCCACGCGGCCGCGGCCGCCGCTTCGAGCATCGAGCGGGCCGCGGCGCCGCAGCGGCGCATCGGGTCGAAGAAGTGGCGCACGCTGCGCGATCCGTCGGTGTTCTGGTTGCCGTACCGCGGCTCATCGCCTGGCGCCTGCCGCACCCGCACGCGGTTCCAGTCCGCCTCGAGCTCATCGGCGATGATCAGCGGCAGGCCGCTGCGCACGCCCTGGCCCATCTCCGAGCGATGCACGATGACCGTGACGATGCCGTCCTCGCCGATGGCCACGAAGGTGAGCGGGTCGTCGACCGTGCCATGCGGCATGCCCTCGGCGCCGTACTTTGGCGCATCCTCGGCCTTGACCACGCGGGACGCCGAGGCGATCAGCACCAGGCCGCCCAGTCCGCCGAGGAACTGGCGCCGGTCGAGGCGCATGCCATCGACGCTGTCGAGAATTTCGCGCGGCAACGAGCTCATGATTTCTTCTCCAGGCTGCCCGCCGCCTGCTTGATGGCGGCGCGGATGCGCGTGTACGTGCCGCAGCGGCAGAGATTGCCGGCCATGGCGCTGTCGATGTCGGCGTCGCTGGGTTTCGGGTTGTCGTCGAGCAATGCGGCGGCCGACATGATCTGACCAGCCTGGCAATAACCGCATTGCGGCACGTCGAGATTCACCCAGGCATCCTGCAGCGCCTGCCCTTGCCGGGTGGCGCTGACGCCTTCGATCGTCACGATCTTCTTGCCCGCCAGGCCCGAGATCGGCGTGACACAGGCGCGCACCGCTTCACCGTCGACGTGCACGGTGCAGGCGCCACACAACGCCATGCCGCAGCCGAACTTGGTGCCGGTGAGTCCGAGATGATCGCGCAGCACCCACAGCAGCGGGGTGTCTTCGGTCGCGGATACTTCCAGGCGTTTGCCATTGACGTCGAGTTGCATGCCCGCTCCTTCTGTGGACCTTGCGGCAGACGAGGCCGGGCAGCAGCTTATCCCCGGCCGCATTGCCCTGAAAGGTTTTCCCGCTGCTCGCAACTGCAACAGCCGAGATCATCAGGTCGCACCGCGCAGCGCCGCACGATAGCGGCGGCTGCAGGGGATTCGCCCACCGTTCTTCAGCACCAGCCGGGCGTCGCCGGTCTCCAGCGGTTCGATCTGCTCGAGGTATCCGAGGTTGACGATGTAGCTGCGGTGCACGCGCACGAACTGCTGCGGATCGAGCCGCTCCTGGATTGCCGCCATCGTCGACCGCAGCGGATACACGCGCCCGCGAACGTGCAGGTTCACGTAGTTCTCGGCGGCCTCCAGCCACTCGATGTCGCGCGCGGGGACGAGAAACTCGGTGCCCAGCTTGCGTACCAGGAAACGCTCCGGCTTTTCGATCGCCTCCACCGGCGCGCCGGTATCCGGCGCGGTCAGCAAGCGTGCCTCGCCCTGCAGCCGCAGCAGCAGCAGGCGATAGAAGCGGATGATCAACAGGAAGACCAAGTAGGTCTTCCAGTCCTTGAGGAATTCGTACAGCAACTCGCGCGGCCAGTGGCCGAAATCGTAGTGCGAACCGGCCAATGCATAAGCGAGGTGTCGCAGCGCGACCATGCCGAGCACGTGGGTCAGCGAGAACACCACCACGCCCAGCAGATGCCAGGGCAGGGTTCGCCGCCAGGTGTCGACGGACAACGGGTAGCGGCGCTCGAACACCACCAGCGGCCAGACCAACGCCAGCAGCATGAGCGCGCTCGAGAACTCCCAGCTCACGGGCTCCCACCACTGGTGGCGATCCGCGGCATCGCGCTGCAGCTCCATCCATGCCACGGAGCTGCCGGCGACGGCGCTCAGCAGCAGTCCGCATGCCCACATGGCCGCCTCCCAGCGATGCCGGTGGCGCAGATAGCGTTCGAGTCGCGAAGGGGAGGCCATGGAAGGTGGCATTCTAGTCAACGTTGGTCACCGGCATTCGCCGCTCGTCACCGTGCGTATTCGACTGGTCCCCGCGGGGTGGAAGCGGTGGGCCAAAACGATCATGGTCGACCCATGAAAACTCTGTTCAGCCTGTTGATTGCCGTGCCGCTGCTCGCCGCGGCTGCTCCTCGGCCGCATTCCCTGACGCCGGACAATGTGTCGAAACTGGCCTTGGCCTGGACGTACGACACGCGCGATCCGGTTGCGCGATTGGGCGGCAACAAGCCGCCGGCCTTCGAGGCGACGCCGGCCTACGCCAACGGCCGGTTGTATGTTTCGACGCCGCTCGGCACCGTGGCGGCGCTGAACGCCGCCACCGGGGCGGAACTCTGGCGCGTGCAGCTGGGTGTGCGCACCGACGTCGACTACAGCGACCCCGCCAATCGCGGTCCGACACTGCACGGTGGGCGCCTGTACGTGGGCACCATCGATGCGCGGCTGGTCTGCCTGCGGGCACGCGATGGCGCCCGCTGTGCGCGCTTTGGTACCCACGGCGAAATCGACCTGAAAGCCGGCCTGCGGCATTCGCCACAGTGGCCCGGGGAGTATGGCGTCACTTCGGCTCCCGCCGTGTGGCGCAATCTCGTGGTGGTCGGATCGAGTGTCGCCGACAACAGCCGCGTGCAGATGGCCTCCGGCGAGGTGCGCGCCTTCGATGCCGTGACGGGCAAGCTCGTGTGGACCTTCCATCCATTGCCGGAAGATGCGCCGGAAGGCGGTGCGAATACCTGGTCGCGCATCGTGGTCGATGCCGCGAATGGGCTCGCATTCCTGCCGACCGGCAGTCCCAGTCCTGACTACTTCGGCGGACTCAGGCCAGGCAACAATGGCTACTCGAACTCCATCGTCGCCCTCGAAGCGGCGACCGGTCAGGTGCGCTGGAGCTTTCAGACCGTGCATCACGATCTGTGGGACTACGACGTGGCCTCACCGCCCTTGTTATGGCCTTCGGCGAACGGTCCCGCGGTCGCCGTGGGTTCCAAGACGGGCCACCTGTTTCTGTTCCAGCGCCTCACCGGCAAACCACTCTTTCCAATAGAAGAGCGCGCCGTGCCGAAGAGCGACGTCCCTGGCGAGCAGTCATCGCCGACACAGCCATTCCCGGCGAGACCCGCAAGCCTGGTGCCGCAGCAGATCGATGAAAAGGATCTCTGGGGTGCGACGCCGGAGGATCTGGCCGCGTGCCGGGAGATCTTCCAGACGCTGCGCAACGAAGGCATTTTCACGCCGCCCTCGATCGGCGGCACCCTGGTCGTGCCCGGCAACATCGGCGGCCTGCACTGGGGTGGCGTCGCGTGGGATTCCACACGGCGATTGCTGATCGCGCCGGTCAATCGCCTGCCTGCGATCATCCGGCTGATTCCGCAGGATCGGCTCGCCGACGCACGGCGCGCGTTTCCGAAACGCGAGACCACCGCCCAACGCGACGCCCCCTATGCCATGTCGCGCGAATTCTTTCTCTCCCCCGGCGGCGTGCCGTGCATCGCGCCGCCCTGGGGCGAGCTCGTCGCCATTCATGCCGACACGGGCGAACTCGCCTGGCATGTTCCCTTCGGCGACCTGCGCGACCAGTTCAAGGCGAGTAGTTTGCCCATGCCGCTGACTCCGCCGAACCTGGGCGGTTCCGCGACCACCAACACCGGCGTCGTCTTCATCGGTGCAGCCTTCGACAGGTACTTGCGCGCCTTCGATACGCGCGACGGCCGTGAATTGTGGAAGGGCGAGTTGCCGACCAGCGCGCGCGCCACGCCGCTGATCTACACATTGCCCGATGGTCGCCAGATGGTGGCCATCATGGCCGGCGGACACGACAGCCCGGTTTCGCGCATCGACAACAAGCTGGTGACCTTCGCGCTCGGCGATTGACGTGCCCTGGACGGCAACTGTCGTCGAGCGACGAAGTCTGTCCGGGGGTGAGTGGCAGGCGGTTGTCGCGGGCGACGCTAACCGAATATCCACACCCCGAACGCCCAGCAGATGAGCGCATTGCCGGTGGCCATCGTGAAGTCGTCGGTGCCGCGCGGCGAGAACAGCTCGAGCACCGTGCTGGAAAGCGCCACCGTCACGGCGAGCGCGAGGTATGCGCCAGACAGTCCGTTGAACATGACGATGCCGACACTGAAGGCGAGCCCGGCGACGAGGCCCGTCGCGGTGCCCGCGAAGGACTTGCGGTTCACGTCGCCGACGCCGCGCACCCGGATTTTCATGGTGCCGTACAGCGACCCGCCGACTTCCGAAAAGGTGTCGACCACGATGTACGTGACCCAGATGAGCGCGAACAGCAGCGCGAACTGCTCGCGGGGGTAGAGCGTCGCGAGCTCGGCGCCGATCGGGATCAGCGCGAACTTGAACAGCGCCCAGAGCGTGACGATCGCCATGCAGTTCGCGCGCGCCAGGGTGCCGTCCATGATCCGCGTCTGGGCGCCGTACATCGTCGCGCCGATGAATCCATTCACGTAGAAGCAGGCGAGGAATACCCAGTTCGTGATGACCTGGTCGAACAGCGATTGCGAGGTGAAGGCGGTGGCGAAGTTCTCGCTCTTTCCCGCCGCGAGCTGTGCATAGAAGATGAAGCACATCGCCCCCGCGAGGGTGATGAAGCGACCGCGCCGGCCGATCATGTCCACGATGCGGATCCGCCGCTCGGAATATTTGCGCAGCAGCCCGTTGAGCTCGAAAGGCTGCGACATGCGCGAGGAGAACACCACCCGCCGATCTTCATGGCTCATGCCGACGAAGTACCTCAGCAGCAGGTTCTTCACGCCGAACCAGACCAGCGCCCAGAACACGTTGAAGAACAGGAACACGAAGAACAGTGTCGCGACGGTGCGGGCATCGAAGCGGAAGTCGCCGGCGATCCGCGTGCCGAAGCCGGAGAACATCGCGATCTGGCAGAAAAGCGTGAGCGCGGCGTTGACGGCGACGGCGATGGAGAAGATCCGGTCGGCGAGACGTCGCCGCTCGTCCGCCGGCGCGATGACGGCGTTGGTGATGCTGGAAGCCAGTGTCGTGCTGTTCATGATG
>DASTRL010000206.1:0-14791 GCA_035761265.1 Steroidobacteraceae bacterium
AGGACCAGCACCGGATGGGTCCCGCAAGTCATGTTGTGGCTCGAGGTGAATGGGATGCTGAAGCGGGACGGACCGGGTTTTCTTTGAGAGGAGCGCGATGGGAGGTCAGCTCGTCTCCGGTCGCTGACGGCGCTCCCGCCCGCGCGCTGACAGCGTCCTGAGCTGCCGCCCGGCTAGGGTTCCGCGCATGAATCCCGGAGGCGAGCACGAGGAGCGCGCGGCTGGCGAAGGCGCCCGCTCCGAGCAACGCATCCTGCGCATGACGCCGGATGGACAGGCCGCGTCTTCCGTCGAGGACAAACTGCGCCGGCGCATCGAAGAGCTCGCGCAGGCGATCCGCGACAAGGACGTCGATCGCCTCATGACGTTCTACGCACGCGACGTCGTGGTATTCGACGTGCGCCCGCCACTCAACACGCGCGGCGCCGAGGCGTACCGGAAGAACTTCGAAGCATGGTTCGCGCTGTTCGACGGGCCGCTCGGCTTCGAGTTCACGGATCTGCGCGTGGTGCCCGGCGAGCATTCGGCGTTCTGCCACTACCTTGCCCTGGTGGTCGGCGCGAAGCCCGGACATGTCACCGGCTACTGGGTGCGGGGCACGACCTGCTTCGAGCGGCGTGATGGCGAGTGGCTGGTGACACACGAGCACATCTCGATGCCGTCATCGAGCTAGTTGCAACTGAGCGCACGATTCATTCATCTGGCTGCTCGATCGGCCGACAGCCACGCTTTCCATTCCTGCAGCAGCCGTGCCTCGCTCACGCCCAGCCGCGTCAGCAAATCCGCCTGCTTCGTGACGGGCAGCAGAGAGATCAGCATCGCGCGACCGTATTTCTCGTCCAGATACTTCACGACGGAACCGGCGCGCCCGTAGCGGTTCGGTCCTGACCAGGTTTCGCCCAACGTCTTGGGCAAGTCACCCGCCCGGGCTGCGTCGACCGTCCTCGCCATCCGCTCTGCATCGAGCTGCCCGGAGGCGAGGACGGCGAGTCCCTCGACGAACCAGCCGATTTCATCGGCGCCCGTGAAGTCGCGGGTCGGGTTGTGCTGGCCGTGAAAGACGTGCACGAGCTCGTGCGTCACGATGCGTCGTATTTCCTGCGCATCGCGGGGATCGTGATCGCAGGCTTCGCGCGACCAGGCGGAGGGCGAGAGCAGCACGAGGAAGTCCGCGACGCCGACACCCACCATCCAGCATTCGGTCTGATTCATTCCCCAGGTCGGCGGGAAAGCCTGGTTGAATTCCGCGCGGCTGGCCGCGACCGTCACGTGGATCACGTCCGGGAAGCGCGCATGGAAGAACTTCTCCACCGCGCGCCGGCCGGTGGAGACCATCTTGGCGACTTCGGCGCGCCGCGCATCGCTCGGTGACGCACGGAAGTCGATGTCATGGGCCACTGCCAGACTGCCAAGGCACATGGCCGCGACGAGCAGGCACCTTCTACCGAAGCAGTTCATGCAGCGCATTTTGCGCTCAGCCACCACCCAAAACACGTTGACATTCCCCAGGCCCATCCGTACCTTCGTTTCGTGCTCAATCACTTCTACTTTTATTACTCGTACTCCCCACTCAACGTGGAGGCGGGCGATTGAGCGCAGGAAACTGAACTGACGACTCAACCAAGACGGCCTCCCTAGCGGAGGCGTTTTTTTGTTCGCGTTCGCCGGGGAGATGCCCAAGGACGCGAACATGACAGACGACAGACCTCTCATACGACTGCTCGACCTGGCCGACGTGCCGGCGCTACTCGCCATCATCGCGGACGCGCGTGCCGAGTACGGCATGGCCGGGCGGGTCCCGGACCTGCTCGAGCCCGCGGATCGCGCGCTGTACACCACCTACCAGAAGCAGCGTTCGCTGTACTTCGTGGCGGTGGCCGGCGGCGAGATCCTGGGCGGTGCGGGCATTGCGCCGCTGAATGGCGCGGATCCGCTCACCTGCGAGCTGCAGCGCATGTACCTGCGGCGCGATGCGCGTGGGCGCGGCATCGGCGGCGAGTTGCTCGAGGATTGCCTGAAAGCGGCGCGGCAATTCCTCTACGTGCGCTGCTACCTGGAAACGATCTCCCCCATGAGGGACGCGCTGGGCTTCTATGAACGTCACGGCTTTCGCGAACTCGAAGCGCCGCTCGGGCGCACCGGCCACGCGCACAACGATCGCTGGCTGATGCGGCCGCTGCGTGCGTCGGCGGGCCGGCCGGCAAGGCCGCTGGCGGCGAATCGGGAAGCGATGCATGCGCGGCCGACGGCCGCCGACATCGCGCGCGGCGCCTACTGCTAGGCTCCGGGGCCGTGGTCGGGCGCTGGCTGTCCGATAGCCAGCGCTCGCGGAACTCGTCAGGATCGGCCCGATGCCCTTCACCATCTCTCACGCGGCCGCGGTCCTGCCGCTGCACCGCTGGAGCAGGCACCATCTGCCGCTCACGGCCCTCATGATCGGCAGCATGGCGCCTGATTTCGGCTACATCTTCTCGTACCAGGCCAGCCGCGCGCTCACCCACAGCTTCCTTGGACTGTGGCTCTTCGCCTGGCCCGCGGGATTTCTCGTCTGGCTCTTCTATGTCGCGTTCCTCGAGAAGGCGACCATCACGCTGCTGTCGGATCGCTGGCATACCCGTTTCGCGCATACGGAAGCGATCACGTCCTCGCTCATGCTGCGCGCCTCGGTCGCCATCGTCCTCGGCGCGGCGACTCACCTGCTGTGGGATTCATTCACGCATCGCGGGACCGCCGTCACCGACGCATTCCCGGCGCTGCTGGCGCCGACACCGGGCATGAGCTGGCTGCCTATCTACCACCTGCTGCACTTCCTGAGCTCGCTCGTGGGTCTCGCGATCCTCGCGCTCTGGATGCGGCATCTGCACCGCCAGCCGGCGCGGTCGCTGATCCGCCCCTACCACATCAGCGATCGGGCGCGCGCGGGCGCGAACGGATTCCTGCTGGTGACCGCCGTGCTCGCGGGATTGCTGCAATGGCTTCCCTACGCGCACGCACGCTACGACGTGCAATTGTTCTGCGCGGCCGTCGGCAGCATGTCGGGGTTGTTCTTCGCCTGGTGCTGCGTGGCGCTGGGCATGTGGCTGCACGCGCGCCGCACCCGGCCCTCGAGGCGCGTCTAGCGCTCGAGCCCGAGGCGAGCGCGCACTGCCTGCTCGATCTGTTCGTCGGTGACTCCGATCTGCGCTTCCTCGGCCTGGTCGAGCCCGCCGCCGAGACCTGCGTCTTCGGCTTCCACGATTCCATCGGCGGAAATGTCGAGGTCGGTGTCCGCGCCGATTTCATTCTCCACGCTGGCGCGCTCACCCGTGCCGTGTCGGTCCGTGGTGCTGTCGGTTCCAGCGACACCGACCATGTCGGCGCCCGTGTCGGAGCTGTCGCTGGGCCCGAGCGAGCGGATGTCGCGCCCCTTGGGGATCTCATTGCCCGAGTCGTCGAGCAATGCATCGAGATCAACGGGATTGGGTTTGGGCATGGTGCACCTCCAGCGCCTATCCTGGTGGCAGCGTCCCCGCGCGGTGATCGGAGATTGCCGTGCAGCGGTGTAGGCCTCGCTGCTACCGGGAGCGACGAGGCCGATGCCGTGCGCCTCAAGGCCGCTGAAACAGATACGAGGAGCTGCCGCCCGGAACCGACGTGCTGCCCTTGATGGTCAACCCATCGTCGCTGACCTCGCCGACGCCGCCGAACCAGGAAAGGCTCGCGGGCGTGCTGAACGGTTCGTCACCCGGACAGCTGATGGTGAGCGTGGTCGCGTGCAGGCCGTTGCCGGAGAACTTCGCCGGTGTGAACGCGTAGTCCACGTACAACGCGTTGTCGTCCGCTTCACTGGGAGGCCCGATCGTGAATTGGGTCGGTGACACGGTGCAGCCGGCCTCCTCGAAGATCAGGTGATGCCATTCGAAAGTGCCTTCCGCCGTGTATCGCACCATGGTGCTGGGACCATCGAACGTGGGGTCGCGCCTCCACGTGAGGGTGCCGGTGGTCATGCTTTCGCCATGGTCGATGAGGTGCGTGGACGTGCCGATCCATTCGTCGGCGCACACGTTCGAGCTGCCGAGCGCCAGCTTCGCCAGCGCGCGCGTCGCGCCGGTACGAGGCGTGAAGCAGCTCACCTCCACGTCCTTGACGGAGTCCTGCTCGATCTCCAGATGCGGCACGGGGAACTTGGTGTTCACGAACGCGGCGAACTTGTGCTTGCCGGCGTCGGTGCCTTCGGGTGTCCACTGGTACATGAAGGCGGTGGAATCGCCGGATGCGATGGCCGGAACGGTCTTGAAGAACGTGAACTCGTCTTCGTCCTCGCGTTTGCGCCACAGCTCGATCGAATCGATGTTGTAGCCCTTGCCGAAGTTGTTGCCGAGGCCGAGGTAGTCCTTGGTGGCGGGCGTGATGTCGACGTTGAAAGTCACCTTGTCGCCGAGCGCCACGCGCGTCTTGTCGACGCGCAGCGTGCCCTTGGGGGATTCGGAGATCGGGATGGGCTGCTTCAGGCTGAAGCTCACATTGATCGCATCGTCATCGACGAGCTTCTTGATGGCCTTCTTGATCGCATCGCCGGGCTTCACGCCGCCGTCGATCTTGAGATCGTAGTCGGAGGCCATGCCGCTGTTCTTGGCCTGCGTGTCTTCGAAGGCGAGATTGAGCGACTGCTTGGGACCCATCCGGCCCTCGAGAATGGAGACGTAGCCGGCGAGCCCGCCGAGCACGACGGCGTCGAGTCGTGCGAAGGCGAACAAGTGGCCGGAGAGCTCGACGTGCATGGCGTTCAGGACCTCGAACTCCTGCTTCGGCTTGAATTTGGTGTCGAGCGTGATGTCGTCGAGCCCGCGGCAGGTGAGTTGCGCGCCGCCGCACTCCCAGCCGACGATGGGTTTCAGATCGAGGTCGAGCGTGCCGCCGAGCTCGGCGCTGGCGACCACCAGCTCGCCGGACAGGTCGATGCCGACGCCCAGGCTCACCTGCGGCATCACGATCAGCGACGCCCAGCCGAGCACCGGAATCTTGAAGTGCGCTTCGGCGTAGCAGGCGCCCGAGAGGCTGATGCTGGGCTTGAACACCACGGAGGCGGAACCGTTGAACGCCACCGAGCCTTCCAGGGAGTGCTTGCTGTAGTTCGGCGGCAGGGCGGGATCGTCGCGATAGTCCTGCAGCGTGAGGCTGAGGCCGGTCGTGGCGGAGACGTCGATGTTGATGCTGGCGAGCTTGCCTTCCACGTCGCCTTCGCACCAGAAGTTCTCGAGCTTCCTGGGCCCTTCGTCCTGGATGCGCCGGTTCCCCGCACGCATCACCGCACGCCCTTTCTGGACGGCCGTGGCGGGCGCGGCCGCCAGCTCGAGTGGATAGGCGGATAGATCGATGTTCCAGTCGATGTGGTAGCGCGCGAGCAGGTCGTAGAGTGGTGCGATCTCGAGTGTCGCGATGACGGTGCCGCCCTCGGCGCGCGTCGCCACCACCCTGCCGGCGACGGGCGAGGTTTCCGCGGCGAGCACCACGGTGCCGGGAGCCGGCGCTGCGACTCCGAGCAGGCGCACTTCATATTGCGTCCCGACGCCGGGGGCTTCTCCGGCGCCGAGGTTCAGCGCGGGCCCGACGGATTCCACCTGCGCATCGGTCACGAGCAGTGCGCCCGCCTTGGGCTCGGCCACCACGATCAAGGCTGGCGCGGAGGAGACGCCGTTGACGTGCGCGATGATCTGCGCCGAGCCGATGGCGGTGGCCACCACGTGTCCATTCGAGTCGACGTTGACCTGGTTGGGCGCGGACGACGTCCAGGTGGGGGTGCCGATGACCGGCGCACCGTTGGCGTCTTGCAAGGTCGCCGTGATCGTGGCCGACTGCCCGATGGCGCTGAAGAACACATACGGCCGATCGAGCGTCACGCTGGCGACCGCGTTGGGTGGCGCGGAGATGGTCAGCGTGATGCTGGCCGTGGCGGATGCATTCGACGGATCCTTGGTGGTGAGCTGGATGACATAGGCGCCCGGTTGCGTCGCCAGGAATTGCGCGCCGGCGCTGTTGGCATTGGTCAGCGTCGCGCCGCCGGCGGGGCCGGAGGTGATGGTCCACTGGTAAGTCAGGGCGTCGCCGTCGGGATCCGTGCCGGTGCCGGCGAGGGTGATCGACTGACCCGTCGTGCCGCTGGCGTCCGTGCCCGCGCTGGCCGTGGGAGCGCGGTTGGCCGGCGGCGGAGGATTGAAGCCCGGCGGGTTGCCATCCGGGCCGCCATCTCCCGAGCCACAGGCCGCGAGCGCCAGCACCAGCCATGACAAACAGAATTTCGTGACTTTCACGGGCCCGCCTCGTTCTTTTTTGTTTCTCCTGTCCAGTACTCCGGGGAAAATGGCGTGGGGTTACAGGGGCCAGCGAGGCATGAACGGCGGGCGAGCTTTTCCGGACACCAGGTGGAGCATCGTCATGGCGGCGGCGCACGAGGGAGAGCCCGCGGCCAACGACGCGCTCGCCGTGCTGTTCCGTTCATACTGGTTTCCGCTGTTTGCCCACCTGCGCGCGCACGGCTTCTCGCGCCACGAGGCCGAGGACCTGTTGCAGGCCTTCTTCATCCATCTGTTCGAGAAGCGTTCGTTCGCGCGCGCCGACCGGCTGCGCGGTTCGTTCCGCGGATTCCTGCTCGGCTGCCTCAAGTACTTCCTGGCCAACCAGCGCGAGCTGCTCGCCGCGCAGAAGCGCGGCGGCCACGTGCGCATGGTGTCATTCGACTATGACGACGCCGAGGTTCGTCTGCTGGCCGATCAGCCGGCCACCACGGCCGACGATGAGTTCGATCGGCGCTGGGCGCGCCTGGTCATGGAGCGCGCGCTCGAGCAGCTGGCGGCCGCGCACGCCGACAGAGCGGAGATGTTCGCGGCGCTCAAGGGATTTCTGACGGGCAGCGACGAGACGCGTTACGCCACCGTCGCGGAGCAGCTCGAGGTGTCGGTGGCCGTCGTCAAGACCACGGTGCACCGCCTGCGCGCCGAATATCGCGACATCCTGCGGCGCGAGATCGCGATGACCGTGTCCGCGCCGCACGAAATCGACGCGGAGCTGCGGCACCTGATTCGCGTGGTCACCAGCGAATGACCGTAACCTCGGCGCACCGTTACCGGAATATCCGACATGAGCGCGCCGCAGGGTAGTTCCAGCAGCCGGTGCCCGCAGTGCGGCGCGCCGATGTCGGCCGGCGTCGCCGGCCAGTGCGGCGCCTGCCTGCTGCGCCTGGCGACGCTCGATCCGGAGCCGCCGGTCGAATCCGCATCCGCGGCGAGCTTCGAGGAGTGGCTCAAGCTCAAGGGACAGCGCATCGGCGGATACGAACTGCTCGACGAGATCGCGCGCGGTGGCATGGGCATCGTGTATCGCGCGCGGCAGGTGGCCGCCGGGCGCACGGTGGCGCTCAAGCTGATGCTGCCGCAGCTCATGCACCTGCCGGGAATGCGCGCGCGCTTCCGCCACGAAGTGGAGGCGGTCGCGCAGCTCGACCATGCGGGCATCCTGCCCATCTACGAGGTGGGCGAGCACGCGGGATTGCCCTTCTACAGCACGAAGTTCGCCGAGGGTGGCTCGCTCGACCGGCGCGCCGCCGCGCTGCAGGGCGACTGGCGCGCCATCGCGCGCATCGTGCTCGAGGTGGCGCGCGCGGTGGACTACGCGCACGGCAAGGGCATCCTGCATCGGGACCTGAAGCCCGCCAACATCCTGTTCGACGCCGCCGGCGCGCCGATGGTTGGGGACTTCGGGCTGGCGAAATTCCGCGCGGTGGAGCAGGGCGTCACGCTGCCGGCGTCGGCGCTCGGCAGTCCTAACTACATGGCGCCGGAGCAGATCAGCGCGCAGTTCGGCGAGCTCGGCCCGGCGACCGACGTGTACGGCCTGGGCGCGGTGCTGTACGAATTGCTCACCGGCCGGCCGCCGATCCAGGGCGAGGATGCGGCCGCGACGCTGCGGCAGGTGCCGGTCACCGCGCCCGCTCCCGGCGTTTCGCTGCGCGCGGACATTCCGCCGGATCTCGATGGCATCGCGCTCAAGTGCCTCGCGAGGCAGCCGGCGCAGCGCTATGCCAGCGCGGCGGCGCTGGCTCTCGACCTGCAGGCATGGCTGGACGGCACCCAGACCGCGGCGCATCGCGGCGCGCGGCTGCAGAAGCTGCGCCGCTGGGCCGCCAACGCCGGCGCCGGCGTGCTGCTGATCGCGCTGATCGCGGGCGGCGGCACCTACCTGCGCGGCGCGGGAGCCGGCCGTGAATCCGCGGTGGTGAGCTCCTCGCTGTCGACGCCGCGCTCCGTGGCCGTCCTGCCGATGCGAAATCTCGGCCCGGATCGCGCCGATGATTACCTCGGCGCCATGGTCACCGACGACCTGCTGCGTGACCTGCGCCAGGTGGTATCGCTCGACGTCGTGCCGTTCCGCGTGAGCGTCGACGACCCCGCGAAGCTTCGCCCGGCGGAGTTGTCGGCGCGGTTGGGCGTGGATCTGCTGCTCGACGGCGAGTTCGTGCGGCAGGGCGAGGCGCTGCGCGTGCGTGCGCGCCTGTGGGACACGAAGTCGCAACGCGCGACCTGGCAGCACGATTTCGCAACGACCGCGGCCGACATGCGCGACATGCGCTCGGGCATCGCGACCGCGCTCGTGACGCAATTGCAGATCCAGGTGGGCAGCGACCTGCGCGCGCAATTGCGGCCGGATGCGCTCACCTCCAGCGCGCCCGCATACGCCGACTACCTGCGTGCGCGCTACCTGATCCGCTGGCGCCGGCCCGAGACCCTGGGTGAAGCCGCCCGGCTGCTGCGTGAAGCGGTGGCGCTCGACGACGATTTCGCGCGGGCCCACTCGGCGCTCGCCTATACCTACGCGCTGTCCATCCCGTTCGAGCCCGAGGGCGGCGAGTACTGGAAGCTCGCGACGCAGTCCGCGCGCCGCGCGCTGGCGCGCAATCCTTCGCTCGGGGAACCGCACGCGGTGCTCGGCGACTATCACTCCATCGCCGGCAAACCGATCGATGCGGAGCTGGACTTCCAGCGCGCGCTCGAGCTCGAGCCGCGCGATCCCGCCGCGCTGCACCTGTACGCCATTCATCTGTATTCCATGGGAAGGCTGAAGGACGCGCTGGACATGGAACGGCGCAGCGTCGCCAACGACGGCACCAGTCCGCAGCCCATCATGTGGCTGGCCATGGCGACGACGCTCGTGGGCGAGACGCAGGAAGCGCGCCGCCTGTGGCAGACGGCCGACGAGCTCGGTGCCGCGCGTCCGCTGTGCGCCGCCGTCGCGCGACTGGAGCTCGGGCAGGACGACTTCCTCGACGAGTGGTACCACACGCAGACCTCGGACTGGTACCTGCCGGCGCGCGGTGCGCAGCGGCGCGGTGCGCCTCCGGACACGCGCGAGCTGCACGCGGGCGTGGTGGATCCCACACGGCGCGCGGCGGCGCTGGCGTGGCTGCGCGGCAGGGAGCCGCAGCTCGATCCGGCGTTCGCGATCACCCACTATGGCTTGCTCGGGGATGCCGATGACGCGTTTCGCGTGGCCGAAGCGTTCGATCTGCCGGACGACACCAACTACCTCTATCAACTGTGCAACATCTGGTCGCCGCGCACCGCCGTGATCCGCCGGGACCCGCGCTTCGGCGCATTGATGAAGCGCTGGGGCTTCGTCGAGTACTGGCGGCGATTCGGCAGTCCCGAGTCCTGTTCCATCGAAGGTGAATCGGTGAGCTGCCGCTGAGCCTCGGCCCGTGGCGCACCATCCACCGCATCACTTACGGATGGCTTACGCGCGGGATGGCGCGGAGCGGGCGCGGGCAACACGTCGCATTTCCCGCCGACAGACGCGCGGCGTCACTGGTCAGGCGCCCGCCCGGAGCGCAGGGTGACCTGCGTCGAAGAAAATGCTCAGGGAGGACTCCATGAACCACCGCGCCGGCTTGCGCGTCGCCACCAGACTGGTCCTGATCCTCGCGACCAGTCTGTTGCTCTCCGTCTGCTCGGTGCCGAGTGCGCATGCGCAGGCGACCACGCCGCCCTCTGACAAACAACCTCCATCCGCGGAGCTGCGCCGGCAGTGGGAGGACTACCGCATCGCGATGGCGCAGGTGCCGCTGCCGAAGAAGGGCTGCTTCACGGCCGCATTCCCGAATCGCGAATGGCGCGAAGTGGCGTGCGTCCCGGCGCCTGACTACCCGATGCTGCCGAGATTCGGCCCGGTCCCCCTGACGGTAGGCAGTGGCAACGACATCCTCGCGGTGGCGCCGAGCGGCACGATCTCCTCCGCCATCGGCAGCTTCGAGAACCTCAACAACGTCACCAGCGAGAGCGGCCTCGTGAACAACACGGGCAGCGCGGTCGCGGACGCCTACACACTGCAGATCAACACGAACTTCATGCAGAACGCGACGATCTGCGCCGGAGCGCTGGATCCGGCCACCTGCCAGGTGTGGGAGCAGTTCGTCTTCGAGAACAACAACGTGCGGCACCGCGCGTTCATCCAGTACTGGATCATCCGCTTCGGCAACAACTGCCCCGCGGGCCAGAACTGGATCCAAAGACCCCTGTTCGGCAGCATCTACTGCTTCAAGAACAATTCCGCGGGAGCGGTCGCGACCACCAACCAGCCGGTCACGAACCTCGCGAACATGTCGCTGACGGCATCGGTGACGGCGACCAGCGACCGCGTGACCTTCGCCGACGGCGGCACGCTGTCGACGGTGGCGGGTGACAACGCGGTCGGCGCCGCCGGCGGCTGGACGCAGGCCGAGTTCAACATCGTCGGCGACGCGGGCAGCGGCCAGGCCAACTTCAACGCGGGCGCGGACATGACGCTGCGCACGCGCATCATCTACGGCGGCACGCAGCCGCCGACCTGTCAGGCGGGTGGCACCACCGGCGAGACCAACAACCTGGACTTCGGGCCGACCGCGCCGGGGCAGTCGCAACCGGGCCCCGCCGTGATCTTCCGGCAGAGCACCGCGGGCGGGCTCATGGGCTGCGCGGCGGCGGTGACCGTGGGTGACACGCATCTGCGTACCTTCGGTGGGTTGTTCTACGATTTCCAGGCGTCGGGAGACTTCCTGCTGGCGCAGTCCGACCCGGACTTCGTGGTGCAGGCGCGGCAGATCTCGGGCGCGCCGACCTGGCCCAATGCTTCCGTCAACAGTGCCGTCGCGACGCAGATGGGCAAGGACAAGGTGGCGGTGTGCCTGGAGTCCGGACTCAACGTCAATGGCACCAACCAGGAAATCGCCGACGGCGCCAACCTGTTCACGCCGGACGGCACGACGATCTGGCACCGGGGCAACGTCTACACGGTCATCGGCCCGAATGGCGATTCGATTCGCGCGACGGTCAATGCCACCTGGATCGACGTGAACGTGGGGCTCGGGCACTGGCCGGCGAAGGTCAGCGGATTGCTGGCCAACTACCAGGACGACGTGAATCAGATCGCGAGCCGCGCGGGTCGGCCGCTCGCGACCCCGTTCACCTTCGAGTCCCTGTATCGCAACGTGGGTGACAGCTGGCGCTTGTCCGGGAAGGAATCCCTGCTGAACGTCTGCGGAGGGGCGCCCAAGCGCCTCGACAATCCCGCCAGGCCCTTCTTCGCGCGCGACCTCGAGCAGGCAACCTATGCCCGCACGCGCGCGGTGTGCGTCGCGGCGGGCGTCAAGGGCGAGACTCTGCTGGATGCCTGCACGCTGGATGTCGCGGTGCTGGGCGATGACGGCGCGGCGAAGGTCTACGTCGACATGCTCCCGCCGGTGACCGAGGCGCGGCCCACCTTCAAGGATGACGGTGGCGCACGAAAGTGGTGGCTGATCCTGTTCCTGATCGCGCTCGCGTTGCTGATCGTCTGGCTGATGCGCAGGAGAGGGAGCGCCTGAGCGCTCCCTCTTGCTCGCGAACTACTGTGCGCTCGTCTGCGCGCCTGGCTGCGCGGCGCTCGCCAGCTGCTCGGACATCCCGAGCGAGGTCTTGATCTCGTTCAGCTTGGCCTGGACCATGCGGCCCTTCTCCGCGGCCTCCTCCGGCTTGCCGGCATCGGCCGCCTTGTTGGCCTCGTCCCAGCTCGCCTTCACGGTCTCGAGATCCTTCTTCGCGGCCTCGAGCTCCTCGCGCGTCACCCCTTTGGGAAGCGCATTCGGCTTGAGGCTATCTACCCGCGCCTGCACCGCCTCGACCGCGGGCTGCACTTCGGCGTGCAGGGTGCTCCACTCCTGGATGGTGGCGGCCTGCCGGGCCTGGCCGGCGGCGATCGCATCCTCGAGCGCCCGGAACTGCTCGTTGAACTGGGGAACCTCATTCTTGACCACCTTGTACTCGCGCTGCTGCAGGCTCTGCTTCATGTGCGCGAGCGTGGCTTCCACGGTCTTCAGCTCCTCGGGCGCCGCGGTGGTCGCGTCCGGCCGCACGCGTTCGACGGCCGCCTCGGCCTGGCTCACCTTCATTTCCGCCGAGCCACGGCTCTCGCAGCCCATGATCGCCAACGCCGCCGCGAGCGGCAGCAATGCCTGGTATGCCTTCATCATGTGTCTCCTCGAGTTCGGTGCCGTGCGCACCGTTGTTAGGCACACCATAGGGTCCAGGCAATCGTCCGCTCCGTAGGACGAACGCGCATATCCCCTCGGCATCGTCCGCCTGGGTTTGTGAGGCCGTCGCCGCGCGACGACAGTGCAGGCGCCTCAGCCCGGTGGCTGCTGGCGGATCTGCTTCTCGAACTCTTCGAGCGCCTCGATCGCCGCCTCGTCTTCCTGGCCGATGTCGCGCGCATCGTCGGCGTTGAAGGTGGGCTCGATCTTCACGCCCTTGTTCGAGACGCGCGTGTGCGGCCCGGGCTGGTGCTCGAGATCCTGGATATCGATGACGGGAGTCTCGATCTGCAGCGGTTCGGCCGGATGCGGAGGCGGATCCTCGACCGGAACGGGATCGGGTTGCGGTTGCTGGGTCATGGCGGCCTCCTTTCCTCGTGGAGGGACAGCGTAGAAGGGCCGCGCGGCGACGATGATCGGCGAGTACCGTGCGGCGCTGTAGGGCGCGAGCGGACGTGCGACATCGCGGCGCCCGGTGAGGCGCCGTGACGAAAGACTTCAAACCGGCGCGATCGCCAACTGCTCGGTGATCTCTTTCGCCTTGGCCTGGGCCGCGCGGCCCTTGTCGGCGGCTTCGGTGGGATTGCCGGCTTCGGCCGCGGCGCGGGCCTCGGCCCACTGCGACTTCACCATCTCGAATGAAGCCTTCGCGGTCTCGAAGGTTGCCTTCTGCAAACCGCGCGGCAGCTTGCCGCGGGACAGGGTGTTCACCCGATCCTGGATGGCGTTCACCATCTTCGGCACCTCTTCCTCGAGCTGCTCCCATTCGTTCGTGGCGGCGGCGATCTGTGTCTGCTTCGCGACGATGACCTCCCGCAGCATCTTCAGTTCTTCGTTCATCTTCGGCGCGCCGGCCAGCACCGATTTGTAATCCTGCTTCGCGAGCTGGTCCTTCATCGCATCGAGATCCGTCGCGGCGGCCTGCAGACGATCCGGCGCGTATTTTTGCGCGTCGGGCTTCAACTGGTTCAGCGCAGTTTCGGCCGACGCCACGGTCTGCCTGGCGGGCTCTTCCTTGCTCGCGCATCCGGCGGCGAGCAATGCACTGGTGGCCAGCGCGATACAAACGAAAAGACGCATGACGACTCCTCCGAGTATCGAGGCCGGGAGCCGCACGGCTCCCGGCCCTCTCACTTCAGGCGTCGGACTGCTTGATCTTGAGCTGATCCATCAGCTCCTGGCCCATACCCTTGGCGGACTTGCCCTTGTTCGCCGCCTCGATGGCGTCGCCCTTCTTCGCCTCGGAGCTGGCCTCGGCCCAGGTGGTCTTCATGGACTCGAACGCGGACTTGGCGCCCTCGAACTCATCCTTGTTGATGCCGAATGGCAGTCGCTTCGAGCTCGACAGCTTGTCGACGCGCTTCTGGATGGTGTCGACCATCTTCGGCACCTCGACGTTCAGGCCTTCCCATTCCGTCTTCGCGGCGGCGACCGCGGCCTTCGCCTGCGCCTTGGAGGCCTCGACCGCGGACTTCAGCGAGTCGACCGCCTTCTCGAGCTGCGGCGTGCCGGCGAGCACGTCACCGTACTGCTTCTCGTCGTAGCTGGCCTTGAGCCGGTCGTACTGCGCCTGCACGCCCTTCAATCCGTCAGGCGCGTACCTGGCTGCATCGTCCTTCACGGCCGCGAGCGACGACTCGATCTTCTCGAGCGCCTCGTTGGCCGGCGCCCTTTGCCTGGCGCATCCGGTCGCGAGCAGCGTGGCCGCGGCGAGCGCCATGATCAGACTGGTCATACGCATGGATCACTCCTTCGGTGTCTCCCCTGCGGAAGGCTAAGCGCCACCTGACAAACAACTCGTAGGACGGATACGCGAGGGGCATCGGCGCAGGCCGACATCGGCGCCGCGCGGGCCTGATAAGCCGTCGTGGCGCGCGCGGCGCGCTAGCGGGCGCCGAGGTCGCGCATGACCGTGGCGCGGCGCGAGCGGCTCACGGTGACCCGTTCGCCAGACTGCAGCACCACCACGAGCTCGCCGTCCTCGAGGCGGTCCAGGCGCTGGATGCGCGCGACGCTGACCAGCGCGCCGCGGTGCACTCGCAGGAACTTCCGGCCGAGCCTTTCCTCGAGCTTCTGCAGCGGCTCGCGCACCAGGTGCACGCGGCCGAGCGCGTGGATCTGCGCGTAATAGTCCGCGGCCTCGATCCATTCGATATCGCCGACATTGACCCAGCTGATGCGCCGGCTCTCGTGCACGGTGATGCGGTCGGCTTCGCG
>DASTRL010000207.1:0-4077 GCA_035761265.1 Steroidobacteraceae bacterium
CGCCGGCTGCGCGACGAGGGCCGCACCATCGTGTTCATCTCGCACCGGCTGGAAGAAGTGCGGGTGCTGTGCGACCGCGTGACGGTGTTCCGCGACGGCAACAAGATCGCGACCGAAGAGATCGGCAAGCTGACCGATGCCGACATCATCCGGCTGATGATCGGCCGTCCGTTGCGCGAATACATGCACAAATCCGGCGCCGAGATCGGCGAGGTGGCGCTCAAGGTCGACGGCCTGACGCTTCCCGGCACCTTCCGCGACATCAGCTTCGAGGTGCGCAAAGGCGAGATCGTCGGACTGGGCGGCCTGGTCGGCGCCGGCCGCACCGACGTGGCGCGCGCCATCTTCGGCGTGGCGCCGGCCGCCTCGGGCATGTTGTCGATCAACGGACAGCCGGTCAGCATCCGCGAGCCGTCGCAGGCGATCGCGCTCGGCCTCGCTTATGTCTCGGAAGACCGGGCCGTGTCGGGCATATTCCGTACGCTCTCGGTCGAGGAAAACATCACTGCCGCCATCCCGCGCAAGATCGCACCGGGTGGCATCATCAAGGGCGCGCTCGAAAAAGCGCTGGCCTCTGACTCGGTGCGCAAGCTGCGCATTCGCCTCGCCTCACTGCGCCAGCCGATCGGCGAGCTCTCCGGCGGCAACCAGCAGAAGGCTATCCTGGCGCGCTGGCTGCTGACCGATCCGAGCGTGCTCATTCTCGACGAGCCGACGCGCGGCATCGACATCGGCGTCAAGGCCGAATTCTACGAAATGATCGGCGAGCTTGCCGCCGGCGGCCGCGCCATCCTGCTGATCTCGTCGGAGCTGCCCGAGCTGCTGGCGCTCTGCGATCGGGTGCTGGTGATGTCCGAAGGCCGACTCACCGCCAATATCGCGCGCGCCGACGCGACGCAGGAGGCGATCATGAGCGCCGCGGTGCCGCGCAGCACGCAGGCGGTGGCGGCATGAACGCGCTGCGCTCCATCCTGCTTCGCCGCGAAACCGGCATCGCCGTGATGATCGTGCTGTTCGTCATTGCCGTCGGCATCGCCAAGCCGCGCTTCCTGTCGCTCGAATATCTGCGCATCATCCTGTTGCTGACGCCGCTGATCATGATCGGCGCGATGGGACAGATGCTGGTGCTGGTGGCCCGCCACGTCGACCTGTCGATCGGCTCGACGCAGGCCTTCGCCGCCATGGTCACGGCGATGATGTTCAAGTTCCATCCCGAGATTCCGTGGTACCTCGGTTTTCTCGTGTCGATTGGCGTCGGGCTCGGGCTCGGGCTCGTCAACGGCGCGCTGACCACGCTGTTCCGCCTCCCCTCGATCATCGTGACACTGGGGACGCTCAACCTCTATCGCGGCCTCACCTTCATCATTTCCGACGCGCGGCAGGTCGATCGGCAGTACATCCCGTCGGCGCTGAAGGCGATGTCGACCACCTCGCCGATCCTCGGCATTCCGTGGATCATCTTCATGGCGCTCGGGGTTGCCGTGCTCACCTACTGGTTCGCCAGCCACACACGGGTGGGCCGGCAGGTCTTCGCGCTGGGCTCCAACCCGGTGGCGGCGCCGCTGCGCGGCATCCGCGTCAACGCCATCACCCTCATGGTGTTCGCGATCTCGGGGGCGCTCGCGGGCCTGTCCGGCATCATGTATGCGAGCCGCTGGGGCTTCGTGAATCCCTCCAATACCGGCGCCGGTTTCGAGTTCCAGGTGATCGCGGCGGTGGTCATCGGCGGCGTGTCGATCAATGGCGGCGTCGGCTCGGTGCTTGGCGTGGTGCTGGGCGTGCTGCTCCTCGGCTGTGTCTCGGCGGCGCTGCCGCTGCTCGGTATTCCCGGCACGGCGCAGAGCGCCATCTATGGCGCGGTGATCATCATCGCCCTTCTCATCGACCGCTCGGTGCGGCAGCGCGGCATCGCTGCCCTCGCGGCACAACGGGCGCGGGCATGAGCATGACCGACCAGACCTCCACCCGTACCGTCTCCGCGCTCGATGCCGCAACGCCGCGGCCGCGCTGGCAGGTGATCCTGATCCGCCCGGAAACGATGACCTTCGTGCTGCTGGTCCTCGCCTTCGTGGTGTCGAGCAGCATCAGCCCCTACTTCCTCGACATCAACTATATCCTGTCGAGCTTCACGCTCTACGCCGAGTTCTCGATCGTCGCGCTGGTGCTGACGATGGTGATCATCGCCGGCGAGATCGACCTGTCGCCGGCCGCCAACATGGCGCTGTCGGCGTGCCTGTTCGCCTGGACCTACCAGGCGACGCAGTCGATGCCGCTGGCGATCGCCGTCGGGCTCGGCGCCGGCCTCGCCATGGGTGCGTTCAATGCGGTGCTGGTGATCGGACTGCAGCTGCCCTCGATCATCGTCACCATCGGCACGCTGACGCTCTATCGCGGGCTGGCGCAGATCATCGCGGGCGACCAGTCGATCCGGCTGCCCGACTATTTCATCGGCATCAACAACGATCTGTGGCTCGGCGTGCCGGTACCGGTGATCCTGTTCGTGGTGGTGACCATCGCACTGGCCTTCTTTCTCGGCGCCACCATCTGGGGCCGGCAGATCTACCAGATCGGCACCAATGAAGTTGCGGCGCAGCATGCGGGCATCCGCGCCCGGCGCATAAAGTTCATGCTGTTCCTCGCCATGGGGTTTGCCAGCGCCGTGGCCGGCATGATGACGGCATCGCGACTCGGCTCGGTGCGCTACGACCTGGGACTCGGCGGCGAGTTGCAGATGGTGCTGATGGCGATGCTGGGTGGCACCTACATTTTCGGCGGCCGCGGCACGATCCTCGGCACCTTCCTTGCCGCCTGGCTGCTGTCGGTCATTTCCACCGGCATGCTGACCGCGCAGTGGCTGCCGGCAACGCAGCTGTGCGTGCTCGGGCTGCTGCTCATCATTTCGATCGTCGCCACCAATCTCATCTATTCCCGCACCCAGAGGTAGCGGGCATATCCGCCGGCCTAAACCGGCATCAACAGGAGGAAGCAGTGCTCAAACGTCACCTACTCGCCGGCATGGCCGCTCTCGGCCTTGTCGCGACCTTCGCGACCGGTGCGCTCGCCGCACACGATTTCAAGGTCGTCTATATCGGCAAGAACACCGGCAACCCGTACTTCGACTCGATCAATGGCGGCTTCGTCGATGCCTGCAAGCAGATCGGCTGCCAGTACGAGTTCGTCGCTCCGGCCACCGCCGAGGCCACGTCGCAGATCCCGATCATCGAAGCGCAAATCCAGCGCGGTGTGAACGTGATCGCCATCGCGCCCAACAGTCCCGACGCCATGAACCAGGTGCTCGACGAAGCCCGCGCCAAGGGCATCCTCGTGCTCGCGGTGAACGGCGACCTGGTGGGCAATGAGAGCCACCGCGACGCCAACATCCTGCCGGTCGACTTCACCAAGACCGGTCCGAACCAGGTCGAGCTGATGGGCTCGCTGATCGGCTACAAGGGCGACATCGCGATCCTGTCGGCCACCACCGAGGCGCCCGACCAGAACACCTGGATTGCGGCGATGAAGAAGACCCTGGCCGAGGATCCGAAGTACAAGGACATGAAGCTGGTCGCGACCGTCTATGGCGACGACCAGCCGGAGAAGTCGACCACGGAGATGGAAGCGCTGCTCTCCAACTACCCCGACCTCGTGGGCGTGATCGCGCCGACGACGGTGGGCGTGGCGGCGGCGGCACAGGTCGTGCAGCAGCGCGGCATCGCCGACAAGGTGCACGTCACCGGCCTCGGCCTGCCGAGCGAAATGCGCGACTTCATCAAGGACGGCACGGTCAAGGCCTTCCAGCTCTGGTCGCCGTACAATGAAGGCTGGCTCGCCGCCTATTTCGCCGACGGCGTGCTCAACGGGACGATCAAGAACGAAGTCGGCACCAAGTTCGACGTGCCGAACCTCGGCTCGATCACCATCGGCGACAAGAACGTGATGAACACCCAGGCGGAACTCACCACCTTCAACGCCGACAACATCGACCAGTTCAACTTCTGAGCCGGTTGACCTCAGCGGGGCGCCGGTTCAAACCACCGGCGCCCCTACCTTCTCCGAGCGGATTGCCCCAGATGAACAGCT
>DASTRL010000208.1:0-2256 GCA_035761265.1 Steroidobacteraceae bacterium
GGCAAGTCCGGTCAGGGTAACCCGCACCCGGTGTCGCCGTGGGGCTGGAACACCAAGGGCTACAAGACCCGTCACAACAAGCGCACGGACAACATGATCGTCCAGCGCCGCCGTAACAAGGTTCGGTAATCACTATGCCGCGTTCAACGAAGAAGGGTCCGTTCGTCGATCTGCACCTCATGAAGAAGGTGCAGGTGGCGCAGGCCAGGAACGACCGCAAGCCGATCAAGACCTGGTCGCGCCGCTCGATGGTGCTGCCGGAGATGGTCGGGCTCACCATCGCCGTCCACAACGGCCGGCAGCACATTCCCGTGCTCGTGAGCGAGAACATGGTCGGTCACAAGCTCGGCGAGTTCGCGCCGACGCGCACGTTCAAGGCCCACTCGGGCGATCGCAAGGTCGAGTCGGGCGGTTAAGGGGCACGTCATGGCAGAAGTCACCGCCAAACTGCGCTACGCGCGCATTTCGCCGCAGAAGTGCCGGCTCGTCGCCGACACGGTGCGCGGCCAGCCCGCGGGCCCGGCGCTCTCGACGCTGAAGTTCATGCCGAAGAAGGGCGCGAAGCTCGTCTACAAGGTGCTGTGGTCGGCCATCGAGAACGCGCGCGAGAACGCCGGTCTCGACGTGGACGATCTCAAGGTGTCGCGCATCTACGTGGATGCGGCGCCCACCTACAAGCGCTTCGGCTCCAAGGCCAAGGGCCGCGGCACGCGCATCCTCAAGCGCAACAGCCACATCACCGTTGCCGTGAGCGACGGTAAGAAGGATTAGCCATGGGTCAGAAAGTCAACCCGTTCGGCATTCGCCTCGGCATCACCCGGGACTGGATGTCCAAGTGGTATGCCGGCAAGAAGCAGTTCCCGGTGCATGTCCACACGGATTTCCGCGTGCGTGAGTTCCTCACGAACAAGCTCCGTGATGCGTCGGTGAGCCGCATCCAGATCGAGCGCGCGGCCAAGAAGGTGAACATCACCATCCAGACGGCGCGCCCCGGCATCGTCATCGGCAAGAAGGGCGAGGACATCGAGAAGCTGCGCCAGGACGTGGCGCGCCTGCTCGGCATGGCGGTGAACGACGTGCGCCTCAACATCGCCGAGATCCGCAAGCCCGAGCTCGATGCGAAGCTCGTGGCCGACGGCATCGCGCAGCAGATCGAGAAGCGCGTGATGTTCCGCCGCGCGATGAAGCGCGCCGTGATGAGCACGATGCGCAGCGGCGCGCTCGGCGTGAAGGTGCGCGTGTCCGGCCGTCTGAACGGGTCGGAAATCGCCCGCACCGAGTGGTACCGCGAGGGCCGCATTCCGCTGCACACGTTCCGCGCGGACATCGATTACGGCCTCGCCGAGGCCCGCACCACCTACGGCGTCATCGGCGTGAAGGTGTGGATCTTCAAGGGCGAGGTGTTCGAGAAGCCCTCCGTCGAGCAGCCGGTCTCCACGGGCGAGGGTGCCGAAGGCGCCGCGCCGGCGGCGGCCGCACCGGCCGAGCAGCCGGCGGCCTGAAGGGGTAGTGAGCGATCATGCTTCAGCCTAAGCGCACCAAGTTCCGCAAGCAGTTCAAGGGCCGCAACGCAGGCCTCGCCGTGCGTGGCAGCACCGTGGCGTTCGGCGAGTTCGGCCTGAAGGCCACGAGCCGCGCCCGCATGACGGCGCGCGAGATCGAAGCCGCGCGCCGCGCGATGGCCCGCTCGGTGAAACGCGGCGGCCAGATCTGGATCCGCGTGTTCCCCGACGTGCCGATCACCAAGAAGCCGCTCGAGGTCCGCATGGGCAGCGGCAAGGGCAACGTCGAGTACTGGGTGGCGAAAGTGCAGCCCGGGAAGATCCTGTTCGAGATGGAAGGCGTGGATGAGGCGACGGCCCGCGAAGCGTTCCGTCTGGCCGGCTCCAAGCTTTCCGTGTCCACCATGTTCGTGAAGAGGCAGGTGCGCTGATGGCGACCGTGAAGCGAGCCGCCGCTCTCGAGAAGCTGCGCGCGCAGAAGCCCGAAGAGCTGACTGAAGAGCTCCTGAAGCTGCGCAAGGAGCAGTTCGCGCTGCGCTTGCAGCGCGCCACCGGTCAGGCCCCCAAGCCCGACCAGTTTGGCAAGGTGCGCAAGAGTATTGCGCGGTTGAAGACGATCGCGCGCGAGGCGCAGCTGAAGAGCGCCGGAGTGAAGAAATGAGCGCCGAAGAGAACAAGGCAGCAGAGCAGAAGACTCTGCGTACCCTCACGGGTCGCGTGGTCAGCGCGAAAATGCAGAAGACCATCGCGGTGG
>DASTRL010000209.1:0-7483 GCA_035761265.1 Steroidobacteraceae bacterium
GAGAGCGATCCGCGTGCCGACCTGGTGCGCCGCCTGCAGGAGTACGAGCGCTTCAAGAGCGCCGCCGAGAACATCGACCGCATTCCGCGCCTGGACCGCGACACCTGGGTCGCCAGCGCCGAGCTGGGCGAGCGCAAATCCTCGCGGCCGCTGCCGCAGGTGGCCATGCAGGAGATGCTGCTCGCCTTCCGCGACGTCGTGCAGCGCGCGGAAATGTTCGCGCATCATCACATCCGCCGCGAGCGGCTGTCCGTGCGCGTGCGCATGTCTGATATTCTCGCGACGCTCGAGCAGGCCAGCTTCGTGGAGTTCGTGAACCTCTTCAAACCGGAAGAGGGGCGCATGGGCGTCACGGTGACATTCGTGGCCATCCTCGAGCTGGTGCGCGAAGGATTGATCGACATCGTTCAGACCGAGGCGTACGCGCCGCTGCACGTGCGCAGCGCGCAGGGCGCCCGCGGCCTGCGGCTGGCGGTCGACAACGATGCCGCCGGAACCGAGGATCCGGCCGAGCCGATCGAGGTGGCCGCCGAGGCGGCGCCGCAGAGCGGGGCGCACACGGACTTGAGCGCCACCACGGATGCAGACGGAGAAACGCATGAGTGATGCCTACCTCAAGAATGTCGTCGAAGCGGCACTGCTGGCCGCGGCGCGCCCCGTGCCGGTGTCCGAGCTGCTGCAGATCTTCGACGAGCAGTCGCGCCCGACACCGAAGGAATTGCGCGCCGTCCTCGAGGCGCTCGCCGCGGACTACGAGGGCCGCGGCGTGATGATCCGCGAGACGGCCAACGGGTTTCGCTTCCAGGTGCGCAGCGAATTCGCGCTCGAAGTGTCGCGGCTGTGGCCGGACCGCCCGAAGAAGTATTCGCGCGCCCTGCTCGAGACCCTGGCGCTGATCGCGTATCGCCAACCGATCACGCGCGCCGAGATCGAGAACGTGCGCGGCGTGGCCGTGAATCCCGAGATCATCAAGACGCTCATGGAGCGCAATTGGGTCCGTGTCGTGGGTCACCGCGACGTGCCCGGTCACCCGGAGTTGCTGGGCACCACCAGCGAATTCCTCGACTATTTCTCGCTGAAATCCATCGAGGACCTGCCGCCGCTGGCCGAGCTCAAGGCGCTCACCGACCTCAATCTGCAGCTGCCACTGCCGGGCACGGCGCCCGGAACCGAAGGTGCCACCGCGGAAGCGGGCGGCGACGGAATGGCGGATGCGGGCGAAGTGGCCGTCGTGCCGGCCGCCGAGGGCAGCCCGGAAAAGCTCGAAGCCGCCGCCGATGACGATGGCGACGAGGAGGAACTGACCGCCCCCGGTAGTTCGGCCTCGGGCCTGGTGGCCGCGCCTCCCTCCGACGAGGCCTAGGCCCGCCATGCCACGGCCGCGTCCGACGCCGCGCGGCGTCGCCGAGCGGCTCCAGAAATACCTCGCGCAGCGCGGACTCGGCTCGCGTCGCGGCGTGGAGGAGTGGATTCGCGCGCAGCGCCTCACGGTGAACGGACGCATCGCCGAGCTCGGCCAGAAAGTCACGGAGGCGGACGACATCCGCCTCGACGGGCGGCCCATCCGCACGCGCGCGGCCGCCGCCGCGCAGGTGTTCATCTTCAATCGTTCGCCCGGCGACCCGCTGCGCGAGTCCACCGCCGAGCGCGCCGCGCTGATCGAACGGCTGCCAAGGGCCGCCGGCCGCCGCTTCATCGCCGTCAGCCCCATGCCCGGCGTCGACGGCGGGCTCGAGCTCGTCACCTCCGATGGCGCGCTGGCTGCGAAGCTGCAGCGTGCCATTCACAAACTGCCGAGCGAATTCACCGTGCGCGTCAAGGGCCTGTTGGGACCGGATCAGCTCGCCGGCGTCGAGTCCGGCCGGCTCGACCGTCCGGCGCGCATCGTCGTCGAATCACTGACTACCAGCGAGGCAGATCTCGAGGGCTCGAATCGCTGGTACGCGCTCACTGCGCGCGGCGCGAGCGGCAAGGACATCCGCCAGTTGTTCGAGCGCCAGGGTGCGTTGGTGAGCCGGGTGCTGCGCGTGGCCGTGGGCGGGCTCGCGCTCGACAAGAGCCTGTCACGCGGCCAGTTCCGCCAGCTCACCGACGATGAGATCGCCGGGCTGGTCACTCCCGGCCCCGCGGGTGAGCTCAGTCCTGGGCGCGAAACCGCTGACCGGTGACGCCGCGGCTTGCCGGGCCCAACAAGGCCAGGTACGGCGCGGTGAGCGAATCGGCGGTTGGCAGCGATTCCGGCGCTTCCGACGGATACGCCTGGCGCCGCATGCGGGTGCGCACCTTGCCCGGATCGATGATGTTCACCCGGACGGACGATGTGCTCTCGAGCTCCTGCGCCAGCACCTGGGCCATGCCCTCGACCGCGAATTTGGAGATCGAGTACGCGCCCCAGTACGCCCGGCCGCGATTGCCCACGCCGCTGCTCGTGAACAACACCGCGGCATCGGGCGAGCCGCGCAGCAATGGCAGCAGCTGCCGCGTGAGCACGAACCCGGCGGTCACGTTGACGTGCATGACGCGCATGAAGGTGGGCACGTCGTACTGCTCTAGAGGCGTCAGCGTGCCGAGCAGCGCCGCGTTGTGCAGCAGGCCGTCGAGCCGGCCATAGCGCTGCTCGATGGCGGCGGCCACCGCTTCGTAGTCCGCCGCCAGCGCACGCTCCAGGTCGAGCGGCACGATGCTCGCCTCGGGCGCGCCGAACTTCTCGATCTCCGCGTGCACGGCTTCCAGCTTGCGCACCGTGCGGCCGAGCAGGACGACCTGCGCGCCGGCGCGCGCCAGCGCGAGCGAGACGGCGCGGCCGATGCCGTCGCCGGCGCCGGTGACCATGACGACGCGGCCACGCATTTCCCCGGCCTGCGGAGCGTGCCGCCGCGGATCGAAAGTGAGCTCGTTCAATTCGGCGTCTCGTCGCGATTCTCGTCGGGCTTGGTCTCGCTGGCGGGCAGGCGCACCAGTTGCTCGACCGGATCCACCGAGGGCAGCGCCTCGCCGGCCACGCCGAGCTCGGTGAATTTGCGCGCCTGCGGCAACACATTGCGTTCCATCGAGCCCACCGAGGCATTGAAGGAGTCGACCGCGCTGCCCAGCGAGCGCGAGACCTTCTGCAGGTGCGTCACGAATACATTGAGCCGCTTGTGCAGGTCCTCGCCGAGCTTGCGGATCTCGCGCGCGTTCTCGGTCACGAGATTCTGCCGCCAGCCGTAGGCGATCACCTTGAGCAGCGCCATGAGCGTGGAGGGCGTGGTCACGATGATGCGCTGCTTCAGCGCCGTCTCGATGAGCTCGGAGTTCTCCGCGAGCGCCGCGGACAGGAATTGATCGCCCGGCAGGAACAGCACCGCGAACTCCGGGCTGTGCTCGAACTGCTCCCAGTAGCTCTTCTGTCCCAGCTCGCGTACGCGCTGCTCCACCTGCATGGCATGGCGGGTGAGGGCGGCGCGCCGCGCCTCTTCGTCCGTGGCCTCGGCGGCATCCATGAAGGCATCGAGCGGCGTCTTGGCATCGATCACGATGGTGCGCGACTCGGGCATGCGCACCAGCAGGTCGGGCCGCAGCAGGTTGCGCTCACCGGTCAGCACCTGCGTCTGTTCATCGAAGTCACAGTGCTCGGAGAGGCCCGCGAGCTCGACCACGCGCCGCAGCGTGATCTCGCCCCAGCGGCCGCGCACTTCCGGGCGCCGCAACGCGGTCGAGAGGTTGCGGGTCTCGCGCTGGAGCAGCGCCTGCACGTTCACCAGGTTCTCGATCTGCCCGGCAATCTTGCCGGCGGATTCCCGATGTTCGCGCACGATGTTCTGCGCCTGCTCTTCCTGCTTGCGCAGCGATTCCTTGATGGGCTCGAGCAGCTGCGCGATGGCGACCTCGCGTTCCTTCAATGTGGCCTGCGCCGCCGCCTGGTCGCGACCGAAAACCTCGCGGGCGAGTTTCAGGAAGGTTTCGCTGTTGGCGTCGAGCGCCACGCGCGATGCGCCTTCGATGGCGGCGCGTACCTGCGCCTCGCTGTGCGCCAGGAGCTCGGCGGTGCGGGCGCGCTGCTGCTCGTCGCTGGCGATGCGCGCGCGCGCATCGGCCAGTTCGGCGCGCAGGCTCTCCGCGCGTCGCGCGGCGCGCAGCGTCGCGAGCAGATAGCCGATGAGTCCGGCCGCGAGCGCGGCAACCACGATGAGGAGCGCGGAGTTCACGATCCGCCGTTGCCGCCGTTGGCGCGTGCATCGCGCGGGGCGTCGAGCCATTCCAGCAGCTCGAGAGGCGTGTCGAGCCAGCCATGGGAAAACCAGGACTCGGCATGGTCGTCATCGCCGAGATAGCCGTAGCCCGCCACCACGGCGTACATGCCCGCGGCCTGCGCGGCCTGCATGTCGCGCTCGGCGTCGCCGACGTAGACGCATTCGGCCGGCGGAACACCCAGGGTCTGCGCGGCATGCAGCAACGGCAGCGGATGCGGCTTGCGGTGCGGCAGCGTGTCGCCGCTCACCACGGCCCGGGCGCGCGTGTGCAACCCGACCTCGATCAGCAGCGGATCGGTGAGCCAGCCCGGCTTGTTGGTCACGATGCCCCAGTGCAGCCCGCGCCGCTCCAGATCCGCCAGCATTTCGTCGCCGCCCTCGAACAGGCAGGTGTGCCTGGCGAGTTGCCTGCGGTAGATATCGAGCAGGCGCTGGCGCATGAGCTCGTGCTCGGTGGCCTGCAGTTCGCCGAACGACAGCTTCACCAGCGCGTTGGCGCCGTGCGAGACCTGGCAGCGCACCTGCTCGTAGGGCAGCGGCGCCAGGCTCTCCTCGGCGCGCAGCTGATTCAGCGCATTCATCATGTCCTGCGCGGTGTCGAGCAGGGTGCCGTCGAGATCGAAGAGCACGCCGCGAATGCGGCCGTTGTCATTCATGCTGGGGTTCCGGTGCGGTGCCGCGCGTCATGTGCATCAGGTAGTTCACGGAAGGGTCGCGCGTCAGCGAGCACTGCTCGCGCAGCGGGTCGTATCTGAGCCCTGCGATGTCGGACACCTGCAGTCCGGCGGCGCGCGCGAAGCGCGCGACTTCCGACGGCTTCAGCAACCGCTCGTATTCGTGCGTGCCCCGCGGCACCAGCCGTGCGAGGTATTCCGCGCCGACGATGGCGAGCGCGAAGGACTTGAGGTTGCGGTTGATGGTGGAGATGAACACGTGCCCACCGGGGCGGGTCAGCTTGCCCAGCACTGCCAGCGTGGCGCCGGGATCCGGCACGTGTTCCAGCATTTCCATGCAGGTGACCACGTCGAATTTCCCGGCGTGCGCGGTCAGCAGGCTTTCGGCGGATTCCAGGCGGTAGTCGATTTGCAGCCCGGCGTCGAGCGCGTGCATGCGCGCCGTTTCGATCATGCTCGAGGCGAGGTCGATCGCGGTGACTTGCGCGCCCGCGCGAGCCATCGCTTCGGCGAGCAGCCCACCGCCGCAACCCACGTCGAGCAACTGCGCGCCGCGCAGCGAAGCGCGCTCCTGCACGTAACGCGCGCGCACGGGATTGAGCTTGTGCAGTGGTTTGAATTCTCCATCCACGTCCCAGAAGCGATGCGCGGCGGCATCGAATTTGGCGATTTCCGCAGCGTCGCTGTTGGTCGACGGATGGGGTGGATTCGGGGCTTGCATGAGGTGCGCGAATTATAGCCGCGCGAGGCGCGAAACGCGCGTGAAAACAGGCCTTTCGGCACGCATCGCATGATAGAATTCCGGACCTTTTTTCGGTCCCCGGACATGAACGAAATAGCGCGTGAAATCCTCCCCGTGAACCTCGAAGACGAGATGCGCCAGTCGTATCTCGACTACGCCATGAGCGTCATCGTCGGCCGCGCGCTGCCCGATGTTCGCGACGGCCTGAAGCCCGTGCATCGTCGCATCCTGCACGCCATGCGCGAGCTGGGTAACGACTGGAACAAGGCGTACAAGAAGTCCGCGCGCGTGGTCGGTGACGTCATCGGCAAATACCACCCGCACGGCGACACCGCGGTGTACGACGCGCTGGTGCGCATGGCGCAGGACTTCTCGATGCGCTACCTGCTGGTGGACGGGCAGGGCAATTTCGGCTCGGTGGACGGCGACGCGCCGGCCGCCATGCGTTACACCGAGGTGCGCATGTCGCGCATCGCCGGCGAACTGCTGGCGGACATCGAAAAGGAAACCGTCGATTTCGTGCCCAATTACGACGGCTCGGAGACCGAGCCCTCGGTGCTGCCGGCGCGTTTTCCGAACCTGCTGGTCAATGGTTCGGCGGGCATCGCGGTGGGCATGGCCACCAACATTCCGCCGCACAACCTCAACGAAATCGTCGCCGCGTGCCTCGCCGTGCTCGACGACCCGGAGGTCACGCTGGCCGCCCTCATGCAGCACGTGCCGGGCCCGGATTTTCCCACGGCCGGCATCATCAATGGCGCCACGGAGATCGCCACGGCCTATCGCACCGGCCGGGGACGCCTGTCGATCCGCGCGCGCACGCATTTCGAGGACCTGGAGAAGGGCGGGCGCCAGGCCATCATCGTCACCGAGCTGCCCTACCAGGTGAACAAGGCGCGCCTGCTCGAGCGCATCGCCGAGCTCGCGCGCAACAAGGAAATCGACGGCATCGCCGACCTGCGCGACGAGTCCGACAAGGACGGCATGCGGGTCGTCATCGAGCTCAAGCGCGGCGAAGTCGCAGAAGTGGTGTTGAACAACCTGTTCGCGCAGACGCCGCTCGAGACCGTGTTCGGCATCAACATGGTCGCGCTCATCGACGGCCAGCCGAAGCTGCTCTCGCTCAAGGAAATGCTCGAAGCCTTCGTGCGCCACCGGCGTGAGATCGTCACGCGGCGCACGATCCACGACCTCGCCAAGGCGCGCGATCGCGCCCACGTGCTGGAAGGCCTGGCCGTCGCGCTGGCGAACATCGACGACGTCATCGCGCTGATCCGCAACTCGCCCTCGCCGGTGGAGGCCAAGGCCGGACTCGTGGGCCGTGCCTGGAAGTCGGGCGCCGTTCCCGAGATGCTGGCACGCGCCGGGGCCATTTCCACGCGACCCTCGAGCGTGGGAGCGGATTTCGGCCTCGTGGACGACCCCGCGTCCGGAAAGAATGCGGCTTACAGGCTCACGGACGTGCAGGCGCAGGCCATCCTCGACATGCGCCTGCATCGGCTCACCGGCCTGGAGCAGGACAAGATCGTGGCCGAGTACCAGGAGCTGCTGGCGCAGATCGTCGACCTCACGGACATCCTGGCGCGGCCCGAGCGGCTCACCCAGGTGGTGCGCGAAGAGCTCATCGCGATCCGTGATCAATACGGCGACGCGCGCCGCACCGAGATCAACCGCGATCACCTCGATCTGTCCACCGAGGACCTGATCGAGCCGCAGGACGTGGTGGTCACGCTGTCGCACGCGGGTTATGCCAAGTCGCAGCCGGTCACGGAATACCAGGTGCAGCGGCGTGGCGGTCGTGGCAAGGCGGCGACGGCGGTGAAGGACGAGGACTT
>DASTRL010000210.1:0-46652 GCA_035761265.1 Steroidobacteraceae bacterium
TCCTCATTTGCTAGCAAAAGGGGACGCACCTGAAGCAGGTACGTCCCCTTTTGCCGCGCGTTGCGCGCGCAAATGAGGAATGTCCCCATTTTCTGTCCCCATTTTCTAGGAAAGAGGGACTGTCCCCATTTCCAGGAACGCACGTGCGGCGAGTGGATTGCGCTCTTTCGCGCCACTGATGAAATACAGGTACACGTCGCCGCCGCGTGCCAGGGTCTCGGTGTACTGGCGCCAGCGGGCGAGCGCGGCGGGTGAATAGCCCTTCGGGGCGCTCGCCTTCGTGCCCATCAGCCGCAGGTAGCTGAAGGGGGCCGTGCGCGCCGCCAGATGCGGGTACTGCGAATCGCCCGCCTCGACGATGGCCACGCCGTGTTCGCGCGCCAGTGCAATGAATTCCTCGCAGTCGAAACTCGCGTGGCGCACCTCGAGCGCGTGGCGCACAGGACGTCCCTCGATCCGGGCCGGCAGCAGTTCGAGGAATCTGCCCACTTCCGCTGCATCGAACGTCTTGGTGGGCGCGAGCTGCCAGTTGATGGCACCCAGCTTGCTCCCGAGCCGCAGCACACCGCTGCCGAGGAAACGCTCGATGCTCGCCGCGCTCTCGCCCAGTTGCTTGCGTTGGGTCACGAACCTCGGCGCCTTCACGCTGAACACGAACGCGTCCGGCGTTTCGTCGTGCCATTTCTGGAACGTGGCCGGCTTCTGCAGGCCGTAGAAGGTCGAGTTGATCTCGACCGAGTTGAGCTGCCGGCTGGCAAAGTGCAGTTCCTGCGACTGGGGCAGGCCCTTCGGGTAGAAAGGGCCGCGCCACGGCGCGAAGTTCCAGCCTCCCACGCCGACGAAGATGCGGCTCTTCACGGCAGTGGCGCGCCCTTCGGCCACAGCAACCACATCTGCAATTCGTTCTTCATCATGCCGGCCTGCACGCCGGCGTCGCTGCCGAAGCCGAAGAACAGGTCCGCGCGCACCGGCCCGCGGATGGCGCCGCCCGTGTCCTGCGCGACCACCAGCCGCCGCAAGGGAAGGCCGCTACCGGGTTGCGTCGTCGACAGGAACATCGGCGCGCCCAGCGGCAGGAATTTCGGATCGATGGCGATGGAACGCCCAGCGGTGAGCGGCACGCCCTGCGCACCCTTGGGTCCGATCGACGGATCCTCGAGCGGTGCTTCGCTGAAGAACACCACGCTCGGATTGCTGTCGAGCACCTCCTCGACGCGGTTCGGGTTCGCGGCCAGCCAGTTGCGAATGGCCGCCATGTTCACCTGGTCTATGGTCATGACTCCCTGATCGGCGAGGTAGCGGCCGATGGACCGATACGGCTGTCCGTTCTGGTCGGCGTATTGCAGCCGGATGGTTTCTCCGGTGGTCAGCCGCACGCGCCCGGAGCCCTGCACCTCGAGCATGAAGGCATCGAGCGCATTGTCGATCCATACGATCTCGTGGCCGGCGAGACCCGGCGCCTCGCGCGTGGCGGCGCGCGAGTAGTAAGGCACCACCCTGTTGCCGTCGAGACGACCGCGGACCCGCTTGCCTTTGAGCTCGGGAACGACGCTCGCCAGGTCGACGATCAGCAGGTCGTCGGGGCGACTGTAGAGCGGCGTTGCGAACACCTCGCTGCGCTCGCGCGCGCCGTGCAACAGCGGTTCGTAGTAGCCGGTCACCAGGCCCTTGCGGTCGCGCTTGCGCCCCGTGACACGCTCGATGCGATAAGGCACCAGCTGCCGTTCGAGCAAGCCGCGCACGAATGCCGCATCGAGCGGACTGCTCGCCATCACCCGGGAGCAGAATTCCTGCCACGGCGGGCGCGTGCCGATGGCATCGCAGGTGCTCACGATCGCGGGCCAGGCAGCCAGGCTGTCGTCCGACTTCCAGCCCGGAAGCTTCGACCACTTGACGGGCTCGAAGCGCACGGTCGGTGCCGTGGCGGGCTTCGGTCCACCGACACAGGCGGCCAACGACAGGGCCGCCGCCAGGATCAGGAACCGCGGGAGCTTCATCATGGCTCGGACGGGCTCGGCGGACCGCGAGTTCCGCGTCAGTTCCGGATCCCTGCCTGGTCGAGGATGAAGGCATATTGCTCGGCGTACTCGCGGTAGCGCTCGTAGCGCCCGGACTTGCCGCCATGACCCGCCTCCATGTTCGTGCGCAACACCACGAGGCTTTCGCCCGTGCGCCTGGCGCGCAGGCGCGCCACGTACTTCGTCGGCTCGAAGTACTGCACCTGGCTGTCCCACAATCCCGAGTGCACGAACATCGCCGGGTAATCGTGCGCGGCGAGGTTGTCGTACGGCGAGTAGGAGAGCATGTAGTCGTAGTACTGCTTTTCCTTCGGGTTGCCCCATTCATCGAACTCGTTGGTGGTGAGCGGGATGGACTCATCCAGCATGGTGGTGACCACGTCGACGAAGGGCACGCCGGCGACGATGCCCGCGTAGTCCGCCGGCGCCATGTTGGCGATGGCGCCCATCAGCAGGCCACCCGCGGACCTGCCGGTGGCGAACACCCGCGACCGGTCGGCGTACTGGTTGGCCACCAGCCAGCGCGTCACGTCGATGAAGTCCGTGAAAGTGTTCTTCTTGTTCAGTAGTTTGCCGCCCTCGTACCAGGCACGGCCCATTTCCTGCCCGCCGCGGATGTGCGCGATGGCGAACACGAAGCCGCGATCCAGCAGCGATGGTGGCAGATAGGAGAACTCGGGGTCGTAAGACGAGCCGTACGAGCCATAGCCGACCTGCAGCAGCGGCGCCGTGCCGTCGCGCGGAGTCGACCTGCGGTACACGATGGATACCGGAACGCGGGTGCCGTCGCGCGCGGTCGCCCAGGCGAACTCCGTGGCGTACTGCTGCGGGTCGTAGCCGCCGAGCACGGGCTCGCGTTTCAGCAGCTCGCGCTGTCCGGTGGCGAAATCGAAGTCGAAGGTGGTGCGGGGCGTCACCAGCGAGGTGTAGTTGTAACGCAGCTTGTCGCTGTCGAACTCGCGGTTCACGTCGAGCGACATGGTGTAGCTGGGCTCGTCGGCCGTGACGAACACGTCCTTGCTCCCGTCCCAGGAGCGCAGCCGCAGCTTGCGCAGCCCGCCGGAGTGCTCCTCGATGGCGAGGAAGCGCTTCGACACTTCGTAGGCGTCGACGAAGGCATCCTCGCGATGCGCCACGAGATCCTGCCACTTCGCCCGGTCGCCTTCATCGCCCGGCTGCACGGCCACGATGCGGAAGTTCTTCGCCCGGTGGTTGGTGCGCACGATCCAGCGATCGTTCGCGTGTTCCACCTGGTATTCGTGATCCCGCTCGCGCGGCAGGAACACGCGGAATGCGAGCCTGGCGTCCGAGGCATCGGCGAACCAAGCCTCCGAGGACACCGTGCTCTGCGTGTGGATGATCAGGTAGCGGTCGTCCTTGGTGCGGTACACGTGCGTGTAGAAGCTGTCGTCGTCCTGCTCCCAGACCAGTGGATCCGCGCCGGCAGGTGATTCGCGCGTGATGCGGTGGCTGCGCACCCGGTAGCCGAGCAGGGTCTCCGGATGCTTCTCGATGTACAGGAAGGTCTCGTTGTCATTGGCCCAGGCGATGTTGTTCTCGACGTTGTGGATCTCGACCAGCAGCTGCTGGTGCGTGGCGAGGTCCTTGACGCGCACGACGTATTGACGGCGGCCGATGGTGTCCTCGGCCCACGCCATCTTCGTGCCATCCGGGCTGATGGCGATCTCACCCACTTCGAAGAAGTCGTGGCCGCGGGCCATGTCGTTGACGTCGAGCAGGATTTCCTCGGGCGCATCCCGCGTACCTTTGCGGCGCGCGTAGATGGGGTATTCCTTGCCGGTCTCGAAGCGGCGGTAGTACCAGAAGCCGTTCATGAGGTACGGCACCGTGGAATCGTCCTGCTGCAGGCGCCCGACGATTTCCTGGTAGAGCCTGGTCTCCAGCGGCTTCAGGTGCGCCAGCATCTGGTCGGCATACGCGTTCTCGGCCTGCACGTAGGCGAGCATCTGCGGGTCTTCGCGCATGTCGTCGCGCAACCAGTAGTACTCGTCCTCGCGGCTGCCGTTGGGTGAAGAGACCTGGTGAGGCACGCGCACCGCGACCGGAGGTCGTGGTGCCGGAGTGACGGATGCATCGAGCGGCAGAGCTGCGGGCGTTTGCTTCATTGGGGTATTGCAGGCGGTCAGGAAGAAGATGAGGGACAGTACTCCGGGACGGGCAATGGCCATGGCGAGGACCCTGGAATCCGATGCACGAATTCTACCGGCCCTCTGGCATCATCGCCCGATGCTCGAGATCGGCAAGCCCGTCAATTTCGCCACCTTGCGCGATTTGTCGCGCGGTGGACTCACGCTGGCGATGTCGGAAGCCGCGGGCCGCGACATCGACCGCGCAGCGGCGGCGGTGGCGCAGATCGTCGCTCGCGGCCAACCCGCCTACGGCGTGAACACCGGTTTCGGACGGCTGGCACAGACCCACATTCCGAACGACCAGCTCGAACTCCTGCAACGCAACCTGGTGCTTTCGCACGCCGTCGGTGTCGGAGATCCCCTACCCGCCGGGGTGGTGCGGCTGATGCTGGCACTGAAGATCGTGGCGCTGGCGCGCGGCTTTTCCGGCGTGCGCCGCGAGCTGGTCGATGCGCTGCTGGCGTTGTACAACGCGGACGTGCTGCCGCGCGTGCCCTCGAAAGGCTCGGTGGGCGCGAGCGGCGACCTGGCGCCGCTCGCGCACCTGTCCACGGTGTTGTTAGGCGTGGGCGAGGTGGAATGCGCCGGTTCCGTCCTCACCGCACAGGAGGGCCTGAAGCGCGCGGGGCTGCGGCCCATCACGCTCGCGGCCAAGGAGGGCCTGGCGCTGCTGAACGGCACGCAGACGTCGACGGCGCTGGCGCTGTGGAACCTGTTCGCCATCGACGACCTGTACGCCACGGCGATCGTCGCCGGCGCACTGTCGGTGGATGCCGCCGAAGGCTCGGCCAGCCCCTTCGATGCGCGCATCCACGAGCTGCGCGGCCACCCGGGGCAGATCGCCGCCGCCGCGGCTTACCGCGAGCTGCTGGCCGACAGCCCCATCAACTCCAGCCACCGCGAATGCGGCAAGGTGCAGGACCCGTACTCGCTGCGCTGCCAGCCGCAGGTCATGGGCGCCTGCCTCGACCAGATCGAGGCGGCGCGCGCCGTGCTGATGCGCGAAGCCAATGGAGTCTCGGACAATCCGCTGGTGTTTCCGGAGACGGGCGAGGTGCTCTCCGGCGGCAATTTCCACGCCGAGCCCGTGGCATTCGCCGCCGACAACCTGGCGCTGGCCGTCGCCGAGATCGGCGCGCTGTCGGAGCGGCGCATCGCGTTGCTCATCGACGCCACGCTCTCGGGCCTGCCGCCGTTCCTGGTGAAGGACGGCGGGGTCAATTCCGGTTTCATGATCGCGCACGTCACGGCCGCGGCGCTCGGGTCCGAGAACAAGCTGCTGGCCCATCCGGCGAGCGTGGATTCGCTGCCCACCTCGGCCAACCAGGAAGACCACGTTTCCATGGCCACGTTCGCCGCGCGCAAGCTGGGCGAGCTGTGCGCCAACACGTCCACCATCCTCGCCATCGAACTACTGGCGGCGGCCCAGGGTGTCGACCTGCGCGCGCCCATCCCGACCTCGGAAAGACTGCAGCGCGTGATGCGCGACATCCGCTCGCGCGTGCCGCATTACGACATCGATCGCTACCTCGCGCCCGACATCGCCACCATGACCGAGGCGGTGAAGCGCGGCGTGATCGCCGCGCACTGTCCGCCCCGGGCCTGATGGCGTTTCCGTTCGAGTTCCTGCTGTTCGGCGCGACGCTGCTCGGTGTCGCGCTGCTGCACCGCTACACGCTGCCGGTGGCGCTGCTCGGCCTGCTGCTCATCACGGCCTGGAAACTGTGCGCTGGCCTACGCGGTGGGCTTCGGAGGATCGATGATCTGGTTCGGGTCCTCAGCCGGTGTCGCGGTGGCCGATCTGTTCCCGGAGGCCAGATCCGTGGGCCAGTGGCTGCGACAAGGCTGGTACGTCCCCGTGGGGTATGTCGGCGGCTTCATCGTCTTGATGATGCTGGCCGGCTGGAATCCGCACCGGGCCCCCTGACTCACGCGCACTGACGAGCATGAACGCGGTATTTCACGCGAGCTGCTCCCGCAGCGCGCGGTACCAGTCGCTCTGCAAGACGCCGGCCGGATCCATCGCCCGCTTTGCCGCGAGGAACTCACGGATGTCCGGGTGCGCCGCCAGGAGCTGCGCGGCGCTCGCGAAGCGGTGATAGGTGAGGAAGTAGCTGCCGCCCTGGCGCAGCGCATGATCGATGAGGCGGCGGAAGTGACCGGCCGAGCCCGCCAGGTCCTCCGGCCGATGATCGACGTGCAGGTTGAAGACCACGCAGGCCCAGTTGCGGCGCGCCCAGGCGAGCGCCGTCTCGCTCTCTGCTTCGATGAGCCGGATGGTGCCGTAGATGAAATCCACGCCATGCGCGCGGAAGTCGCGGCGCACGTCGTTCATGAAGGCCACCAGCCGCTCGCGCGGCACGAACAGCTCGGTGATCATCTCGCTGCCGCGCACCGCCGCGCCCAACCGATGGTCGAGCGCGCCGTGGTATTCCTCGAGATAGAGGTTGAGCTGGTGCGTGTCGCTCCAGTAGAGCTGGCCGTGGGTGGCCAGGTAGAAATCGGTGAACTTCTGGAACGCGGCCCGCTTGTCGTTGTGTGCCAGCGTGAGAAGTTCGTTCCAGTCGTTCTGCGACAGGCGCCGCTGGCCGTCGGGAATGCGCGCGGTGCGCTCCAGCGGCCGGTAGCTCGACAGCACCCCGGTACGCAGGAAGTCGGCCGAATGCGGCGAGGTCGCGAACTGGAAATCGCCATACAGGTGCCCGGCGGCGATGCGCTGGTCGAAGGCGTCGATGAGCTCTTCGATTTCCAGCCGCGCGACGCAGCGCTCCACCTGGACGCGGGGCACCAGCCGCAGCGTCACCGCGGTGACCACGCCGAACAGGCCATAGCCGCCGATGACGTGGCGGAACAGGCGCGAATTCTCCTGGCGCGAGCAGCGCGCCACGTCGCCCGCCGCGGTCACGACTTCGAGTGCCTCGATGTCGCCCACGAATGGCTGCGCCGTGAGCGTGCGGCCGTGCACGTTGGCGGCGACGGCGCCGCCCAATGTCAGGCGGTCCGCCCCGGTCTGCTTCTGGCGGATGCCGTAGGCCGGCCCGGCGCCCCGTTGCAGGGCCAGGTAGCCACGGATCACGTCCGGCCAGGTGATGCCGGCGCCGACTTCGATCAGAGCCTCGTTGCGGTCGAACCAGCGCACGTGGCCCAGGCGGCGCATGTCGAGCAGCACGCCGCCCGAGAGGAACTGCTGGCCGCCCATCGCATGGCGCGCGCCCGACACGGCCAGCGGCTCGCCGCGCGCCGCCGCGGCGGCCACGACGGCGGCGACTTCGTCGACCGTGCGCGGCTCGAGGATGCGCGCCACGGGGGTGCGATTCAGCGCCGAGTGGGTGTCGTTGACCCAGAGCGGGCCGGCGCTGCGCCTCACCGGGCTCAATCTCGCGTGCATGCCGGCGAAGCTCCCCCATTTCCGCGTCACCGGGCAATACCCGCAATGCCGGTATCGGGCATCGATACCCAGGGTACGGGCGCGCGCGCCGGGTTTTTCCGGCAGAATGCCTGCCGCCATGGGAGAGACCAACAGAATAATCCTGGCCCTCAAGCGCGGCTTGCGGGCCCGCGGCATCACCTACGCGATGCTGGCGAAGCGCATCGGTCTGAGCGAACCCTCGGTCAAGCGCATCCTGTCGCGCGGTAGTTTGAGCCTGCCGCGCCTGGAGCGGATCTGCGAGGCGGCGGGACTGTCGATGGAAGAGCTGGTGCGCCCCGTGGCGGCGGCACCGTCGGAGACCTCGAGCACGCTCTCGGCGGCGCAGGAGTCCGCGCTGGCCGCCGACCCGCAGCTGCTGGCGTGCTTCTATCTGCTGACCAACGGCCACACCACCAAGGAAGTCGCCACCGAGCTCAATGCCGACGACCGGCTGCTGCGCCGCTGGCTGGTCAAGCTCGACAACCTGCACCTGGTGGAGCTGCGCGCCCGGCTCGGCGCGCGCCTGCGCGTGCATGCGCCCATCTCCTGGCGCGAGGACGGCCCGATCCGGCGCACCTACGAACAGCAGGTGCGCGAGGAGTTCATGCGCTCGAGCTTCCTGGCCGAGGACGAGACGCTGCTGTTCCGTTCGGCCGAGTTGTCCGAGGCTTCACGCCTGGTCCTGCAGCGCAAGCTGGCGCGGCTGAGCGCCGACTTCAACGAACTCGCGGAGCTCGACCGTCACCTGCCGAGGCGCGACAAGCGCAGCGTGGCGCTCATGCTGGCGTGTCGGCCGTGGGTGTTCTCGATGTTCGACGGGCTGAAACGACGCTGACCACGCCGATCGCCAACAGCAGCGCGAACGCCAGCAGCCACACGTAGTAGCCGATCAGCAGCCCGGTGCGTTCGCCGGCGCGCAGCATCTGGACCAGCCAGTACAGGTTCAGCAGCAGGCAGGCCAGTGCGACCTTCAGGAACATCGAAGGCCAGGTGATGCGGCGGCGCACCCACAGCCAGAACAACGCGACGAAGACGACATTGGTGAGTGCGCTCAAGACCTGGGGCACGGCGTCATCGGCGCCCAGCGGGAAGCGGCCGCGGAACGGGCCTTCGAGCGCGGCATGAAATGCGGCCCAGCCCGGTATGTCGTCCATCACGGGCAGGAACCATGCTGCCAGCCAGCAGGCGGCCGCGCCCCATCCCAGCCAGTTCGTCTGCGTGTATTTCAAGCGGTCGTAGCCTAGCGCACCAGGCCGCGCGACCGCCTCAGGACTGCCGCGGAAATTCCGCGCTGATCTCCTGATCGTTCTCCGAGAGCTGGCAACGCCCCTCGCCACCGCCGGCCATGCCGCGCGACGGGCTGATCAGCGTGAATCGGCAGCGCATGTGCTCGCCCGTGTCGTCGTGCAGGTTCGCCAGCACGCGCCCGCTGTAGGTCTTGATGAATTCCGGTCCTGGATCGTAAGACCAGTAACGCCAGTTGCCGCGCCGATGCGGGCGGCCCCAGCCATCCCAGAGAGGACCGAGCCGGTCGACGCGCGTGTCGTGCGTGATCTGGAAATAGGTGCCCTTGAATACACGGCCGCTGCCGAACGTCGCGGTGATGTCCCCCGAGACGCTGTCGGTGCTCTGCCAGGTGAACGCCACCGGCTTCTGTGTGCCGCGGACGTGACCTGAACCCGTGCCCGCCGTCTGGCAGGCCGGCAGCGACAGCACCGATGCCGCCACCGCGCCGAGGATCCATGCCTTCTTCATGACGCTAAGGTGGGGCGCCGCGGTGAAGCGCAATGCCGGACGAGCCTGCCGAACGCTGTCGGATGACTCCTCGTTCAGGGCTTCTCGCCCGTGGGCGAGATGCGGAATTCGTGCACGGTCTGATTTTCCTCGAGATAGCGCGCGAGGCGTGCGGCGGCGTTCCGGTCCGTGGTCTGCAAGGTCATCTTGTGGCGCAGGCTGCGATCGGCGCCGGTGCCCTCCAGCCGATAGCTGAAGTTGGCGAAGCTGAACCCGAGTCTGGTCAAGAGCTCCCGCATGGCTTCCTCGGAGAGATTTCCCTCGCGCGCGTATTTCACGTCGAAGTAGTAGTAGATCTGCGCGGGTACGCGCAACTCGATCCAGCGGAACACCGACAGCACCAGCAGCGCCAGCACCACCGAAAAGACCATCGGCACGTACAACCCGACGCCCGCCAGCACGCCGATGGCGGCCGTGATCCAGATGGATGCCGCGGTGGTGAGGCCGCGCACGCTCAAGCCTTCCTTGACGATGACGCCGGCGCCGAGGAAGCCGATGCCGGTCATGATGCCCTGGGCCATGCGCGTGGGGTCGAGGCGCGATTCCCCGGGCGTGCGGACCCACTGGTCTTCGTACACCGTGACGAGCATCAGCACGCTGGAGGCCAGGCACACGAGCACGTGCGTGCGCAGCCCCGCCGGGCGGCCGTGGAACGAGCGTTCGTAGCCGATGCAGGCGCCGGCAGCGACGGAGGCCAGCAGCCGCACCAGCATCCCGAGATATTCGGCGTTCATGTCCATGCTGTCAGGGTAGCGGTTTCGGCAGAGTGTCGTTGCCGATTCGGCGGTAGTACGCCGAGATGTCGAAATACACGCGATGCATGGTGTCGCCGGGCCCGACGAGAGTGATGAGATCGTAGGCCCGGCCGCGCTGCTCGAGCAGATCCTGCTGCCGGATCGCGAAGCCCGGGTAGTTTGCATGGATCCAGTCGCGGATCAGCATGCCGCCCTCGGTCTCGCTGGGCGTGCGCACCTGCACCGCGGTCGCCATGGTCTGGCCGTCGCCGAATCCGTACTTGAAATTCGACCTGGCCCGCGGCCCCGGCGCGCCCGAGGCGCACCCTGCTAACAACAGGGCCGTGAACACGGTGATCAAGGCTGACGACGGGAGCTCCATGGGACCGCGAAGAGCGTGGCGCGAGTCCGCGCCCGCGTCAATCGGCCGCCGCAACCAGTGGGTCGCGTGGACCGTGGCGTCAATCGGCGGCGCGTCGCCGCCGGCGCAGCAGCGCCTTGGTGCCCACGCTCAGCCAGTTGCGCAGCGTGAGCGGGCACAGACACACCAGCATGTCGCCCTCGGCGTGGCCCGGATTGGCGCGCGCGAAGAACGCCACATCCTCGCCGAAGTCGCCGCCGGCCACGAGTGGTGCCGCGGTTTCGCGCAGGCGTTTGCGCCCGGAGCGCACCACGATGCCGCGCGCGGGACGCCAGGCCGGGCCGTAGGCGGCGGAAGCGAGGAAGTCGATCAGCGCGGCGCGCGGCTCGGGCGTGGGCTGATCGTGCCGCGGCCAGAATTGCACGAAATTCCGTGGCAGCAGCAGGTAGCTCTTGTAGCTGAACGTGTCGAAGAACCAGTAGATAGGCCGCAGCGGATGACGCAGCCGCGTCGCGAGGTAGGTGCGCAAGCCCAGCCGCTGCAACAGGTTGCGCCCGCGCCAGTTCTCGCGCAGCAGCACGTGGGTCGTGGAGATCACGGCCAGATCGCGGCCGCGGAAGGTCGCCGGATAGACGTCGAGCGAGGCCATGCCGAGCAGCGCGCCATTCATGCGGAACAGCGCGACGCTGTGGCGCCGGCGCAGCTCGGCCTCCGCGTGCGCGCGCTCGACGTCGAAGAATTCGTGCGTCAGCGTCCAGATCTCGTCCCAGGCAGCCGCGTCGAGCGCGCCGGTGGGCAGGACTTGCGTGCAAATGCGATCGGCCGAAGGCATCGGGATTCTCTGGCGCTGACCGCGGCGAGTCTGCCACGTGGGATGTCGAGCCGCGACCGCTGCGCCCCGTACGGCCACGGGCCTGGACTTGCCGGCGGCTAACTAGCAGGATCGGGCCATGAGCGACCCTGTCGTCGAGGCGGAAATGCTGATTCGCCGGCCGCCGGGCGAGGTATTCGCGGCGTTCGCGAATCCGCACACCATACGCAAATTCTGGCTGCGCGACACCACCGGGCCGCTGGCGCCCGGGGCGCGCGTGATGTGGACCTTCATGGTGCCGGGCGCCACGGCGAACGTGGCGGTGACCGCGTTCGAGGCACCGCGCCGCATCGGCTTCGACTGGCCCGGCGGCATGCACGTGGAGCTGCGTTTCGAACCCTTCGGCGAAGACGCCACCCACCTGACCGCGGCGGTCAGCGGCCTGCACGGCAAGGGCGTGCTCAGCCAGGCCACGAACGTCGTGGAAGGTTTCAGCATCGTGTTCTGCGACCTCAAGATCCTGCTGGAGAGCGGCAGCCCGGCAAACCTGGTGCGCGACAAGGCAGAGCTCATCGAAAAGTCCCGCGCGGGCGGGTGATTCGCCGTCGCTGCGTACAGCACCCGGCCGAGGGGTTCACTGGATGGACTCGATGGGCGGCCCTATATAAGGTGTCCGCATGCCGCTTCCCCAGTTCCACCCCGCCGTCCAGGCGTGGTTCGCCAAGGCGTTTCCCGACGGTGCGACGCGCGCTCAGCTCGACGCGTGGCCGGCGATCGCGAGCGGCGGGCATGCGCTGATCGCGGCGCCGACGGGTTCGGGAAAGACGCTGGCCGCGTTCCTGGCCGCCATCGACACACTGGTGCGCGAAGGCGCCGCGGGGGCGCTGCGGGACGTGACGCGCGTGGTGTACGTGTCGCCGTTGAAGGCGTTGTCGAACGACATCCAGCGCAATCTCGAGGCGCCGCTCGCCGGGATCTCGGCCGAGCTGCTGAGCGCCGGCGCGCACGCGCCGGAAATCCGCGCGCAGGTGCGCACCGGCGATACCTCGCAGGGCGAGCGCGCGGCCATGCGCAAGTTGCCGCCGCACATCCTGGTCACCACGCCCGAGTCGTTGTACCTGCTGCTGACCAGCGCCTCCGGCCGCGAGATGCTCACCACCGTGCGCACCGTGATCGTGGACGAAATCCACGCCGTGGCGCAGACCAAGCGCGGCGCGCATCTGTCGCTGACCCTGGAGCGCCTGGCCGCCAATGCCGCCCAACCCATCCAGCGCGTCGGCCTCTCGGCCACGCAGAAGCCCATCGAGGAAGTCGCGCGATTCCTGGTGGGGGAGGTGCCGGGTGAGAAAAGTGGGGATAAGGCGCGCGCGCCGGCCACTGTCGATCTGTTTGCGTCACCCGCCTTATCCCCACTTTTCTCACCCGGCACCTCCTGCACCATCGTCAATACGGGGCACATCCGCGAGCGCGACCTCGACCTGGTGATGCCCGTGGCGCCGCTGGACGCGGTGATGTCGGGCGAGGTGTGGGCCACGGTGTACGACCAGCTGGCGCAGCTCATCGAGGCGCATCACACCACGCTCGTGTTCGCGAACACGCGTCGCATGGTGGAGCGCGTGTCGCGGCACCTCGCCGAGCGGCTGGGTGAAGCCGCCGTGGCCGCTCACCACGGTTCGCTCAGCAAGGAAACGCGCTTCGACGCCGAGCAACGCCTGAAGGCCGGGTCACTCAAGGTGATGGTCGCGACCGCCTCGCTCGAGCTCGGCATCGACATCGGCGACGTGGAGCTGGTCTGCCAGCTCGGCCATCCGCGCTCGATCTCCACGTTCCTGCAGCGCGTCGGCCGCGCCAACCACTCGGTCGGAGGCGTTCCCAGGGGCCGCATCTTCCCCTCCAGCCGCGACGAGCTCGTGGATTGCGTCGCGCTTCTCGACTCGGTGCGCCGCGGCGAGCTCGACCGCCTGCACATTCCCGAGCACCCGCTCGACGTGCTCTCGCAGCAGATCGTGGCGGAAGTTGCCGCGCGCGAATATGGCGAGGACGAGCTGTTCGATCTCATGCGCCGCGCCTGGCCGTACCGCAACCTCGAGCGCAAGGATTTCGACGCCGTGGTGCGCATGCTGTCGGACGGCATCAGCACCAAACGCGGCCGCCGCGGGACCTACCTGCATCGCGACGCGGTCAACAAGGTGCTTCGGCCGCGCAAGGGCGCGCGGCTCACGGCCATCACCTGCGGCGGCGCGATCCCTGACAACGCCGATTACCAGGTGATCCTCGAACCCGCCGGCACCTTCGTCGGCACGCTGAACGAGGACTTCGCCATCGAGAGCCTGGCCGGCGACATCTTCCAGCTCGGCAACACGTCGTATCGTGTGCTGCGCGTGGAAGCTGGGCGCGTGCGAGTGGAGGATGCCAAGGGCCAGCCTCCCAACCTGCCGTTCTGGCTCGGCGAAGCACCGGCGCGCACCGACGAGCTCTCGATGTCGGTCTCCCGCCTGCGTGCCGACATCGAGGCCTTGCTGCCGCAGGTCGACAGCGCCACCGTGGCTGCCGCCGTCGATGCGGTCGAAGCGAGATATGCCGTGCCGAGGGCGGCCGCCCAGCAGCTCGTGGACTACCTGGCCGGCGCCAAGGCCGTGCTGGGCAAACTACCCACGCGCGACTGTCTGGTGTTCGAGCGATTCTTCGACGAGTCCGGCGGCATGCAGCTCGTCATCCACGCCCCCTTCGGCGCGCGAGTGAACCGCGCCTTCGGCCTGGCGCTGCGCAAGAAATTCTGCCGCACGTTCAATTTCGAGCTGCAGGCGGCGGCCACCGAAGACGCCATCGTGCTGTCGCTGGGCGAAACGCACAGCTTCGAGCTCGCCAGCGTCGCACGCTTCCTCAACAGCAAGACGGTCGAGGACACCCTGATCCAGGCCATGCTCGATTCGCCGATGTTCACCGCGCGCTGGCGCTGGAATGCCAGCATCTCGCTCGCGATCCGCCGCGCCTCCGGCGGCAAGCGCACGCCCCCCAACATCCAGCGCATGGCGGCCGAGGATCTCATCGCGGTCGTGTTTCCCGACCAGATCGCCTGCGCGGAGAATCTTTCGGGCCCGCGCGAGATCCCCGACCACCCGCTGGTCAAGCAGACGCTCGATGATTGCCTGCACGAGGCCATGGATCTCGATGGCCTGCAGGCATTGCTGCGCGGTCTCGAAGGCAACGAAATCCGCGTGATCGCGCGGGATCTGCCCACGCCTTCGCCATTGGCGGCCGAGATCCTGAACGCGCGGCCCTACGCATTCCTCGACGATGCGCCGCTCGAGGAGCGCCGCACGAATGCCGTGAGCCAGCGCCGCTGGCTCGATCCTGAAACCGCCGCCGACATGGGCAGGCTCGACCCGGCGGCCATTGCCGCGGTGCGCGGCGAAGCCTGGCCGGAAGCGGCGACGCCCGACGAGTTGCACGATGCATTGAATTCGCTCGGCCTGCTGACGGAGGCAGAGGGCGAACGCTGCGGGTGGACCCGCCACCTGGAGCAGCTGATCGCGGCGCGCCGCGCGGCGCGCGCGCGTGTGGGCGAGGCGACCTTGTGGGTGTGCGCCGAGTGCCTGCCCATGATTCAGGCTATCTACCCGCAGGCGCTGCTCGATCCTCCCATCGTCGCGCCCGCGGACATCGCTGCAGCACGCACCTGGAATCGCGAGGCGGCGATCACCGAGCTGGTGCGCGGCCGGCTGCAGGGCCTCGGCCCCGTCACGACCCGCGAGCTGGCCGTGCCAATGCGCATCGACGCCTCGGACGTCGCGATCGCGCTGGTGGAACTGGAGGGCGAGGGCTTCGTGTTGCGCGGACGTTTCAGCGAGGCGGCGAGCGCCCCCGAGGCGCTGCGACAGGGCGACGCGACGCTCGAATGGTGCGAGCGGCGCCTGCTGGCGCGTATCCACCGCTACACGCTCAAGACGTTGCGCGCCGAGATCGAGCCCGTGTCCGGGGCGGATTTCATGCGCTTCCTGCTGGAGTGGCAGGGCGTCACGCGCAGCCCCCGGCCCGAAGGGGTCGAGAGCCTGGCCGCCGTCATCGCGCAACTCGAGGGCTACGAGATACCGGCGGCTGCCTGGGAGGGCGACGTGCTCGCGGCGCGGCTCAACGAATACGATCCGCACTGGTTGGACAGCCTTTGTCTGTCCGGACGCGCCCTGTGGGCTCGGCTGCAACCCGCGAAATCCCCGGGCGCCACGCCCGTGCGCAGCACACCGATAGCCCTGGTGACCCGGCGCAACTGGAGCCTGTGGAATGCGCTGGCGGCAGCGCCCGGCGAATCTCTTCTGTCGCATGGTGCGCGCGCGCTGCAGGACTTCCTGGCCGCGAACGGCGCCTCATTCTTCGAGGACATGGTGAACGGCACAAACCTGTTGCGATCCCAGGCCGAGACGGCGCTGGGAGAACTGGTGTCCGCCGGGCTCGTGAACTCCGACGGCTTCAGCGGTCTGCGCGCCTTGCTGATTCCCCAGGACAAGAAGCGGCAGCTGGCCGCGCGACGGCGCCGGGTCGCGCTGTTCGGGCTCGAGGACGCCGGTCGCTGGAGCCTGATCCGCAAGGGATCCACGCTGCGCGACGATGCGCAGGCCCTGGAGCACATCGCGCAGATCCTGTTGCGGCGCTACGGCGTCGTATTCCGCCGGCTGCTGGAGCGCGAGGCCGACTGGCTGCCACCCTGGCATGCGTTGTTGCGCGTGTTCCGCCGGCTCGAAGCCCAGGGAAAGATTCGCGGTGGACGGTTCGTGAACGGCATGAGCGGCGAGCAGTTCGCGATCGCGGACGCGGTCGCGACGTTGCGGGCGGTCCGCAGGCAGGAACCGCGCGGCGAGCTGGTGTCGCTTTCGGCGGCGGACCCGCTGAATCTCACCGGGATCGTCACGCCCGGACCACGCGTGCCGGCCCTCGCCGGCAACCGCCTGCTGTTCCGCGACGGCGTCCCCGTGGCCACGCACACGGCGGGTCAGGCGGACTTTCTCGTCGAGATGGAACCTGGCAAGGAGTGGGAAGCCCGCCAGGCACTGCTCCGCAAGCGGATGGCGCCGGGTACGACGCGCGCTTCGTGAGGACTGGGATCCGGGAGGCCGGGCTTCCCTGCCGCGGCCATGGATATCGGACCCATTTAGTTGTGTCGCGACATCCCGATTTCTCCCACCTGGCGTGATGAATTTTTTGGCGCATTGAACAATAAACTCGGATTGCGCGTGGGCTGGCAGACGTGCAGAGCCCCGGAGGCGAACTGCGAACGCAATGCGAACGGCGCGGCGCGAGGCGCCGAGCCGGCGGGTAATGTCCGGGCGGAAGCGCCCGCACCGCGCGTGCGGCGGTGTGGACTAGTTAGCTGGCCCGGCCCCGGAGGGGATCAGACCTTCACTTCCAGCTGGTTGACCAGCTCCTGCGCCTTTTCCTTGGCATTGCGTGCCTTGCGTACCGCATTTCCCGCCTGGCCCGAGGTGAATTCATTGCCGGCCTCGGTCCATTCGGTTTTCAGGTTTTCGAAAGCGGTCTTGGCCGCCTCGAAGGCCGCCTTGTCCATGCCCTTGGGGTATTTGCGAGTCTTGGTCAGCTGGTCGACGCGCGCCTGCAGTTTCTCGACCAGCGGCGGAACGCTGGCGCTGAGCTCGTTCCACTCGGTCTGCGCCGCGGCCATGTTGGCCTCGGCGTCGGCCTTGGCGGTCGCCACGGTCGACTTGAGGTCATCGACGGCCGAGGCCACGGACGGGGCTCCGACCACGACACCGCTGTAGTCCTTGTTCGCCAGGTTCTGCTTGAGGCGGTTGACCGACTCATCCACGGTCTTGAGCTGGTCCGCCGCATACTTCTGGGCGTCGGCGCGCACCTCGTTGAGCGAGGCTTCGATCTTCGCGACCGCATTCTCGGCGGGTTCTTTCTGATTCGCGCAGGCGGCCAGGAACACAGCGGCAGCCAGTGCGATGATTCTGGAGGTTCGCATCGGCATCTCCTCGGATGTTTGGGCAGGAGTGTTGTCCCGCGAGTATGGACCTTGGCGGCGGGCGTCACGATCAGAATCGTCTGACGGCGCGGGAGCGGCCGGGTTCCCTGGTGCGGCGCGCCAGCGCCTGCGCCCTCAACTGTCCGGGAAGGGGCTGCGATCGTCCTCGTTCTGGTCTTTCATGACCCTGAAGTAGATGCGGCGGCCCGGATTGTTGGGCGAAGTGATGTACACCACGGCGTAGCGTTCGAAGCCGATATCCATGAATTCGTGCGGCTCGGCGGTCCAGCCTGGGTAGTGCTGGCGCAGCCAGCGCGTGATGAACCGGTCGACCATGAGCTCGTTGGTGGCGACGATGCGCACGGCGCTGTCGGGTGAATTTCCGGGCGCCTGCGGGTTCGGCAGGTTCACCTGGCCGAAGGCCAGCGCCGGGCCGCCTAACAACGTGATTGCCGCGAGAATCCTGATGGTTTTCATGCCAACCCCCGTGCGTGGCAATAAATCACAGCGATGGAAGGGGCGTCAATCTCGGGCAGCCGGCCCGTGCGCGGGCCGGCGCGGGGAAACCCGGCTGGAATCAATCACTTGATGCCGATACGCTGGCCGCCCAGCCTGAACCGCTGTGCATCCTCGGGCGAGAAGCGGAAGGCGGACAGGAAATCCGCGAGTGCATAGTTAGAGGTGCGCTCGCGGATCTTGGCCTTGTATTCGTTCGCCTCGTCGATGCGGCCCGCCAGTCCCAGGCTCAGCGCGGCGATGGCCATGATGTGCTGGTGGGCATTGGGCCGCGCCGCGGCCTTGACCGCCCATTCGGCGGCCTGTTGGTACTCACCGAGGCGCGCGAGGCTCAGCGCACGCGCCCCCATCATCGCGAACAGCATCGGATCGAACGGCGACAGGTTGCGCGAGTGGTCGGAGGCGGAGATGGCCGCGCGCGGGTCGCCCGACTGCGAGTGCACGAAGGCCAGCGTGTAATGCGCGGTCGCGAAATTCGGCGAGAGGTCCACGGCACGCTCGAGCTCGGTGATCGACTGGTCCTGGTGGCCGCGCAGCCACAGCGCGCGGCCCATGGCCCAATGCGCCGCCGGATCACGGTCGTCGACCATGAGGCTCTTGCCCGCCGCTTCGTAGGCGCGATCGATCTCCGGCTCGGGCTTCTTCCAGCCGAGAAACGCGTTCTGGAAATGCGCGAACGACAGCCCCGCATAGGCGCGCGCGAACGTCGGGTCGAGCTCCACGGCCTGCGCGAAGAACTGCCGCGCGCGCTCGTTGTCGTTCTTGCTGAAGCGGTACATGTGCCACAGGCCGCGGTGATGGGCCTCCCACGCATCGAGTGAATTCGGCGGCTTGAGGATGGCGCGGTTGCGCTCCACCATTTCGATCTCGTGGGCGATCGACGCGACGATGCGGTTGCCGATTTCATCGAGCACGTCGAGCGCGTCGTTGATGGTGTCGTCGAAGACGTCGGCCCAGATGACCCGGGCGGTGCGCGTCTCGATCAGATCCGCGTTGACGGTGAGGCGACGGCCGCTGCGGCGGGTGGCGCCGCTCACCACGTAATCCACGTTGAGCATGCGGCCCGCTTCTTCCGGGCCGACGCCCCGATCGCGCAGCGCGAACGTGGTGCCCTGCGCGATCACGAACAGACTGCGCAACTTTGCCAGCCGCACGATGACGTCGTGCGCCAGCGCGTCGGCAATTCCCCCGCGGGCATCGGCCTCGCCGGAACGATCCATGAACGGCATCACCGCGATGGACGCGCGGCGCCCGGTGGTGGCCGCCTCGGGTGCGAACTTGCGGATTTCCGTGAGGCTGGCGGTCACCAGCTCGAGCGCCGGTGCCTGGTTCTTTTGTGCCGCGCCGGCCTCGCGCGCCACGCGCCAGATCTCGCGCAGCGGTGCGCCATCGAGCCCATCCGCCTCGAACAACCGGCTGGCGCTGGCGAGGTGCGCCTCGCCTTCGGCGATGCGGCCCTGGCGGGCCAGCGAGGTGAGCAGCAACTCGTGGGCGTTGCGGTCGAAGGGCGCGAGCCGCAGCCATTCGTCGATGTATGGCGCGGCCGCCTCGTGCGGCAAGGCCCGCGCCAGGTTTTCGAGCAACACCGTCTGGATACCACGGAACCGCCGCCGCTCGGCCGTGATCCACGCGTCGAACATGGGACTGCGCGCGATCTCGAGTCCTTCGAGCAGCTCGCCGGCGAACAGCCCGGCCAGCTCGCGCTGGCGGTCCACGCCTAACTTCTGTATGCCGTGTTCGGGCGCGCGGGTGACCTCGAGCGTGTCCACGTGGCAATCGCTGAGGTCCAGCCGGATCGTCGCGCCATCGGTGATGACGCGCTTGCAACCCTGATCCAGCAGCCCGCGGATCTTGGAAAGACACCAACGCAGTTCGCCGCGCGGGTCGTTGGGCACGTCCCACAGCAGTTCGCAGATCTGCGAGCGCGGCACCGGGCGGCTGGCGAGCACCAGGTAGCCGAGCAGTGCGCGCACCTTGCGCGAGGCCGGCAGCGTCATCAAGTCGCCGGCCCGCGACAGTTCCAGGTTGCCGAGCAGGCGGAAATTCAGCGATTCCACGGGCTTTCCCACGCTGGCTACCACGGCATGGAAATAGAGTGGATCGTGAATGAAGCTGAAGGAGCCAAGGTCATGTTGAGTCTGTCCCGCAATGCCTCGCGCATCGATCCCAGAGATGTCCAGGCGCGACAGCGGGCCGCCTGGGCGAGCGGCGATTATGCCGCCGTTGGCAATGCGCTGCAGATCGTGAGCGAGGATCTCTGCGAAACCGTGAATTTGTGTCAGGACGAGCGCGTGTTAGACGTGGCGGCCGGCAATTTTCACGCATCACTGGCCGCCGCGCGGCGCTGGTGCGACGTGTCCGCGACCGACCATGTTTCCGACCTGCCGGGCCGCAACCGGCAGCGGGCCGAAGCTGCATCCATGGGCGTTCGGTTGGTGAATGCGGACGCCGAGGCATTGCCTTTTGCCGACCAGAGCTTCAACGCGGTGATCTCGGCGTTCGGTGCGATGTTCGCCGTCGACCAGGAGCGCGCCGCCTCGGAGATGATCCGTGTATGCCGACGAGGAAAGCGGCTGGCGCTCGCGAACTGGACGCCGGAGGGCTTCATCGGCCAGCTGTTCGGGACCATCGCGAGACATGCGCCACAGGCCACTTCCGGGGCGTCGCCTTTTCTCTGGGGCACCGAGGAGCGCCTGCACGAGCTGTTCGGCGCCTACGGCAGCGTCTGGTCCAATGCCCGGACCGTGGCCCTGCGCGCCCGCACGCCCATGGACTGGGTGGACAAGCTGCGCGCCGGCTACGCGCCGGTGCTGAAGGTCTGCGCGCAGCTCGACGCCGGGCAGCAGAAGTCACTGCGCAATGACCTGCTGGAGCTCGTGACGCGTTTCAATCGCGCCCAGGATTCGAGCATGCTCGTGGATGCGGCCTATCTCGAGGTGGTCGTCACTCGACGCTGACATCGCGCGATCCCGGGCGGCCGCCGGCCCGCTTCCCGAAATAGGCAAGCAGCGCCGCGACCTTTGCGCTACCGTGCCTCACGGTTTCTGAAACTTCGTCTTGACCGCACCTGTGCCGCGCGCCTTCCTGCGCCATTCCGGCAAAGTCCGCCACCTCGCAGCATTCGCGAACCGACTCATGGCCAGAGGACGTGAATGACCGGATTTTCAAGCACGCGAGGTGCCGGTGCGCACCGACACGGGGGCTGAGCTGGTGCCGGCGGGAGCGCGCAGGCAGATGCTGCGCGTGAATTTCCGCACGCTGTCCGGCGACACCCCGACCTTGATGCTGGCTTCGTGCCTGCGGTTCTGCGACGACGGCGCGCTGCGCGGCGCCGACAACTGCATCGTGGCCCGCAGCAGCGAAGGATGCTGGCAGGTGGGTGGCAAGCTGCACCGCGAATTCGAATGCGACGGTCCGGTGCGCGTGCGGCTGATGATGCCCGGACAGAAATCGCCGATCGAGCTCGGTCCGTTCTCCCGCGTCCACACCATGGCCGGCGTGCTGTACGCCGAGCACAACTGCCTCAACATCCTGATGCCCGGCCGCCATCCGCGGCGCGCCAGCGATTGCATCCAGCTGACACTGGTCTGGGACGGAGGAAAGCATGTCCAAGCCTAACTACAATCACGCAAAGCGGCAGAAAGAGGCCGCCCGCAAGGCACGACAGGAGGCGCGCCTGGCGCGCAGGCAGTCACGGCCCGCGCACGAGGCGGCGCCCGCCGCAGAACCCGCCGCGCAGGGCGCCGATGCCGCGGCATCGCCGGGAATCAAGACGTGAAATTCGTCGGCGCGCGGGCCGGTGATGGCCGCGGGCAGATGCGCGAGCGCCAGCGGCGCGACCGCGCCGCCACGCAATCGCTGCGCGTGCGCTATCCGCAGTTCCGCTCGGTGCGTCTCGATTTCGATTTCAGCGACGACGGCAAGTTCACGCCGGCGCCACAGGTCACGGTGCTGCACCCGCCGGCCACCGCGTACTTCATTTTTCCGTGCCCCTATACCGATTGCGATGGTGAATTCAATCTGGCGACGGTGATCGAGGCAATGGCGAGCGGCGCGGGCACGCACGACGAGGGGCAGATGCGCTGCTGCGGCCAGCGCACCGGGCCGAACGAAAAGCGGTTGAGCTGCGGCCTGATCCTGGAATACCGGGTGCAGGCGCAGAAGGCCTGAGGCAGTCCTCCCGAAGTCAAGAGATGCTCGTCGTATGGCGCGAGCGCCCTGTCATTGCCTCGGCCGGAGGCGCGGCACGATGATGGCGCCATGAAAGTCCCTCCATTCAAGCTCGACGCCTGGCTCGCGGCGCACGAGTTCGCGACGCCCCCGATCCGCTACAACCTGGCGTCCAGCACCGGTCCGGCGTGGACGCTGGGCGAGCTGATGGCGCTCGGCGGCGGCGGGCTGCGCAGTCTCGAAGGCCTCAAGTTGTCCTACGCGCCGCCCGAAGGCAGCAAACTACTGCGCGAGCGCATCGCGGCATTGCATGGTGCCGATCCAGATCACGTACTGGTCATGACGGGTGCATCCGAGGCGTTGATCGCGCTGACCTGCCACTTCGCCGCTCCCGGCGCGTCGATCGTCGTGCCAAAGCCCGTGTACCCAGCGCTGCCGGTGCTGGCGCGCGCCTGGGGTCTGCAGGTGCGCGAATACGAGCTGCGGCCGCAATACGGCTTCGCGCAGACGGCGGAAGGTGTGCTCGCGTCCGTGGATGCTTCGACCCGCGTGGTGTTCGTGAATACGCCGCACAATCCCACGGGCGCCGTCATGCCGGCGAACGAGCAGCGCAAGCTCGCGCAGATGCTGGCCGCGCGCGGCATCCCGCTGATCGTCGACGAGGTCTATCACCCGCTGTATCACGGCATGACGGTGCCGAGCGCCACGGCGCATCCGAACTGCATCGTGCTCGGCGATTTCGCCAAGGCGTTGTCCATACCCGGCCTGCGCGTCGGCTGGGTGATCGATGCGGACGCGGCCCGTCGCCAGGCATTGCTCGACCTGCGCAGCTACTTCACGATTTCCTGCTCTCCGCTGAGCGAGGCGATCGGCGCGCACGTGCTCGGCCACGGCGCCGAGGTGCTGGCCCGCCTGCACTCGGTGTCGCGCGCCAATCTCGACCTGCTGGCGGCATTCATGCACGAGCACCGCGAGGTGCTCGGCTGGACTCCGCCGGCGGGCGGCACCACCTGCTTCCCCTGGCTGCGCGACGGCCGCGACGCGCGCCCGCTGTGCGAATCGCTCGCGCGCGAGGGTGTGCTCGTGGCGCCGGGCGACTGCTTCGAGATGGCCGCGCATTTTCGCGTGGGCATCGGCGCGATGACTTCGGGTTACGATGACGCGCTGCAGGTCTTCCATGCGGTGCTGACGAGGTGTGCGGCGTGAATCGATCGCTTCTCTCGATGGCGGCGGTGGCCGTCATCGCAACCATGCCGGGCGCCTCGAGTGCCCAGTCGCCCGAGCTCGCGGCGAAATTCGAGCGGCAGGTGCTCGAGTACGAAGCCGCGGATCGCGCCAGTCCGCCACCGCGGGGAGCCATATTGTTCGCGGGCGATTCGCAGTTCTATCGCTGGAAGACCATCCACGAGGATCTGCCCGGCTACACGCTGATCAATCGCGGCATCGATTCGTTCCAGTTCCGCGATCTCATCCACTACGCGGATCGAATCGTGATTCCGTATGCGCCGCGGCTCATCGTGCTGCACGTGGGCGGCAACGACGTGCACAACGGCCGCACGCCGGCGCAGGTGCTCGGGGACTTCAAGGCGTTCGTGGCGCGGGTGCGTGCCAAACTACCCGCGGTCCCCATCGTCTACTCGAGCATCACGCCGGGCCCGGGACGCTGGGATGAGGCGCCGCAGCGCCGCGCGACCAATCTCGCGATCCGCGAATACGTCGCAACGCAGCCTGGCCTCGAATACGTCGATCTCTGGGACGCGATGCTCACCGCCGACGGCAAGCCGCGCGAGGACATCTGGGTGGGCGATCGCGTGCACCCCAACCATGCGGGCTATCTCATCCGCGTGCAGCTCACGAGGCCGATGCTCGGTGCGCCCGACGCGGCCGGAACCGTCAATCGCTGACCACGATGTTGCTGAAGTGGAAATCGCCGGTCGAGCACGCCAACTCGAGCTTTTCGGGCTTGAAGGCGCCGAGCGGCGTGCTCGCCTCCACGCCGGCAACGCTGGCGGTCAGCAGGCCGCTCGCATCCAGTTTCAGCTTGAACGGGATCGGGTCCTTGCCGCGCGGCAGGAAGCCCAGGCCGATCGGATCCTGGCCGCCGACCTTGAGCAGCGACAGGAACAGCTGATCCGACACGCTGCGGTCCGCATACACGTGGATGCCGAAGCGCCGCCGGGCATCCGTATGGGTGGTGAGCACGATGTTGGCGACCGCGCTCCATTTCTTGTCCTTGCGCACTTCGTGCACGGTCATCATGCCGGCGACGGTGATTTCCCCGCCTGAAGTCGTCCGCTGCCAGAACGAGAAATGCCCGGCCGGCGTGTCGCATTCGAAGTCGTAGCGCGGCGGCTCGGCATTGACGATCGCGGCGAACGCGAGGCACGTGAGCAGTGAGTTGACGCGGTTCATGGCTCCCCCATTCTCGTACGTCTGTTCTTCTGTCGCCTCATGCCATTTCGCGACCTGGATCGGGCAGGGCGCGCTTCGAGGTCATTGCGAGCGGCTCCGCTTGCCGCTTGCACGGCGATCGGCCGATGCCGCCAAGGGATACCGGCCTCGGCACCCCAAAACGAAAAGACCGCCCGCGTGATACGGGGCGGCCTTTTCGCTGCGTGCCGATGTGATGGTCAGTCTTCGATCAGGAAGCTGCGCAGCTGCTCGCTGCGGCTCGGATGACGCAACTTGCGCAAGGCCTTCGCCTCTATCTGGCGGATACGCTCGCGCGTCACGTCGAACTGCTTGCCGACCTCTTCCAGCGTGTGGTCGGTGTTCATGTCGATGCCGAAGCGCATGCGCAGCACCTTGGCTTCGCGCGGCGTGAGCTGCGCGAGCACCGAGTGCGTGGTCTCGCGCAGCGATTCCATCGTGGCCTGGTCGATCGGGGACGCAACGCTCGTGTCCTCGATGAAGTCGCCGAGGTGGCTGTCCTCGTCGTCGCCGATCGGAGTCTCCATCGAGATGGGCTCCTTGGCGATCTTCAGCACCTTGCGGACCTTGTCCTCGGGCATCTCCATTCGCACGGCCAGCTCTTCCGGCGTCGGCTCGCGGCCCATCTCCTGCAGCATCTGCCGCGAGATGCGGTTCAGCTTGTTGATGGTCTCGATCATGTGCACCGGGATGCGGATGGTGCGCGCCTGGTCGGCGATCGAACGGGTGATGGCCTGGCGGATCCACCACGTCGCGTAGGTCGAGAACTTGTAACCGCGGCGGTATTCGAACTTGTCCACCGCCTTCATGAGGCCGATGTTGCCTTCCTGGATGAGGTCCAGGAACTGAAGACCACGGTTCGTGTACTTCTTGGCGATCGAGATCACCAGGCGCAGGTTGGCCTCCACCATCTCCTTCTTCGCGCGGCGCGCCTTGGCTTCGCCGATCGACACTTCACGGTTGATCTCCTTGATGTCCGTGATGGTCAGGTGATAGGTCTTCTCGAGCGCGGCCAGCTTGTCCTGGCGGCGCGTGATCTCGTCCGCGAGGCGGCCCATGGCCGCCGACCACTTCTTGCCACCCTTGACCTGCTTCTGCAGCCAGCGGTGCGAAGTCTCGTTCTTCGGGAACGAGAGGATGAATTCCTTGCGCGGCATGCCGGCATCGCGCACGGCAATGATCATGATTTCCTTCTCGAGCTGGCGGATCTCGTTGACCGCGTGCCGCAGGTTCACGATCAGCGCGTCGAACATTCGCGGCGCGAGCTTGAGCTCCATGAACTCGTCGGAGAGCTTCTTGCGGATCTTGAGCGTCTTCGGGTCCTTGGCGCCCAACTTCTCGATGGAAGCCAGCGAGGCGGTCAGGTACTTCTGCACGGCGGCGAAGCGGCGCGCGGCCTCTTCCGGATCCGGCCCCGTGTCGACCGCTTCCTCTTCGGTACCTTCGCCTTCTTCTGCCTCTTCGTCCTCGCCCTCGGCCTTCTCCTCGGTGGCGGCCGGCGCGAGATCCATCTTGGTCGGATTCTGCGGCTGCGCGATGACGTCCGGCGCGTTCGGATCGATGAAGCCCACGATGATATCGACGAGGCGCGCCCCTCCGGTCTTCACCGGCTCGTAGGCCTTCAGTAGATAGTCAGCCGTCGACGGATACATCGACAACGCCAGGCGCACGGCATCGAGGCCCTCCTCGATGCGCTTGGCGATGCGGATTTCGCCTTCGCGCGTGAGCAGCTCCACCGTGCCCATCTCGCGCATGTACATGCGCACGGGATCCGTGGTCCGGCCGAGCTCGGCGTCGAGCGCGGCCAGCGCGGCGGCGGCCTCTTCGATGGCTTCCTCGTCCGTCGGCGTGGACGGTTCGGGCGCGAGGATGCTCTCGTTGTCCGGCGCCTTCTCGTACACCGGAATGCCCATGTCGTTGATCGTGTTGACGATCTCTTCGATCTGCTCGGGATCGACGATCTCCGACGGCAGGTGATCGTTCACCTGCGAGTAGGTGAGGTAACCCTGTTCCTTGCCGCGCGCGATCAGCAGCTTGAGCTGCGACTGGCGCTCTTCGGGCAGCACGGAGCGTCGCGCCGGCAGATTGATCAGCTCGGCGGCGCCTTTCTTGCCCTTCGACTTGCCACCTTCGGCCGCGGCGGCACTCGCGGCGGCGCGCGCGGCCGCGAGCTTCTGCGCCGGCTTGAGCTCGACCACCTTGCCCTTGGCCTCGGGCGGGGGAGCGACGGCCTTTTCAGCAGCCTTCGCCTTCCCCACCGGCTTCTTCACCTCGGCGTGCTTTTCCGCATGCTTGCCCTTGGAATTCGGCGCGGCATGCGCCTTTTCCTTGCTGGCATGCGCAGCCGCAGGCTTGCCCGCCTTCTTCGCGAGCTTTTTCGAGGCAGGAGCAGGGGGACGCTTGTGCTTTTGAGTCATGAGATTCCGGACGCCTTCAGGCGTATTGCGGTACGACACCGTGGGGGTTCCGACGGCGTGATCAAGTTGGCTTGCGGGAAAGGGGCGGCATTCTACGCAAATGACCCCTGCTTGACAAAACGAAAATCGCCAGCCGGTCAACGACTTCCGCTTGGGATTGACTCCCAGGACAACGCAAAATTCGGGCCAAAAGGGTCATCTCTGGAAGAATTCGACGGCAACCCGCCGCCCCCTTTGCGGGCCTAGGCAGCGCTCTTGCTCCGCGCCATTGCCGCGGTGAGCTCGCGCAGTTCCGCGCGCTCGTCTTCGTTGAGCTCTCCTTTGTCGATGAGTTCCTGATACCGACGCAGCGTGGGCTCGAGTCCCAGGGTCGAGATGGCCGCCGCCAGCTCCAGCGCCGCGCCGTTCTCATCGATGCCCGGTAGCTCTTCCTGAGCCAGTGCCGTCAACCGCGCCGCCTCCGCTCGTTCACGCCAACGCATCAGGAGCACCGCGGTGGTTGCGGCCGGTTCCTGCTGAAGCTGGTCGATGAGCTCGAACAGGAAACGCGAGCCGGCGCCCTCGGTCATCTCGAGCTGGGTGAGCTGCGCACCGGTGACGCGACTGGCGATGTGGGGGAAGTGGACCAGCAGCTTCACCGCCCGGGTCACCAGGCCCTTGTTCCCGCCTCCGTCGCGCGGCCGCGGCGATCGACTCGCGGGCCGCGCCGCGGGGCTCTCCGAAGCACTTCCGGCGAGATGACCACCTGCCGCATCTGTGACCTCGTTAAACCATAATTGGTTCAATCTTGCGGTGGGCAGCTTGATCGACTCGGAAAGACGGCTGATGAGCAGGTCTCGATAAACGCCGGGGGCCACCTTGGACACGAGGGGCCGAGCAAGTTCCGCGAACTGTGCGCGGCCGTCGGCGTGGCTCAGGTCCACCTGCTCGCCGAGCGCCGCCGCGAGGTATTCGGACAACGGCAGCGCGCCGTCGAGCCGACTCTCGAAAGCCTCTCGACCCTCCTCGCCGACCAGAGAATCGGGGTCGTGCCCCTCCGGCAGGAACAGGAACCGGATCTGCCGTCCCTCGCGGGCCTCGGGCAGTGCATTTCCCAAGGCGCGCCAGGCGGCCGCGCGCCCCGCCTTGTCGCCGTCGAAACAGAACACCACCTCGTTCACCAGCTTGAAGATGCGGCGCAGGTGCTCCGGGGTGGTGGCTGTGCCGAGCGTGGCAACCGCGTAGTTCACCCCGGCCTGGTGCAGGCGGGCGACGTCCATGTATCCCTCGACCACCAGCAGGCGTTTCAGCGCGGTGCGACTCTGGCGCACCTCGTACATGCCGTAGAGCTCGCGGCCCTTGTGGAACAGCAGCGTCTCCGGCGAGTTCAGGTACTTGGGTTCGCCCTGGTCGATGATGCGTCCACCGAAGGCGAGCACCCGGCCGCGCGAATCGCGGATCGGGAACATCAGCCGGTCGCGGAAGCGGTCGTAGTGGCGATCGAGCGTGCGCGAGTCGGTGCGCTCGCGTTCGATGATGAGCCCGCAATCCAGCAGCACCTTGCGGTCCGACTCGGTCGCGCCGAAGCGCTTCAGCACCTCGTTCCAGGAGTTCGGCGCGAAGCCGATCATGAAGCGTTCGAGCGTCTCGCGCGTCAGGCCGCGCTTCTTCGCGTATTCCCGCGCGCGCGCGTCGCCCGGCAGCACGCTCGCGAAATATTTCGCCACCTTGAGATTCAGGTCATACAGCGGCTGGGTGCTGCCGCTGTTGTCCGGCTGGCTGCTGGCCTCGCGCGGCACCTCCAGGCCGAGCCGCCCCGCCAGTTCCTCGATGGCCTCGGGGAAGGAGAGCTTGTCGTACTCCATCAGGAAGCCGAGGGCCGTGCCGTGCGCGCCGCAGCCGAAGCAGTGATAGAACTGCTTCTGCGGGCTCACCCAGAACGAGGGGGTCTTTTCGTTGTGGAACGGGCAGCAGGCGCGGTACTCGCGGCCGGCTTTCTTGAGCTCGACCCGCGAACCGATGAGCTCGACGATGTCCGCGCGCGCGGTCAGTTCGTCGATGAAACTTTGGGGAATCCGGCCGGCCATCAGGGCCGGATTCTAACGCCCGCCTTCAGCGCAGGATCGCCAATGCAACCAGGATGCAGAGGAAAAGCGCGCCGATCGATCCGCCGATGACCAGCGGCAGCCGCTTGCGCGGAAAGTGGCCCAGCTGCCGGCGCTCGGCCTCGATCTTTCGACTGATGGAAATGCAGATGAGCGCGATGAGGATCAGCGCGCCGGCGGTGGCGATGCCGCGGCCACCCATGGCGGCCCTCAGGCGCCCAATTTTGCTTTGATGCGGGCGCCGACGGCGCCCATGTCGGCCTTGCCGGCGGCTTTCGACTTCACGATGCCCATCACCTTGCCCATGTCCTTGATGGAGGCGGCGCCGGTCGACTGGATGGCCTCGGCGATCAGGGCGTCGAGCTCGGTTTCGGAGAGCTGCGCGGGTAGATAGGGCTGGAGCACGGCGATCTCGGCGTTCTCCTTGGCGACGAGGTCGGCGCGGCCCCCTTTCTCGAAGGCCACGACGGACTCGCGGCGCTGCTTGATCATCTTCTCGAGCACCGCGGTGACCTGCGCGTCGTCGAGCGTGATGCGCTCGTCGACTTCACGCTGCTTGATCGCAGCCTGCAGAAGACGAATGACCGCGAGGCGATCCTTTTCGCCGGATCGCATCGCGGTCTTCATGTCTTCGCTGATGCGCTCCTTGAGCGTCATCGTAGAGATGTCAGCTCGGGCGCGGACGCGCCGAGTAGTCGCGCGGGCTGTTGCGTTTGAGGTGGCGCTTCACGGCGGCAGCCTTCTTGCGCTTACGCTCCTGGGTCGGCTTCTCATAGAATTCGCGGCGCCGGAGCTCCGTGAGCACGCCCGCTTTTTCGCACGCGCGCTTGAAACGGCGCAGGGCGGCATCGAAATATTCGTTTTCACGCACTCGAACGCTCGGCATCGAAACCTCAACCCTTTGATCTGTCTGGAGTTTTGCCACGACCTGCCGGGGGCAGGGGTGGCGATTCTATAGAACGGCCCTCAAAAATCAAAGGGCGGGCAGGGCAAGGGCATCGGACCCCAACCTCACTACTTATAGATGCGCATCCTGGCCCTCGAATCCTCCTGTGATGAATCCGCGGTGGCCGTCTACGACGACGAGGCCGGCCTGCTCGCGCACGAGATCCACAGCCAGGTCGACTTGCACCGGATCTATGGCGGCGTGGTGCCGGAGCTGGCCTCGCGCGACCACGTGCGGCGGCTGTTGCCGCTGGTGCGCGCCGCGATGGCGGACGCCGCAACGCAGCCGGCGGACCTCGATGGGGTGGCCTACACCGCGGGACCCGGCCTGATCGGCGCGTTGTTGACGGGTGCGGCACTGGGCCGCTCGCTCGCCTATGCCTGGAACCTGCCCGCGGTGGCGGTGCATCACCTCGAGGGACATCTGCTCGCCCCGCTGCTCGAATCGCGGGCGCCGCCGTTTCCGCACCTGGCGCTGCTGGTGTCCGGAGGCCACACCATGCTGATCGACGTGCGCGCGCCGGGGCGCTACGCGGTGCTCGGCGAGACGCGCGACGATGCGGCCGGCGAAGCCTTCGACAAGTCGGCCAAATTGCTGGGGCTGCCGTATCCGGGAGGGCCGGAACTCGCGAAGCTCGCCGGGTCGGGCAGGGCCGCCCGCTTCGCCTTTCCGCGCCCGATGCTCGAGCGCGCGGGATTCGAGTTCAGCTTCTCGGGCCTCAAGACCGCGGTGGCGCTGGCCGTGCGCGAGCACGCGGGCCCGGGTCTCGACCAGGCCACCCGCGCCGACATCGCCGCGGGCGTACAGGAGGCCATCGTCGATACGCTCGTCGGCAAGACGCTGCGCGCGCTCGAGGAAACCGGGCATGGCGCCGTGGTCGTGGCCGGCGGCGTCGGCGCCAACCGGTTGCTGCGCGCGCGGCTCGATGCGGCGGCGGCGCGCGCCGGCGTCGAGGTCTTCTATCCGCGCGTCGAGTTTTGCACCGACAATGCTGCCATGATCGCGGTGGCGGGCATGGCGCGCCTCAAGGCGGGCCGGCACGAGCCTGCGACGATCCGCGCGCGGGCGCAGTGGCCGCTGGCGGAATTGGGGAATAGTTAGGACAAATCGTGAACACTCCGAAGACAGTGACGATACCGGGCGGCGGCGACAAGGGCGATCGCATCTTCCTGCACGGCCTGGAGGTCGAGTGCATCATCGGCTTCATCGAGTGGGAGCGGCGCACCAGACAGACCATCGTGCTCGACGTGGAGATGCCCGTGGATTGCGCGCGCGCCGCGCAGTCCGACGACGTCGCCGACACGCTCGACTACAAGCGCGTCGCCAAGCGGCTCCTCGCCTTCGTCGGCGAATCGAGCTTCAAGCTGGTGGAGACGCTGGCGCACCGCGCGGCGCTGCTGATCCTCGAGGAATTCGCCGTGGAGTGGGTGCGCCTCTCGATCAACAAGCCGGGCGCGATCCGTCACAGCAAGGACGTGGGCGTCGCGGTGCTGCGCACGCGCGCCGATCTGCCGAAATGAACCTGCTGAAGCCGGGGCACGTGCGCGTGTTCGTCGCGGCCGGCAGCAACCTCGAGCCGGAGAAGCACCTGCCGCAGGCCTGCGCGCAGATCGCGCACACCTGGCCGGACGCGCGCTTCTCGCGCGCCTACCGCAACGTCGCCGTGGGCTTCGAGGGCCCGGACTTCATCAATCTCGTGGTGGGCTTCTCGGCGGCGCAGCCGCTGGGCTCGGTCATCGCGCGCCTGCGCGCCATCGAGACCCAGTGCGGGCGGCCGCGGTACGCGCCGAAGTGGGCGTCGCGCACCATGGATCTGGACGTGCTGCTCTACGGCGATCTCGTCGAGAAGACCGACGATTACACGTTGCCGCGACCTGACCTGCTGAAGCGTCCCTACATGCTCGGCCCGCTCGCCGAGATCGCGCCCGAGGTCGTGCATCCGGTGGCGGGCCGCAGCATCGGGGAGCTGTGGGCGCACTTCGAAGGCGACGGGCACAAGATGACCGCGGTCGATCTCGGGATCGAACGCTCCGGTAACTAGTTAGCAGAGGCCGTCTCTTCGCCGACACGTGGCGTAATCCCGACGTGCCGCGGGCGCCGCCCGCGCGCGCCGCCGCTTCGGTCGCGCGCGCCGCGTCCCGGATGCGGCCCAGCCGCGCATCCGCTCTATCTACTCTAAAGTCCAGCTCGTCAAATTGCGCTTCTGCCGCGCGCCCGCGTTTCGCATCCTCGCCCGGGAACGAAGAGGGAGTTCCGCCGCGGCGCTGTCGCGCGGAATGCACAGTGGCAAATCTGTCAGGAGCGCAGGCAATGAAAGCATCCAGCAAGGCGAGGCCCTTCAATTCCAGGGCATTGTTCACGATCGTGGGCGGCGCGGTACTCATCAATCCGGTGTTCGCGCAACAGCCGCAGGAGCAGGATCAGCAGCAGGGCGAGGAGATCGAGACCGTCGTGGTCACCGGCATGATCGGCAGTCTCAAGGCCTCGATGTACACCAAGCGCGACGCCGTCGGCGTCGTCGACGCGATCAACGCCGAGGACATCGGCAAGTTCCCCGATACGAATCTTTCCGAGGCGTTGCAGAGGATCACCGGCGTCTCGATCGACCGTCGCAACGGCGAGGGCGCGACCGTCACGGCACGCGGCTTCGGCCCGCAGTTCAACATGGTCACGCTCAATGGGCGGCAGATGCCCGCGGCCGATGCGTTCGCGAACGCCGCACCGACCGGCGGCGGCGTGGCCGGCAATTCGCGCGCCTTCAACTTCGCGAACCTCGCCGCCGAGTCGATCAGCGCGGTCGAGGTATACAAGACCGGCCGCGCCGACGTCGCGACGGGCGGCATCGGCGCGTCGATCACCGTGCGCACCGCGCGCCCGCTCGACAACGATGGACTGGTGCTCAATCTCGGCGCCAAGGCGCTGAACGACACCACCAACCGGGCTGGCAACGACGTCACGCCCGAGCTTTCCGGCATCTTTTCCTATGCCACCGAGAACCGCACGTTCGGCGTCGGGCTCGCGGCTACCTACCAGAAGCGTGACAGCGGCTCGACGGGCGTGACGGTAAACGACTGGCACATCCAGCCGTGGCACACGGATCTGGCCGCCAATCGTGACGCCGCACCGCTGTTCGTCGACAATAACGACACCCCCTACGACGCCTCCGACGACCAGGTCGCCGCGCTCATCGAGAACGCGCCGGCCGAAGGCCAGCTCTACGGCATCCCGAACGACATCCGTTACCTGTTCGCGGACACCCAGCGCGAGCGCATCAACGCGCAGTTCACCGTGCAGCTAGTGCCGGTAGAAGGCCTGACGCTCACCGCCGACTACACCTTCGCGCAGAGCGAGATCAGCGAGGATCGTGGTGAGCAGACCGTCTGGCTGCAGCGCAATGGTTTCGACCATATCGTCTTCGACACCGACGAGGCGGTAGCCACCCCGGTGCTGATGCACGAGTTCACCGGCGCCTCGAAGGACTATGGATACGAACAGCAGCATCGCGAGCAGAAGAACGACCTGAAGTCCCTGGGCTTCAACGTGGACTGGGCGGTGACCGATCGATTGACGCTGGGATTCGATTTCCACGACTCGACGGCACGCAGCCTGCCGAACGACCCGGTCACGGGCGGCGGCGAGAGCGCGTTCAGCGTCGCCGGGCTCGTGCCGAGCACCTGTCTGGAGAGCTACCCGGCGAACCCGGCCGACCCGGAGGCCAGCATTCCCTGCCGCAACGCCTCCAACTTCTGGACCCAGACGTTCCAGTTCAACAACGGGATACCGATCGCGGGACGCACGCTGTATCCGACGCAGCTCAATGCCTATGACGACGTCAACGGCGACCCGAACTACTCGTTCGGTCCGGAAAGCCTCGGCTCACAGGTGCTGCGCATCGCCTACAACGACCAGGTCACGAACATCAAGCAGACCCGCTTCGACGCCAAGTTCGAGATGACCGACAAGAGCACGCTGGGATTCGGCTTCGAGACGCGCGCCATGGATTCGCGGCAGCGTGCTTCGGGCGGCTACCTGAAACTGGGCGACTGGGGCGTGGGCGACAGCGGCAACGTGCCGGACATGGTGGCGTTGCTGACGCCATTCAGCCTCACCGGCGCCTTCGACGACTTCAATCCCGTCGGCGCGCCGACCGGCGGCTGGAAGGGCAACGCGACCACGCTCGGCCAGTGGGCCCTGCAGCATGGCTACACCGATTGGCAGGAGACTTCCGCGGCGGATGGCAAGCTGCGCTACAACCCGGGCTACAACACCGACAGCACCATCGCCGAAGACACGCGGGCGTTGTATGCGCAGGTCTCGTTCAAGCTCGAGCTCGGTTCGATGCCCGGCCACCTGGTGGTCGGCACGCGCTACGAGGAGACCGACGTGCACGCGGCCAACAACCTGCTGGTTCCGACCGCGCTGCTCTGGCAGGACGACAACGACTTCCAGGTCGTGCGTCCCAACGTCGGCAGCGAGACGCTGCTCACCGACGATGGCCGTTATCACAACCTGCTGCCGAACCTGGACTTCGACATCGGGCTCACTGAGGCGTTGAAGGGCCGCTTCTCGTACAGCAAGACCATCGCGCGGCCGGAATACTTCAACCTGGCAGCCGGGCAGGTACCGGCGACCCCGGGCGGCTCTACGCTGGTCGGCGGATTTGCGCCCCCGGGAGCGCAGAACAACACCGGACTGCTGCCGCTGGAGTCCGACAACTTCGACCTGTCACTCGAGTACTACTTCTCGGACCAGGGATACGTCTCGGTGGGTGCGTTCCAGAAGAACGTCAAGAACTTCATCGGCAACGCCGTCGAGAGCCTCAACCTGTACGGCATCCGCAACCAGACCGGCGGCCCGCGCGCCCAGCAGGCGCTGGCGTACCTGAAGGACCCGGCGCATCCGTTCGCGGTCAACGATTCGGCGCTGTTCACGGCCATCGCCATGCTCGAGAACCCGGACGGCTTCACCGACGACAAGGGCGTCTTCTGGGCCGGTGGCCTCGCGAACTACAACGGCAGCAACGACCAGCACGTGGCGTTCGCCACCAAGTACGACATCCTGCCGAACGCCGACGATCCGCTGTACGACTTCGCGGTGACCACGCCGGTCAACAACAAGGAAGCCAAGATCCACGGCTTCGAGCTGGCGGGCCAGTATTTCTTCGGCGACTCGGGCTTCGGCGTGCTGGCCAACTACACCATCGTGCGCGGCGACATTGGCTACAAGGTGACCAGCGATCCGAACGAAAACCAGTTCGCGTTGCTGGGTCTCTCCGACTCCGCCAATGCGGTGCTGATGTTCGAGAAGTTCGGTGTCTCGGCGCGCCTCGCCTACAACTGGCGCGACGAGTACCTGCAGACCCTGAACGTCGGCCAATGGCGCAACCCGATCTTCGTCGAGCCGTACGACCAGATCGACCTCAACGTGGGCTACGACATCAACGAGCACCTGGCGGTGTCGTTCGAGGCCGTGAACCTCACGGGCGAGGACATCCGCTGGCACGGACGGTCGGACAAGCAGATCTGGCGCCTGGACGACCAGGGCCCGCGCTACGCACTCGGAGCGCGCTTCAAGTTCTAGTCGATGTCGATGTTTCCCTGACTGAAGTTCTCAAACGCAAGACTCGGGCCGCTGGCGACAGCGGCCCTTTTTTTGAGCGGTGCCGGGGAAGGAGATTGGTGCCGGGGAAGGAATCCCGGGAAAAATGTCGCCGTCGACTTTTCAAGCGGTTGGCGCAGTTGCTGATTTTTCCCGGGATTCCTTCCCCGGCACCAATCTCCCGGGATTCCTTCCCCGGCACCGCTCTCCTACCACGCGACGCTGCGGCCGCCGTCCACGGCGAGGATCTGCCCGGTGATGTAGGGCGCCTGCGCGGCGAAGAACAGCGCCGTGCGCGCGATGTCCGCGGGTGAGCCCATGCGCTTGAGGATGGTGCGCTCGATGATCTTGGCACGCTTCGATTCGTCGCCGGTGTCGGCCGAAGGCCAGAGGATGGGCCCGGGCGCGATGCCGTTCACGCGGATCTCGGGCCCCAGCTCCTTCGCCAGCGAGCGCGTCAGCATGTGCAGCCCGGCCTTGGCCGTGCAGTACACGGTGTGATCGCGCAACGGCCGCAGGGCGTGGATGTCAACGATGTTGAGGATCAGTCCGCGCGATTGGCGCAATGCGGGCGCGGCGGCCTGCGACAGGAACGTCGGCACCTTGAGGTTGGTGCCCAGCAGGTCGTCCCATGCCGCCGGCGTGATCTCGCCGATCTTCGTGGGATAGAACGTCGACGCATTGTTGATCAGCACGTCCAGCGCGCCGAAGCTGCGCACCGCGAATTCAACCAGTGAGGGCAGCTCGTCGATGTCCAGCAGTTCGCCGGCGACGATGGCCGCGGAGCGGCCGCGCGCCGCATTCAGCTCGCCGGCCAGGGCAGCCGCTTCGCGCGAAGAGCGGCGATAGTGGATGACGAGGTTCGCGCCGGCCGCGTGCAGCAGGCGCGCGACCTCCGCACCGACGCGCCTGGCGCCGCCCGTGATCAACACGGTCTTGCCCGTTAGACTGCCGTCGCTCATTTACGATGCACTGTATGACTTCTGCCGCATCCGTCACAACCCTGCCGCCACTCGATCCGGCGGAACGCGCGCACTCGGAACGCGTGGCGGCGCACATCCGCGCGTTCATTGCGGCGCACGGCGGCGTGATCGGCTTCGACGCCTACATGCGGCTGGCGCTGTATTCCCCGGGACTCGGCTACTACAGCGCCGGCGCCGCCAAGCTCGGCGGCGCCGGCGATTTCGTCACCGCGCCGGAGATATCGAGCCTGTTCTCGCGCTGCCTGGCGCGACAGACGGCCGAGGTGCTCGAGCACACCGGCGGCGACGTGCTCGAGCTCGGCGCCGGGCTCGGCACCATGGCCGCCGACCTGCTGACCGAGCTCGCCGCGCTCGATCGCCTGCCCGCGCGCTACCGCATCCTCGAAGTGAGCGCCGATCTCGCCGCGCGGCAGCGCGCGCGCATCGGCCAGCTTCCCGCGCAGCTCGCCGCGCGGGTCGAGTGGTTAGATCGCTGGCCGGCGCGCGCCATGCGCGGCGTGGTGCTGGCGAACGAAGTGCTGGACGCCATGCCGGTGGCGCGCTTCATGCTGCGCGGCCCTGCGGGCGCGCAGCGCGTGCGCGCCCTCGGCGTGGTCCAGTCGGGCGCAGGCTTCGCCTGGCGCGAGATCGATCCCGCCCCGGAGCTGGAGCAGGCGGTGCAGGCCCTGCTCGACTCCCTGCCCGCGCCACTGCCGGACGGCTACGTATCGGAGGTTTGCCTGTCGTTCCAGCCGTGGATCGCAAGCCTCGCTGGCCAGCTCGATGAGGGTGTGGCCCTGCTCATCGACTATGGCCTGCCGCGCGCGCACCTGTACCACCCCGAGCGCCATGACGGCACGCTGCGATGTCATTTCCGCCACCGCGCGCACGACGATCCCTTCATCAACGTGGGCCTGCAGGACATCACGGCCTGGGTGGACTTCACGCGGGTGGCGGACGCGGCCGACGGCGCCGGCCTCGAGATACTGGGATTCGCCACCCAGGCCGCCTTCCTGATCGGTTCGGGCATGGAATCCCTCCTAACTACCGAGATGGAGCTCGCCGGCGCCGACGCCGCCAGGCGCGCGCGCCTGGCGGGCGAAGCCCGCCGCCTGATGATGCCCGGCGAGATGGGCGAGATCTTCAAGGTCATCGCGCTCGGGCGCCGGTATGACCGGCCGCTGTGCGGCTTCGGGCTGCAGGACCTGCCGTTGTAGTTCCGGGCCGGCCGCGATTCGGGCCAGGCGCGAGAAAGTTCCGCCCGTTCGTCAATGATTTCGGCCGCTTGGTCAAACAACCTTCCCCACGATCGCGAGGATGGGCTATTTCCTGTCTCATGAACCCGTGTTTGTCCTGGCGAGCCATTCCCGCGGCGCTGCCGGGTTAAGCTTCGCCACGCCGCCATGAACCTGCGCAAGATCAGGCCCTGGGCTTTCTACTTCCTCGCCTGGACGCTGGTCGGCCTCATCTATTTCGCGCAGAACGTCACGCGGCGCTTCTACTGGGAAGACCCGAATCCCTGGCAGGACCTGCGCTACTGGAGCGCCAACATCTACATCTCGGCGCTGCTCACGCCGTTGATCGTGTGGGCCGGCCGGCGCTGGCCGCTGGACCGGCAGCACCTGGCGAGGCTGATCGGTCTGCACCTGCTGCTGAGCCTGGCGTGGGCGTTGCTCAAGCTCTCGCTCGAAGCCACGTTTCACCTGACCTGGAACGAGTTCTCGCCGCTGCGGCCGCCGGTCACGCTGCAGAGCGAGGTCACGCTGCTGTTCATCTTCGGCTTTCACACCAGTGTCGTGGCGTACTGGGTGGTGCTGTCGATCCAGACCGCGTTCCGCAACTACGCGCGCTTCCAGGAGCGCGCGCAGGCGGCATTGCGTTCCGACCTGCGCGCGTCGCAGCTCGAAACCCAGGTGGCGCAGGCGCGGCTCGGTGCCCTCAAGGCCCAGTTGCAACCGCACTTCCTGTTCAACACACTGAATGCCATCGTGGTGCTGGTGCGGCAACAGAAAGGCCGGCAGGCCGAGGAGACGCTGGCGCGATTCTCGGACCTGTTGCGCGCCGTGCTCGCGGACATGGAGACCCAGGAAGTGACGCTGGCCCGCGAACTCGAATACCTCAAGCTCTATCTATCGATCGAGCAGGTGCGCTTCTCGGACCGCCTGCGCGTGGACATCGAGGTCGACCCGGAGCTGCTCGACGCCGCGGTACCGCACATGGGATTGCAGCCGCTGGTGGAAAACGCCATCAAGCACGGTGTCGGCTCGCGCGCCACGCCGGGCGTCATCACCATCCGCGCCGAGCGCTGCGGGGATGCGCTGCACGTCATCGTGCGCGACGACGGCGCGGGGTTCCGTGTCGCCGAGGGGCCGCAGGCCGCGGAGAAGGGTGGCATGGGGCTCGGCCTGACGAACACACGCGCACGCCTCAGGCAACTGTACGGCGAGGCCGCGCAATTGCGCGCGGAGAATGCTCCGGGCGGCGGCGCGCAGGTCACGATGGTGCTGCCCCTGAAGATGCTGCATGCGTGACGGGCACGCAATGAACGTACTCATCGTCGATGACGAGCCGCTGGCACGCGAGGGCATGGCGCTGCTGCTCAAGGACGAGCCTGCGATCCGCGCCGTGGCCGAGGCGCGCAATGGCGCCGAGGCCGTCGAGGCCATCCGCGCGAAGCGCCCGGATCTGGTCCTGCTGGACGTGCAGATGCCCGAGCTGGATGGATTCGGCGTGCTGCGCGAGGTCGGCGCCGAGCAGATGCCGCCGGTGATCTTCGTGACCGCGCACGATCGCTATGCCATCCAGGCCTTCGAGGTGAACGCCATCGACTACCTGCTGAAACCGGTGACGCGCGAGCGCTGCTCGCAGGCGCTGACGCGGGTGCGCGAGCGGCTGGCCACCGGCGGCGCGGACAATCGCCACGTGCTTTCGCTGCTGCAGCAGCTCGCGGCACCGCCGCGCTACCTGGCGCGCGTGGCGCTGCGCGCCGCCGGCAAGATCTCCTTCGTCAACATCGAGGACATCGTGTTCGTGCAGGCCGCGGAGAACTACGTGCAGCTGCACCTGAAGAACGCCCGTCACCTGCTGCACGTGCCCATCGCGACGTTCGAGAGCTCGCTCGACCCGCAGATGTTCCTGCGCATCCACCGCTCGATCATCGTCAACGTCAAGCACGTGCACGAGCTCGAGACCGGCCCGCATGGGGAATACATCGTGGTGCTGCAGGGAGGGATGCGGCTCCAGTCGAGCCGCAGCTATCACGACAGGATCAAGCGCTGGGCTTCGAACCCGTTCTAGGCGCTGGCGCCGCGGGGCAGCCGCCGCGGGTCACTGCCACCGTTCAGGCCGTCAGCGCGCCGTTTCCGAGGCCCGCTGCATCCTCGCCGGCATCGAGATGCCGCGCGGCTGGCGTCGATTCGACGTGCACGAAGTCCGCGGGATTGAGCTCCGCCCAGAAGGAGAGGGCCGCGAGACCGTCGGCATCCGGACGCTTGTTCTGCGCCATGCGCGCCAGCGTCGACTTGCCGATGCCGATCTCGCGTGCCACCTGCCTCCATGAGGCCGCCCGCTCCGTGCGCTTCGCATTGACCGCCTGGTAGAACTTTTCGAAGTCGAATTTCATGGCGCGAGTCTTTCGCGTCGGCACGGCCCGGAAAAGGGATTTTTGACGAACGGGAGATTTTCGGGGACGAAATGCGCGCGGCGGCGCGCGGAATCACCAGTGCACGAGGCCCGTCCAGGCCGTGACCAGGATGATGCCGCCGAACACGATGCGGTACCAGGCGAAGGCCGCGAACGAGTGCCGGCTCACGTAGCGGATCAGGAATTTCACCGCCAGCAGCGCGCTCACGAACGACACCACGCAGCTCACGATGAGCGGCCCGGACTCGAACGCGGCGATCGCGGCACGCTCCTTCCAGCTCTCGTACGCGGTGGCGCAGAGCAGCACGGGGATCGCGACGAAGAACGAGAACTCGGCGGCCGTGCGCCGCGACAGCCCGCACAGCAATCCACCGATGATGGTGGCGCCGGAGCGGCTCGTGCCCGGGATCAGCGACAACGCCTGGAAGGCGCCGAGCTTGAGCGCATCGACGGCCGTGAGTTGATCCACGTCCTGCACCCGCTCACTGTGCTTGCGGCGCTCGGCCCAGAGGATGATGAACCCGCCGACCACGAGCGCGATGGCGACGGAAACGGGGTTGAACAGCACCGCCTTGATCTCATCGCCGAACAGCAGCGCCAGCGCCGCGACCGGCAGGAACACGATGAGCAGATTGACGACGAAGCGCCGCGACGCCGGTTCGCGGTGCAGGCTGAGCGCCACGTGCAGCAGCTTCTGACGGAATTCCCAGCAGACCGCGAGGATCGCGGGGCCCTGGATGATGATCAGCAGCGCCTCCACCGCCGGGCCGTGCAGCCCGAGCAGCGATTGCGTGAGGATGAGGTGACCCGTGCTCGAAATGGGCAGGAACTCGGTGATGCCCTCGACCAGGCCCAGGATGACTGCTTCGATGAATGACATGTCTGGAATCCGCTCCCCTCAATCCTCGACCAACTGCGTTTTCAATTCCTCGATCGCCGCCAGCCGCCGCCGGCGCAGTTCCTGGCCGATCTTCTCGCCGCTCATCCCGGCGCGCTCGGCCGGATCGAGCGCGACCGCAGCCGCGCGCTCGCGCGCCTGCGCGAAGAATGCGCGCTGCGGATATTCCCGTTGCTCGAAGCCCAGGCGGCCGCGGGCATCGGCCTCGCACGCGAGCAGCAGCTCCGCAAAGCGCTCGGGACGTCGCAGCGCGTCGCAGCGCTCCAGCGTGCGCAGCACCGTGTCCGCGCGCAGCTCGAGCGCGCGATGCACGTGCGTGTGAAAGCGCGCCGCGATCACGGCCAGCTCGCGCAGGTGATTCGGCACGCGCACCCTGGCGCAGAGCTGTTCGACCAGCGCTACGCCTGAATCCTCGTGCCCGTGATGCGCGGGCAGGACGTAGGCGGGGGTCGCCGCCTTGCCCAGATCGTGCAGCAGCACGGCGAACCGTACCGCGAGGCCACCGCCGAGCTCCACGGCCTGGCGCAACGCCATCAGCAGGTGCACGCCGGTGTCGATCTCCGGATGCCACTTCTGCGGCTGCGGCACGCCGAACAGCGCGTCGATCTCCGGATAGATCACCTTCAGGGCGCCGCAGTCACGCAATACGCTGATGAACACGTCCGGCGCGGGCTCGGCCAGCGCCTTCTCGGTTTCCGCCCAGACGCGCTCGGCCACGAGCGCGTTCACCTCGCCGGCCTCGACCATGCGACGCATGAGCGCCAGTGTCTCGTCCGCGACCGTGAAGCCCAGCGGGGCGTAGCGCGCGGCGAAACGCGCGACGCGCAGGATGCGCACCGGGTCCTCGGCGAATGCCTCGGATACGTGGCGCAGCAGGCGCGCGTCGAGATCGCGGCGGCCGCCGTGAGGATCGATGATGTTGCCGTCCGCATCCTCGGCCATCGCGTTGATGGTCAGGTCGCGGCGGCGCAGGTCATCCTCGAGCGTGACGTGCGGCGAGAACTCGGTGGTGAAGCCGCGGTATCCGGGGGCGATCTTGCGCTCGAGCCGCGCCAGCGCGTGCTCTTCCTTGGTCTCGGGATGCAGGAACACCGGAAAATCCCGTCCCACGGGAATGAAGCCCTGCCGTTCGAGCTCCTCGGGACGCGCGCCCACGACCACCCAGTCGCGCTCCCGGACCGCGCGACCGAGAAGCCGGTCCCGGACCGCGCCGCCCACCAAGTACACTTGCATGCCCGCATGTTAAGGCAACTCCGCGCCAGTTTTCGTCACGGGGCCATGCTCCTCGCCTGTCTCGCTCTCCAGGGCTGCTATGTGATGCAGGCCGCCCGGGGACAGATGCAGATCGTCAGCGCGCGCCAGCCGATCGCGCGCGTCATCGAGGATCCCGAATCGCCTGCGAGGCTGCGCCAGCGCCTCCAGACCGTGCGCGAGGCACGCGCCTTCGCCAGCCGCGAGCTGGGCCTGCCCGACAACCGCAGCTACACCAGCTATGCCGACCTGAAACGCGAATACGTGGTGTGGAACGTCATCGCCACGCCGGAGTTCTCGGTCGAGCCGCGCGAGTGGTGCTTCCCCATCGTCGGCTGCGTGGCCTATCGCGGCTACTTCAAGCAGGCGAGTGCCGAAAAATTCGCGGCGAAGTTGCGGCGCAAGGGCCTCGACGCCGTGGTCGAAGGCGTGCCCGCGTACTCGACGCTCGGCAGATTCAACGACCCGATCATGAACACGATGATGAGCTACGGCGACGATGAACTGGCCGCCATCATGTTCCACGAGCTCTCGCACCAGGTGGTCTACATCCCCAATGACAGCTCGTTCAACGAAGCCTTCGCGATCACCGTGGAGCAGGAGGGGCTGGCGCGCTGGCTCACGGCGCAGGGTCGCGCCGCGGATCTGCAGCGGCACCTCGAACGCCGCCGCCGCCAGGCCGAGAGCATCCAGATCATCGCGCGCCACCGCGATCGGCTCGCAGAGCTGTACGCGAGCGGCGAGCCAGCCGCGGTCATGCGCCGGCGCAAGGCGGAAATCTTCGCCGCGCTGGCCGGCGAACTCGAGGCGCTCGATGCGCGTTACGGCGTCAAGTCGCGCCTCGCGGCCGAGCTCGAATCATCGCCGCCCAACAATGCGCGGCTCGCCTCGCTGGCCACTTACTACGACTGCGTGCCCGGATTCGAACGGCTGCTCGAATCCACGCACCGCGACCTGCCCGATTTCTATTCCGCCGTGCGCAAACTCGCAAAACTGGATCGTGAGGAGCGCCGCGCGCGCCTGTGCGCCAGCGATGCCGCGCGCTGAAGATTCGCGCGCGCGATTTATGTCGAGACGGGCGATGGGCGAGCAGTGCGCGGCGCTATCATGGCCGCGGCGACTTCTCATGCACCCGTGGCAGAAGCCAAAACCCTTTCTCGACGAGGCGCGGCGCGACTGGCAGTTCGCGGCGTTCGCCTGGCTGCTGCGCAACTGCGGCGGCTATCCGAAATTCCTCGAGACCACGCTGGTGCTGCCCACGCCCGAGCATTTCCCGGATCGCGGGCTGAAGGGCCGGGCGGCTGCGGCCGCGTTGTTCCATCGCGTGCGCGACCATGCCGGCATGGCCGACTGGCCCTGCAGCGTCGAGCCCGCCGGCGAGGCGCCACGGGTGGCCAGCGCAGATCCGGCGCGCATCCCGGTATTCACGTATTCGCGCGAGGGCGCCGAGCCGGTCGCGTTGGTCGCGAGCTTCGCGCTCGACCTGGCGGGCTACCTGCTGTCCACGATGGACGAGCCACCGCCCGGTGGTGACGCGCGCCGCGGGGCGGCGCTGGAGCTCGGCGCGGTGTTCATGGGCTTCGGCATCTTCGTGGCGAACGCGGCGGTGGGCGGACGGACCTATCTACTCAGCGAGGGGGAGCTGGCGCACGCGCTGGCATTGTTCTGCCTGCTGCGCAGGCTGCCGGCGGAGGTGGCCGACGAGCACCTCAATCCGCACTTTCGCAAGTACCTGCGGCTCGCGATGCCGGATCTCGCGCAGCACGAACTGCAATTCCGCAAGCTGCGGGCCATCGTGGCGGCGCCCGACGCCGCGGAGCATACGCTGCCCGCCCGCTCGACCTGAGCGCGCGGCGTACACTGCGCGGCATGCGTCGCGCGTCGATCCTCTGCCTGCTGTGGCTTGCCGCTCCGGCCGTGCGGGCCGCCGATCTCATCGCATTCTGGGACGTGCCGCGCCATGGCGCGAACTGCTTCAACGAGCAGCCGCCGGATGCGCAGTATTTCCGCGCGCTGCGCGCCTACGGCGCCACCTGGGTGCGGCTCTCGTTCAGCAAGTGGAAGTCGGCGCGCGCCGGTGACTTCCTGTTCGGCGATCTCGACGACTACCGCGCGCTCGTTCCCGAAGACCTCGCGCTGCTGCGCAAGGTGCTCGACGATGCCCACGCGGCCGGCCTCAAGGTCGTGCTGGTGCCGCTGGAGCTGCCAGGCGCGCGTTGGGTGCAGCTCAATGACGGCAAGTTCGACGACCGGCTGTGGAGCGATCAGAGGTGGTGGCCGCAGGCCGCCGCGTTCTGGCGCGACCTGGCGCATGCGCTGGCGCGGCATCCCGCCATCGCGGCCTTCAACCTCATCAATGAGCCCGTGCCCGAGCGCCGCGGGGGCCTCGATGAACACGCCGCGCCGGAAACCATGCAGGCCTGGTACCGGCGCATTCGCGGCACCAGTCGCGATCTGCCGGGATTCTACGAGCGCCTGGTGGCGGCCGTGCGCAAGGTCGACCCGGTCACGCCCATCATGCTCGATGGGGGTTTCTATGCCGCGGCGGACGCCTGGAGCTACTGGCCCGCGGGTCTTTCGGATCCGCGCATCCTGTACGCGTATCACATGTACGAACCCTGGTCGGCCACCAGTGCGCCGAACATGAAGCGCGATCGGCCCTATCGCTATCCGGGTGTCGCGCCCTTTGGCAATGGTGAGGCGCGCTGGGATGCCCGCGTCATTGCCAGGTACCTGCAGCAACCGGTGGACTGGGCGACGCGCCATGGTATTCCCCGCAACCGGCTGGTGGCCTCGGAGTTCGGCTGCATGCGGCGCTGGCCGGATTGCGCGCGCTATCTCGAGGACGTGCTGAGCGCGCTGGACCGCGACGGTGTGCACTGGGCGTTCTATTCGTTTCGCGAGGCGTGGGATGGGATGGACTACGAACTCGGCACGGAAAAGCTGCCGTGGCAGTACTGGGAGGCCCAGGAGCAGGGCAGGCCCTACGAGCTGAAGCGTGGGCCAAACGAGCTGTTCGAGCCGATCCTGCGCAGGCTGCGCGCAGACGCGGCAGGCCACTAGCAGGTTGTTGAAAAAGTGCTGTCCTGCACTTTTTCAACGTCGCTTGCGAAAGTCGTGGCTTTCGCGCGCTCCCGCAATCAAGCACTTGCAGTGCATGATTGCGCCGGGCCATCCATGGCCCGGCAATAGCAGGCTGTTTTTCAACAGCCTGCTAGCTGGTCCGGCAGATCTCCGCCAGCGCGTGCAGCCGGCGGTGCGCCTGAGGCCCGGTGTACGGGTTGTCGCGATCCCAGACGTAGCCCGCCAGGACCGAGCAGATCATGCGGCGGATCCTGTCCTGCTGGCGCGGGAAGAAAATCACGTCCTGCAGGCTGCCGTCGTACCAGCCCGCCACGAAGGCACGAAAGGTCTCCACGCCGTAATTGAGCTCGTCGGCGAACTCGCGCTGCCAGTCGACGTTCTCGCCGCGCAATTGCCGGTCGAGCGCCGCGGCCGCGAGGCTCGCGGACTTCATCGCGATGGTCACGCCGGAAGAGAACACCGGATCGAGGAACTCGGCGGCATTGCCGAGCAGCGCGAAGCCGGGCCCGTGCAGCCGCGTGACGGAGGCGGCATAGCCGATGATCTCGCCCGGCGGACGGACCAGTTCGGCGTTCGCCAGCAGCGCATGCAGCCGCGGTTCCGCGCGGATCGCCTGCCAGTACTGATCCTCGGGAGTTCCGCCGCGCGCCCGGTGATGCTCGATCGAGGCGACGATGCCCACCGAGGCGTTGCCGTTCGAGAACGGGATCAGCCACGACCACACGTCCCGCTCGGTGGGATGGACGCCCACGCGGATCTTCTGCCGATCGAATGAGCCCGCCACGGTGTTGTCCCGCACATGCGAAAAAATGGCCGCGCGCGGCGGAAATTCCGACGGCCGGTGCAGATCGAGCAGCCTCGGCAGCGTCCGCCCGAAGCCCGAGGCATCGAGCACGAAGCGCGGCTCATGGATCTCGGTGTTGCCGGCGGCATCGAGGCTCGTGACCTTCGGGCGCGCGCCGCTGAAGTCCACGGCGGTGATCTCGACTTCGAAGCGCAGCTCGGCGCCCTGACGCCGCGCTTCAGCGGCCAGCGTCGCGTCGAAATCGGCGCGCGGCACCTGGAAGGTGAACGGATATCCCGGGCTCGACTTCTCGGCGAAATTGAATTCCGAGTGCAGGCCGTCGCGATCGAACACCGCGCCATTCTTGAACTGGAAGCCGCGTGCCATCACCGCCTCGACCATGCCGGCCTCGGCCAGCAGCTCCATGCTGCAGGCGAGCAGGCTCTCGCCGATCGAGAAGCGCGGGAATGCCTGGCGTTCCAGCACCCGCACCTTGAAGCCCCGGCGCGCGAGCAGCGCAGCGGACATGGCGCCGGACGGGCCGGCGCCGATGATCAGGACGTCGGGCGACACGTGCTCAGGGAACGCGCAGCGGCACCAGCACCACGGCGTTGCC
>DASTRL010000211.1:0-4276 GCA_035761265.1 Steroidobacteraceae bacterium
ATTCCTCATTTGCTAGCAAAAGGGGACGCACCTCAAGCAGGTACGTCCCCTTTTGCCGCGCGTTGCGCGCGCAAATGAGGAATGTCCCCATTTTCTGTCCCCATTTTCTAGGAAAGAGGGACTGTCCCCATTTACGCGGCCTCCACGTAGTGCGACTTGCGGTGCAGGAACTCCAGCACGCGCGCCCGCGCTTCGATGTAGGTGGGATCGCCGATCAACTCGAGGCGATGCCGGGGTCTCGCCAGCCGCACCTCGTGGATCTCGCCGATGTGCGCCGCGGGGCCATTGGTCATCATGACGATCCGGTCCGAGAGCAGCACCGCCTCGTCCACGTCGTGCGTGATCATCATGACGGTGTTGCCGAGTTCGGCGTGGATCTTCATGACCTCTTCCTGCAGGTGCGCGCGCGTGAGCGCATCGAGCGCGCCGAAGGGCTCGTCGAGCAGCAGCACCTTCGGGCTCATGGCGAGCGCCCGCGCGATGCCCACGCGCTGCTTCATGCCGCCGGAGATCTCGCCGGGGCGCTTCTTCAGCGCGTGCGTCATGTGCGTCAGTTCCAGATTGCGCAAGGTCCATTCGTGGCGCTGCGCCTTGCTCTTCCGGCCGGCGAACACCTTGTCCACCGCCAGCCGCACGTTGTCGTACACCGTGAGCCAGGGCAGCAGTGAGTGGTTCTGGAACACGACGGCGCGATCCGGCCCGGGCTCGGCCACTTCCCGGCCTTCTAGGAACACGTAGCCGGAGCTGCCCGCCGTGAGACCGGCGACGATGTTCAGCAGCGTGGACTTGCCGCATCCGGAGTGGCCGATGATGGCGATGTACTCACCGCGCGCCACTTCCAGGGAAATGTCGCGCAGCACTTCGCTGCGCGTGTCGCCGCCGCCGAAGCTCTTGCAGACGTGCTCGATCTTCAGGTATTCGCCGTTCATACGCTCACCGTGCCGCGGCCGATCAGCTTGCCGAGCGTGGCGACCAGCCGGTCGAGCATGAAGCCCACGATGCCGACGTAGACCAGCGCCAGGATGATGTCGCTGATCAGCGAGCTGTTCCACGCATCCCAGATGAAGAAGCCGATGCCCACGCCGCCGATCAGCATCTCCGCGGCGACGATGGCCAGCCACGAAAGCCCCACGCCGATGCGCAGCCCCGTGAAGATGTAGGGCGCCGCCGCCGGCAGCATGACGGTGGTGAAGAACTCCGCGCCGTTCAGCCGCAGCACGCGCGCCACGTTGCGATAGTCCTGCGGGATGTTGCGGATGCCGACCGCCGTATTGATGATGATGGGCCAGATCGCCGTGATGAAGATCACGAAGATGGCCGAAGGCTGGCCATCGCGGAACGCCGCCAGCGACAGCGGCAGCCAGGCGAGCGGCGGGATCGTGCGCAGCACCTGGAACAGCGGATCGAGCGCGCGCATTGCCCACCTGCTGCTGCCGACCAGTACGCCGAGCGCAATGCCGCCGGCCGCCGCCAGTAGATAGCCCAAGGCCACGCGCTTGAGCGAGGCGAGCAGATGCCAGAACAGCCCCTTGTCGGTGCCGCCATTGTCGTAGAAAGGATGCATGATCAACTCGCGCGTGTCCGCCAGCACCTTGGTGGGCGGCGGCAACGCGGCGTCCGGCGCGGAGCACAGCAGCTGCCACGCCACACCCAGCAGCCCGAGCATGACCACGGGCGGCAGCAGCACTCCTGCCGCGTGCGCCGCCTGCGAACGCAGGGCGCGCAGCCGCACACGCAAGGACGTCAGGCGCGCCGGATCGCGAGACTCTTCAGGTACTCCTGCGGCTTCGCCGGATCGAACACTTTGCCATCGAAGAATTTTTCGACGCCACGCGACGTCGTCGCGGGAATCTGTGCCGCGGGCACCCTCAGATCCTTCGCCGCCGCGCGCCACAGGTCCTCGCGATTCACCTTCGCGATCAGCGCCTTGAAGTCTTCCTTGCCCGTGAACTTGCCCCATCTGACATTCTCCGTGAGGAACCACAGCTCGTGGCTCTGGTAGGGATACGATGCGTCGTCGCGCCAGAACTTCATCAGGTGCGGGCTGTTGTCGACGACGCGGCCGGTGCCATAGTCGAACCTGCCCAGCAGGCGATTGACGATGTCGGCCTCGGGTACGTTGAACCAGGCGCGCTTCGAGACGATTTGCGCGAGCTCCGCGCGGTTCTCCTGCCGATCGCACCACATCTGCGCTTCCTGCACGGCCATGAGCAGCGCCAGCGTGGCGTTGGGGTTCCTGTCCACCCAGTCGGCGCGCATGGCGAAGGATTTCTCGGGATGCCGGGCCCACAGCTCGCCGGTGGTCAGGGCCGAGTAGCCTATCTTCTGATTCTTGAGTTGCTCGTTCCACGGCTCGCCCACGCACAGGCAATCCATGGTGCGGACCTTCATGTTGGCGACCATCTGCGGCGGCGGAACGACGATGGTCTCGATGTCCTTGTCGGGATCGATGCCGCCGGCCGCGAGCCAGTAGCGCAGCCACAGGTCATGGGTGCCCCCGGGGAAGGTCATGGCCGCCTTGACCGCTTGTCCGGCGGATTTCTTCTTCTCGATGGCCACCTTGAAAGGCCTGGCGTCGACGCCGAGCTTGAGCGTGGCGTACTCGTCGCCCACCGAGATGCCCTGGCCGTCGAGATTCAAGCGCGCGAGGATGTACATGGGCACGGGCACGTTGTTCTGCGTGACCTTGCCGGTGCTGATGAGGTACGGCATGGGCGTCAGGATGTGCGCGCCGTCGATGCCGCTGCCGGCGGAGCCCAGCACCAGGTTGTCGCGGGTGGTGCCCCATGAAGCCTGCTTCACGACCTCCACGTCCGGCATGCCGTACCTGGCGAACAGACCCTTTTCCTTCGCCACGATCAGTGGCGCCGCGTCCGTCAGCGCGATGAAGCCGAGCACGGCCTTGGTGGTCTCCGGCGCGCCACTCGCCGCGTACAACGGCTTCGGCACGATGGCCGACAGTCCCGCCGCCGCGGCCCCCGACTTGATCAGATCGCGGCGGGTCATCGCCCGCTTCAGCTGTTCGCTCATCTCCTTCCGTCTCCAATGGCCGAGCCTGCTTACGGTGAAGCAAGCGCTGTGCCACGGCCCGAAACGGCAAATCACGCAAACCGGCGCCCGGCGCGTGCGGCCGCGCACCAGATTGAATCCGCGGGGGGAGGGGGTGTGCGCGCAAATGGAGAAACGGTGGCCGCGCGCGGCGGTGCGCGCCGCGAGCGCGCGGTTCGGCGCCGGGCGCACGATTTGCGTGCGTCGATCGCCGCCGCGCGGCACGCCCGGCCGTCAGGCGGCCCGGTTGCCCTCCTGCTCGGACTTGAGCAGCGTCACCACGTTGCGCTCGACCCAGCGGCCAAACAGCCCCGCGAGCCGCGCCAGCGAGCGACCGAGCGGCGTCAGGCGGTACTCGACGCGTGGCGGCAATTCCGGATAGCTGCGCCGGCTAACTAGTCCGAAGGCCTCGAGCTTGCGCAGCGTCTGGATCAGCATCTTCTCGGACACACCGTCGACACTGCGGCGGATCTGCGCGGTACGCATCGGCCCGTGCGCGAGCTGCGCCACCACCAGCAGCGTCCACTTCTCGGCCAGCACGGCCATGACGCGCCGCGACGGGCATCTCGAGCTGTAGACGTTCGCGGCCGGGCATTGTTTGCGCATGGCCGCGACCATAGCACGCGGCGGCGCCAGTCGATACTTACCACCAGGTAAGTACCCATCCGATGGTGGAGCGCGACACTTACCAGCAGGTAAGTACTTGTACGCCGGTGCGCACGGACCCAGAATCCCGGCCCCGATACAGTCACGACGCAAATGGAGTCTGTCATGCAATTGTATTTCGCCCCCGGCGCCTGCTCGCTCGCGTCCCACATCACGTTGCGCGAGGCCGGCCTGCCCTTCGATCTGAAGCGCACCGACACCAAGACCAAGAAACTCGAGGATGGCTCCGACTACCTCGCGGTGAATTCCAAGGGCTCGGTCCCGGCGCTGCGGCTCGACGATGGCCAGGTGCTGACGGAGGGCCCGGCGATCCTGCAATACCTCGCGGACCAGAAGCCGGAGTCGCGCCTGGTGCCCAAGGCCGGCACGCTCGAGCGCTACCGCGTGCTCGAGTGGCTGAACTTCATCACCAGCGAGATCCACAAGAGCTTCTCGCCGCTGTTCAATCCGACTGCGGACGCCAAGGTCAAGGAATACACCACGCAGAACATCGAGAAGAAGTTCGACTGGTTGAACAAGCAGCTCACCGGCAAGCAGTACCTGACCGGCGATACTTTCACGA
>DASTRL010000212.1:0-24785 GCA_035761265.1 Steroidobacteraceae bacterium
CACCATGGCGCAGGAAGGCGGCATCGGCATCATCCACAAGTCCATGACCATCGAGGGCCAGGCCGCCGAGGTCGCCCGCGTCAAGAAATTCGAGAGCGGCGTGATCCGCGATCCCATCACGGTTGCGCCCGACATGACCATTCGCCAGGTCATCGAGCTAACTAGATCGAAGGGCATCTCCGGCGTGCCGGTGGTGCAGGGCTCGAAGGTCATGGGCATCGTCACGCACCGCGACCTGCGCTTCGAGGAGAAGCTCGATGCGCCCGTGTCCTCGGTGATGACACCGAAGGAACGGCTGGTCACGGTGCGCGAGAACGCGCCGAAAGAGGAAGTACTGCTGCTGCTGCACAAGCACCGCATCGAGAAGGTGCTGGTGGTCAACGGCGACCAGGAACTGCGCGGCATGATCACCGTCAAGGATTTCCAGAAGGCCACCGAATTCCCGCGCGCCTGCAAGGATCCGTCGGGCCGCCTGCGCGTGGGCGCGGCGGTCGGCACCGCCGGCGACACGCTGGATCGCGTCGCGGCGCTGCGCGATGCCGGCGTCGACGTGGTGGTGGTGGACACGGCACACGGGCACTCGAAGGGCGTCATCGACACCATCAAGCGCATCAAGGCCAAGTGGCCGGACCTGCAGGTCATCGGCGGCAATGTCGCCACGGCCGAGGCCGCCAAGGACCTCATGAAGGCCGGCGTCGACGGCATCAAGGTGGGCATCGGGCCCGGCTCCATCTGCACCACGCGCATCGTGGCCGGCGTGGGCGTGCCGCAGATCTCCGCCGTGTCGAACGTGGCGGGCGCGGTCGAGAACCTCGTGCCCGTGATCGCCGATGGCGGCATCCGCTTCTCGGGCGACATCGCCAAGGCCATTGTCGCGGGCGCCGACTGCGTGATGATCGGCGGCCTGTTCGCCGGCACCGAAGAGTCTCCGGGCGACGTCGAGCTGTACCAGGGCGCCTCGTACAAGGCGTATCGCGGCATGGGCTCACTCGGCGCCATGAGCGAGCGGCATGGCTCTGCCGATCGGTATTTCCAGGACACGGCCGCGGAGCTCGAGAAGCTCGTGCCGGAAGGTGTCGAAGGACGCGTGCCCTACAAGGGCAGCCTCGTGTCCATCCTGCACCAGCTCGCCGGCGGCCTGCGCGCCGCGATGGGATACACCGGCAGCAAGAGCATCGCCGAGATGCGCTCGCGCCCGAAGTTCGTGCGCGTCACCGGCGCCGGCATGCGCGAGAGCCACGTGCACGACGTGCAGATCACCAAGGAAGCGCCGAACTACCGGGTGTCCTGAGCATCGGCAGTCGGCGGGCCTGAATGGCGTATCAGTGACGCCAAAAAATTTTGAGGCAAAAATGAACAGCGCTGCAGAGACCGTGCAACCCCGGACCGACATCCATTCCTCGCGCGTCCTGATCCTCGACTTCGGCGCGCAATACACCCAGTTGATCGCGCGCCGCGTGCGCGAGCTCGGCGTGTACTGCGAGATCCTGCCGTGGGACATCTCGAACGACGAAGTCCGCAAGTGGAAGCCGCGCGGCATCATTCTCTCGGGTGGCCCGGAGTCGGTCACCGACAAGGAGCCGCCGCGCGCACCGCAGGTGGTGTTCGAGCTCGGCGTGCCGGTGCTCGGCATCTGCTACGGCATGCAGACCATGGCGCAGCAGCTCGGCGGGCGCGTCGTGAACTCCACGCATCGCGAATTCGGCTACGCCGAGGTGCGCGGCGTCGCCGCCAACAAGCTCTTCGAAGGCATCTTCGATCGCCAGGATGCGCAAGGCCGTGCCGTGCTCGACGTGTGGATGAGCCACGGCGACAAGGTCGAAGCGCTGCCCCCGGGGTTTGTGGCGATTGCCAGCAGCGCCAACGCGCCGCTCGCCGCCATGGCCGATGAATCGCGCAAGTTCTACGCGGTGCAATTCCATCCCGAGGTGACCCACACGCTGCAGGGCAAGCGGTTGCTGGAGCGCTTCGTGCGCGAGATTGCCGGCTGCGAAGCGCTGTGGAGCGTCGGCAACATCATCGAGGACGCCGTCGCGCGCGTGCGTGCGCAGGTGGGCAAGGGCAGGGTGCTGCTGGGACTTTCGGGCGGCGTGGACTCTTCGGTCGTCGCCGCGCTGCTGCACAAGGCCATCGGCGACCAGCTGGTGTGCGTGTTCGTCGATCACGGCCTGCTGCGCCTCAATGAAGGCGACGCGGTCATGAAGATCTTCGCCGAGAACCTCGGTGTCAGGGTCATCCGCGTCGACGCCGAGAAGCGCTTCCTGGATGCGCTGCGGGGGGAGAACGATCCCGAGCGCAAGCGCAAGATCATCGGCAGTGAATTCATCAAGGTGTTCGACGAGGAGTCGCACAAGCTCGAGGGCATCGACTTCCTGGCGCAGGGCACCATCTACCCGGACGTCATCGAATCGGCCGGCTCCAAGACCGGCAAGGCGCACGTCATCAAGTCGCACCACAACGTGGGCGGGCTGCCGCCGAACATGCGCATGAAGCTGGTCGAGCCGCTGCGGGAGCTCTTCAAAGACGAAGTGCGCAAGCTCGGCGTGGAGCTCGGACTGCCGCGCGAGATGGTGTATCGGCATCCGTTCCCGGGGCCGGGCCTGGGCGTGCGCATCCTCGGCGAGGTGCGCAAGGACTATGCCGACCTGCTGCGCCAGGCGGACCACATTTTCATCGAAGAGCTGCGCCGGCACGACCTGTACGACAAGACCTCGCAGGCATTCGCCGTTTTCCTGCCGGTGCGCTCGGTCGGCGTCATGGGCGACGGTCGCCGCTACGACTATGTAGTTAGTCTGCGCGCCGTCGAGACGATCGACTTCATGACCGCGCACTGGGCGCGGCTGCCGTACGATTTCCTGGACCTCGTGTCACGCCGCATCGTGAACGAGGTGAAGGGCATCTCGCGCGTGGTGTACGACATCTCGGGCAAGCCGCCGGCCACGATCGAGTGGGAGTGACCTTTCGGCCGACGCGTCGGCGGCGAACCCGTCGACGCGCCGCCTCAGCGTCCCTGTGTCTTCGTGCGGATCGAGTAGAGCGAAGTCCGCGCCGCGATGAATAGTGTGCGCCAATCCGCGCCGCCGAACGCCAGGCTGCCGGGCCGCTCGGGAATCTCGAGAACGCCCAGCGGCTTGCCGTTGCGATCGTAAATCCAGACTTCGCCGCCTGCGATGTATACATTGCCGTCCGCATCGGTGACGACGGACGTGCCGCCGCGCTCGTTGAACACGGCGCTGCCGAGCTTGCCATCCGCCTCGAGTGTCACGCGATAAGTGCGCCCATCATCTTCGCTGGTCAGGAAGTGAGACGTGCCCGGCGTGAAGGGAGCAAATTGCGAGCTCTGCAGAAGCGGCCGCCACGTACCGCCGGCCATGACGGCGGTCCGGGTGCCCGGCGCGTAGTAGTAGCCGCGATGCTCGTTCGGCACCACGCTCACGATGGCCGTGTTGCTGCGCGGCCGGTACACGTAGCCGCGGCGTTCCATCATGTCCTGCATCACGGAGAACTGGTTGTGCAGGCCCACCGGCAGCAGCAGTGTCGTCTGTGGCAACGGCTCGGCCGTTTCCGCGACGCGCTCGGCAGGGCCGGGCGTGACCGAGCTCAACCGATAAACCGCGCGTTCATTCGCAATTGCCAGCAGATTGTCCGGTGCGACGAAGCCCAGCACCTGCGGCTGACCTTGGATCTCGGCCAGCACTTCGGCGGTTCGCCTGGGCTCACTCCAGCGGTAGATTTTTCCCTTCGCCGCATCGGTGAAGAAGGCAGTGCCGGCGTCGTCGACGGTGAGGCCGGACGCATTGCTGAACCCACTCGCCAGCGGCTGCAGAGTCCCCGTGAACAACGAAGCGGGCGGCGACGCGACACGTCGGGGCCTCGAACCCGCATTCACCGTGAAGCGCGTGAAGTAATGCGCTCGCACGAAGGCGCCGTTGGCTTCGTTGTAGACCGCATTGTCGAAGGCGAGCCGCGTCTGACTGAACACCTTCATGCCCTCGAAGGCGATGTCGTCGGAGCGGCGCACACGGATGGCATAGGTCTTCGGCAGCACGTTGCGCGAGACGCGATACAGGTATGTGTTCGCGAACAGCAAGTCCGAGGAATCCTCGATGTCGATCGCATACGCGTTGGCCCCGGCGGGGTTTTCTTCTTCCGTCTGGAACGCGTACATCTCCCAGTTGCGTACCTTGTGGAACTCGGCCTCCACGCGGAAGTGATGCTCCACCGACATCTGGTAGATCTTCCCGGGCGTGTCGGTGTTCTCCACGCGCAGGCCGATCTTCGCGTTCGTGCCGTGAGGCCAGTTGTTGCGGAAGATGCCGCCACCGCCGTCGGTGATCAACAGATCCGCGGCGGCGGGCGAGAACTCGAAGTTGGGCCTGACTACCGGCGCGCTGCCCGGCGGCCGACGCGGAAAACCGAACCCGCGAAAGCCCGAACCGAAGAACCGCTGACCTGGAAAGGACACATCGTCCAGCAACGAATGCTTGCCAGCCATCCAGATCACCGCGGCCGCCCGCGGATTCCGGTTGCCAGTGGTGATGGAGATGGAGCGAACGATGTTCTTGCCGCCTTTCGGCGCAACGATGATTCCCACCGGGCCGCCCTCGCCGCCAAAAGCGGGCGAATCGTCAATCAGCGAAATCTGCGTCGTGCCGGGGTTGAGCCCGAGCAACACGGTCTCGGCCTTGAGTATGAGCGGTCGGCTCACGCGATACGTGCCGCTCGGAAGGAACAGCACCGCGTGTTTGTCGATGGCGGCGAGCAGCGCCTCGGTGTCGTCCGTCTTGCCGTCACCCTTGGCGCCCAGCGAATGCACATTGGCCCAGTTGACAGGAGTCGCGGGAATATCCGTGGGCACCTCGGGCGCGGGTTTGGCGAGCGCGCGTTCCTGGTGACGCAGCTCGATGCCTTGCTCCCGGCCGTCCGCGCCGACCATCAAGCCTTGCGTGAAGCGATCCATCACGTAATGCCGCGCGGGTGCCTTGATCGTCTGTTCGCCCGCAACGAAGCGCGGCACGTCCGTGCAGGCGACGTTGACCAGCGTCACCGCGGAATGCGCGTTGCGGGCATTGCCCGCCACGAATGCGGCCTCGCGAATGTTCTGCATGCGCAGATCGCGGCCGTAGAGCTGCTCCACTTCCCCGGCCGCAATCTTCAGCGCCACCGGCATGCTGGCGAAGTTGACCCGGATCAGCGTGAAGCCGGCTTCCTGCGTCTGGATGGCGGCCTTGCGTTGGCCCTCGAAACTCGAATCCATCAGCAGGAATTGCCACACGGGCGCCGTGCGCCTGGTGATGATCCCGTACTCGCCACCCTGCACATGGATGTCGCTGGCCTGGTTGCCGATGTCTTCCACCGCGGCGCGCGCCGTCCCGACCCGGAAGTTCATGTGCGTGAGCTCGCTGTGCTGTGCGACATGGAAGCGCACCGCAATGGCCGCGGGATTGCCATCCTGCAATTCGAAATCGATGTTGCTCATGCCACTGAAGAACGTGAATTCGGTGGCATCAACTACAGGTGCTCCGGGGTCGGGCCGGTTGTCGGCGAAGTGCACCATGTAGCGGCCGGTGCCTTCCTGGAATCCCGGCGTGTCCTTGGCGAGCACGAACACCGGCCGAGTGGCTCCGTAGCCGAGAAGTCGGATGCCCTGCCAGACGTAAACGGTCTTGCCGAGACGATAGCGACCCTCGGGTATCAGCAACACGCCGGCTCCGGTGGTCTCCTGCACCCGGTCGATGGCTCGTTGCAGCGCGTCCGAGTCATCACCGATGCCGTCCGCGTGCGCGCCGAATGCCTGCCGGGTGAAATCCACCGCGCGCGGATCGTCCGGCCGAACCGGGTAGAACGATGCAGCGTGAACGGTGCCAGACCAGAAGAGGACGGCCGCGATGAACGCCGACAACGAAGTGTATGGGCAGCTCTGATGCATTGAGAGAAGTGTCACGAAGTAGGGTGCTCCCGGCCGGTCAAATGGGGTGCGTGATGCGCGCTTCAGCCGCGCGAGAATATCGTGACACGGCGGCCCCGGGGACCTCGGATTGCGCCGCACGTGTCGGCGCACACCCCCGACTTCAGTCCGTTGGAAGCAGGCGACCACCGCACCGTTGTCTGGCTCGACTGATTGCGCGATGCTTCGGTCACCTGGGGCAAACACAACACTTTGGTTGAAAGGCACGGCCGCGGGCAAACCGTTCGAGCGCAAGCTCTGCTGAAGAGCCTGGCGCTGGATGCCGCGCTGCATTGGCCGGCGCTGGATTCGCAGTTCAGCCACTACGCCGCTACAACCCGATCCGCATCGAAGTGACGGCGATCGACGGCGCCATGCGTCTCTACACCAGCGGCGTGAATCGCTCCGGTTGCGCATCGGGCAAGTCGAACGCGGCCCCCCGTGATCGACGGCCTCCGCCCTGCCATCCCTGACAGGACGCGCGCGAAGAGGGTGAAGGCGAAGCCTTCACCCTCTTGTTTTCTGGAACCGGCGCACGACACGTGACGGCCGGTCCCCATCGCCGCACCGCACCACCCGTGTAGTTGGCCCGGCTTTGCCGATCGCCTAACATGGCTGCGATCCGCTGAATCGCCTCGCCCATACCAATCATGGGTCACCATGACCCAAAAGGCGCAATCATGGACCGCCGCACGTTCACGCTCTCGACGTTGGCCGCCGCAGGCAGCCTGTCCGCCACACGCTCATTCGGCGCGGATGCGCCCCGACCCAAGGTGGGTCTGATCGGCTGCGGGTGGTTTGGCGGCGTCGCGCTGCAAGCCATGACCGAAATCGGCAACGTGGAATTCATCTCGCTATGCGATCCGAACAGCAACGCGATCAAGACCGCGGCGGACTCGCTGGCCAAGCGCCAGGCGGCTGCTCCCCGTGCGTTCAAGGACTATCGCGAGATGCTGGCGAGCGCCAGGCACGACATCGTGATCGTCTCCACGCCCGATCACTGGCATGCGCTGCCGGCCATTGCCGCCATGCAGGCCGGCGCCGACGTGTTCCTGGAAAAACCGATCTGCGTCGACGTCATGGAGGGCGAAGCGCTGGTCGCGGCCGCGCGCAAGTACGACCGTGTCGTGCAGGTGAATACGCAACGGCGCAGCGCGGCCATCCTGGCGGAGGCGCGCGACAAGTACATTCGCAGCGGCCGGCTCGGCGCCATCCCGGTGGTGGAGACCTACGGCTATCTATCGTCGCGCAGCAAGGGCCCGATGCCGGAAGGCCCCGTGCCGTCTCACCTCGACTACGAAATGTGGACCGGCCCGGCGCCGCTGCTGCCGTTCCGGCCCGCCATCGAGTCGCGCGCCTGGCGCTCCTTCATGGAGTATGGCAATGGCCAGACGGGCGACCTCGGCATTCACGTGTTCGACGTCGCCCGCTGGATGCTCGGCCTCGGCTGGCCGCGCTCCGTCAGCGCCGTCGGCGGCATCTACGTCGACAGGAATTCCCCCGCGAACACCAGCGACACGCAGCGGGCGCAGTTCGACTACGGCTCGGTGCAGGTGAGCTGGGAGACGCGCACCTGGGGCCTGCCGCCGATTCCGGTGCGTCACTGGACCGATTTGTGGGGCGTGCGTTTCCTGGGAGAGAAGGGCACGCTGAACGTCACCACGCTCGGCTACGAATTCAAACCCGTGGGCGATGGCGCGGCCGAGGGTGCGCACCTGCTGGCCGCGGATGGCGACTACACGAAACTCGACATGAGCCGGTTCGACGCGGCCATGGGCTCCATGCAACTCGCACACGTCCGGGATTTCCTGCAGGCGCGCGAGCAGCGCTCGCGGCCCGCGGCGGACGTCGAGGAAGGACACATCTCCACCGCGAGCTGCATCCTCGCAAACCTCGCGCAGGAGCTGGGCCGCACGCTCAGCTTCGATCCGAAGACGCGCAGCGTGCCCGGCGACGCCGAAGCGACGCGCCGGCTGGCGCGCGTGTATCGCAAGCCGTGGAAACACCCGGATCCGAAGTTCGTGTGATCTTGCATCGCCGGCCATGGTCAGGCGGGTGAGCGGCGTAGTTTGAGCGTAAGTCAGCCGTTACCCGAGGTCGCCGAGGATCCGTTGACCTGAAGCACGAGGTCATCACCATGGCGACGAAAGCAAAATCGGTTTCGCTGGCGAGCCTGTCCAAGTCCATCGACAGCGCGGTGAAACTGGCCGCGCGGCGGCACGGCGTCACGTTCGACAACACGACCACCATCCGCAACTGGGAAATCCTCGGCCGCTACCTGCGCGAGCTGCCGGTGCACGGCGACGCGTTCGACGTGGCCGCGACCATCGCGAAGTCCTCGGGACTCAAGGGCACGCCGGTGGCCACCAAAATCGGCAGGGACATCCTCGTGGGCATCATCGCGCGCGACCTGAATGTCCAGCTCAGGTAAGGACGCCGCCGGCGGATCCCGCTGCGACTGTCCCAGCGCGCAGCCCGACATGGAGGGCGCCCGGCCCTTCGGCGTGATCTGCGGCACGCCGCAGGAGACGCGGGTCGCCTATTTCAGGAAGTCCGCGCTCGACGGCTTCGACTGGCGCAAGCACTTCGGCATGAAGGATGCGACGCGGCTGCTGCGCTTCGGCGCGCGCTGCGAGGAATCCGCGTGCGCGCATTTTGCGAGTGGCGCCTGCAGCCTCGGAGGGCGCATCAATGAGCTGCCGCCGGTGGTCGATGCGCTGCCCGCCTGCCTGCTGCGGCCGAGCTGCCGCTGGTTCGCGGAGCTGGGGCCGGGTGTCTGCCTGCGTTGCCCGCAGGTGGTCACGATGATCCCGGAGGGCGATACGGCTTTGAATCGTGCCGCTGCGGTTCGCGGCTCCGCGCCGGAAGTCAGCACCCCGGAACCTCCGGCGACCTGAGCGGGATCGGCGGCGAAGCCGCCGGATGCAATCGCGGGCACGTTCACCCGCGCGTGGCAGAGTTTTCCCTGCCTGACACCACTGCTTGCGTACACTACGTCGCCGGCCGGTTGCGTCTGGTTGCATCGGGGAGAATCGAGTGGAAGCCATCACGCGGGTGCTGTTTGGCCTTTTCGGGCTCGGAGTGTTGATAGGTCTGGCGTGGGCTTTCTCGAACAACCGCCGCCGCGTCGACTGGAAGCTGGTCGGCACCGGTGTCGCGCTGCAGGTCGCCTTCGCCACGCTGGTGCTGCTGGTGCCCGGCGGCAAGAACGCCTTCGACGCGGTGGGCCAGGCCTTCGTGCGAGTGCTGGGCTTCGTGGTCGAGGGCAGCACGTTCATCTTCGGCAGCCTGATGGACGTGAAGACCTTCGGATTCATCTTCGCCTGCCAGGTGCTGCCGACCATCATCTTCTTCGCCTCGCTCATGGGCGTGCTCTACCACCTGGGCGTGATGCAGATGGTGGTGCGCGCCATGGCCTGGGTCATCACCAAGGTCATGCGTGTCTCCGGCGCGGAGACCACCAGCGTGTGCGCCAGCGTATTCATCGGCCAGACCGAGGCGCCGCTCACCGTGCGCCCGTACATCCCGAAGATGACCGAATCGGAGCTGTTGACCATGATGATCGGCGGCATGGCGCACATCGCGGGCGGCGTGCTCGCGGCGTATGTCGGCATGCTGGGCGGCGGCGACCCGGTGCAGCAGGTGTTCTACGCCAAGCACCTGCTGGCCGCTTCCGTCATGGCCGCACCGGCGACGATGGTGATCGCCAAGATCCTGATTCCGGAAACCGGCGAGCCGCTCACGCGCGGCACGGTGAAGATCGAAGTGGAGAAGACCACTGCCAACGTCATCGACGCGGCGGCCGCCGGCGCGGGCGATGGCCTGCGCCTGGCGCTAAACATCGGCGCGATGCTGCTCGCGTTCATCGCGTTGATCGCTCTCCTCAATTGGCCGCTGACCTGGCTCGGCGAAGTCACCGGCATCGCGGCCGCCATCGGCAAGCCGACCAACCTGGCCACGATCTTCGGCTACGTCCTGGCGCCGCTCGCCTGGGTGATCGGCACACCGTGGCAGGACGCGCAGGTGGTCGGAGGCCTCATCGGCCAGAAGGTGGTCATCAACGAGTTCGTCGCCTACCTGCAGCTCGGCGACATCGTGAACGGCAAGGTCGCGGGCGTCTCGCTCACCGACCAGGGCCGGCTGATCGCCACCTACGCGCTGTGCGGCTTCGCGAACTTCAGCTCGATCGCCATCCAGATCGGCGGCATCGGTGGCCTCGCGCCGGAACGTCGCCAGGACCTGGCGCGTTTCGGGCTGCGTGCCGTGCTCGGCGGTTCGATCGCGACGTTCATGACCGCGACCATTGCGGGAGTACTGACGGGGCTCGGCCGCTGATTCAGCCGAGGGCGGAACCGACGGCCATCGCCGGCAATTGATCCGTGTGCGCGAGGCTGCGATTGCGGCCGGAATTCTTCGCGCGGTACATGAGCTTGTCGGCGCCCTGCATCAGGGTCTCGATGTTGTCGGGGGTGAGTGGACCGCTCATCAAGCCGATGCTGACGGTGATGTGGATCTGGTCGCCGTGATGGCCCAGCGGTGTCTGCTCGATGACCTGCCGGATTCGCTCGGCCACTTCGCGGGCCGCGGCTTCGTCGGTCGCCGGCAGCAGCGCCGCGAACTCTTCGCCGCCGATGCGGCCCAGCACGTCTTCCGCGCGCAAACAGGCGCTCGCCTGCAGCGCCACGTGCCGGATGGCGGCGTCGCCCGCCTGGTGTCCGTAAGCATCGTTGATCAACTTGAAGTGGTCGATGTCCAGGACCAGCACGGAAGCGGTGTGGGGCTGCGAGCGGTTCCTGCCGGCCACCTGCTGCGCGCGCTCGAGGAAGTGGCGGCGATTGGCGATGCCGGTCAGCGGATCGGTCTGCGCCTGGGCCCTGAAGCGACGACGTGAGCGCCACAACGTGAATGCCAGCAGCGCCAGGCTCAGACCGATGACCGCGGCCAGCAGCAGGTACAACCGCGACGCCTCCTGCTGGCGCTGCTGGGCATCGAGCTTCAGCTTCTGGATCTGCACCTGGTTCTCCAGCAGCTGCGTTTCGTATTTCTGGATGCGGGCGTTGTGGCGCTGCGCATGGTCGAGGGTGTTGTTGGCCAGGAACTCCCATTGCCGCGTCCGGGTCCCGCGATACAGTGAAAACAGGGTCTGCATGGCCTGCACCGGGTGCCGATCGCCGTACTGCTGCAAGGCCTGAATGAATTGCCGCTGCTCCGGTTCCATGGAGCCGTATCCCGGCAGTCGGGTCACCATCGTGGCTTCGCGCAGGGCGGCATCGACTTCGCCAGCCAGGAAATATGCCGAGGCGAGCAGGCCTCGATTGGCGGCGATGAACAGCGTCTCGCGGGTCTTGGATTCTTCGCTGCGTGCCTGCTCGAACCAGCGAATGGCGCCGGGCCAGTCGTCGCGCGCGAGCGCGACCTGTCCGTTGTCGAGACAGGCGAAGAACCGGAATTCCTCGAACTGCGGCGCCGATTCGGCGAGGGCCAGCAGTTCCTGGCCGTGGTGGCCGGCTTTGTCGAGATCCCCCATCCCGAGCGCATTGATCAGCAGGTTGTGCAGCTGGGTGTTCATGCCGGACAGGTCGTCGGAGGCTTTGTGTTGCTGGTAGGCGAGCCGGGAATATTCGTATGCCTGGCCGTACAGCTGGTTCTTGCGATACAGGATCGCCGTGGCGTTGTAGATCAATGCGTGCTCGGAGGGTTTCAGATGCAGCGCACCGGCCAGCGTCAGCGCCTCGTCGAGCACGGCCAACCCCTGGCCGAGGCGCGCCGGTGAATCGGCGTAGCAGAACGACAGCGCCGTGAGATATTTGACCAGCTTGTATCGCGTGTTCACCTGCCGCGTCAGGGCGACCGCCTGCTCGCGATCCGGGCAATACACCGCCGTGTCGTGCGTGCGGATGTACTTGATGTAGGCCCGCTCGTAGTACGCATCGGCCAGGGCCTGCGTGGGCTCGGGACGGGCATCCAGCAAGTCGATGACGCGATTGAACGAGCGCGCCGCGCTGTCGATGTCGCGGCGAATGTCTTCCTCGATGAGTCCCTGAACGACGAGGTAACGTCCCTGGTCGACGGCCGGGAGCCCGGCAAACTGCGGCGCGAGGCGCTGCCAGAGATCGACCGCCGCCTTTTCGTCGTCGTCGGCCACGGCGGCCTCGAGCTGCGCCAGCAGGTCGGTGGGCGATGCGGCGCGTGCCGCGGCCAGCGGCCACAGCGCGCCCAGCAGCAGAAGCACGACGGGTCGCAAACAATCCTTGTGAGGCACGGTCCGACTCCCTTTTCGCTCGGTAGATAGTAGCAAACAGGCTCGGCCGCAGGGGTCGAAGTTCCGCGTGCGGATCGTGCCCCGGGCCAGGCGATAGAATGATCAGGTGGCAACCAATCGCAAACGCCCGGAAGCGGACATCGGCCACGTGCGGCCCGGCCAGCGACCCCTGCGCCTGTCGTCCGCGCGCGAACTCGCGACGCGCTTCGAGCGTGCGCTCGCCGAGGGTGATGGCCTCGCCGCAGCGCACTGCATCCATGAGCGCTGGATGCGAGGCGAGTTCGCCGCGCAGATCGAGTCGGCATTGGAGCTGTTGTGGAAGCACGCGAGTGCCTCGATCCCCGACTGGCTGCCGATGCGGCACGTGAGCTGGCTGCCGACGGCCTATGAAGTGGCCGGGCGCTTCGGTGCCGAGGGCAGTGGCCGTTCCAACATCTATCTGGTCCTGCTCGACTATGCCGACCGACGCGGCGACGACCACGGCGTGTACGTCGGCATGAGCCGCTATTCACCGGCGCAACGATTCGATCAGCACAAGGCCGGGATCCGCGCCGCCGGCAGCGTTCTGAAACGCGGCCTCGAAGTGCTGACCGGACCCACGCTGCACCTGCAGCACATCCGCAGGGCCGACGCGGCGCGCATCGAGGTGGACCTGGCGCGCGCGCTCGCGGATGCCGGCATCCACGTCGAGGGAGGACACTGAGGAGCCCGCCTCGGGGGCCTCGCGAGCTACGGCCGCGCGGGCATCGCCACGCGGTCCGGGGCGTTCGCTTCGGTGACCGTCAGCGCCGTCATGTTGACGATGCGCCGCACGGTGGTGGAGGGCGTGAGGATGTGCACCGGCGCCGCGGCGCCGAGCAGGATGGGCCCGACCGCCACGTTGTTGCCCGCCGCGGTCTTGAGCAGGTTGTACGAGATGTTCGCCGCGTCGAGATTCGGCATGACCAGCAGATTGGCGGTGCCGCTCAAGGTGCTGTCGGGCAGGATCTGCCGGCGGATCGCCTCATCCAGCGCGCAGTCGCCATGCATTTCGCCGTCGATCTCGAGGCCGGGATCCAGCTCGCGCAGCAGCGCCAGCGTGTCGCGCATCTTGAGCGCCGACTCGTCCGTGTGCGTGCCGAAATTCGAATGCGACAGCAGCGCGACTTTCGGGTCGAGCCCGAAGCGGCGCACCACCTGCGCGGCCCGCAGCGTGATCTCGGCCAGTTCGGCGGCCGTGGGATTCAGGTTGATGTGCGTGTCGACGATGAACACCTGCCGGGTCGTGAGGATCAGCGCGTTCATCGCCGCGTACACGGATGCGCCCGGCGCCTTGCCGATCACGCGATCGATGTAGCTCAGGTGCCGCGATGCGTTGCTGATGGTGCCGCAGATCATGCCGTCCGCCGCGCCCTTGCGCAGCAGCATGGCCGCGATCAACGTGGTGCGGCGGCGCATTTCGAGCTTGGCGTACTGCGCCGTGACGCCACGCCGGTTCATGAGGCGGTGATACTCCATCCAGAACTCGCGGTGCCGCTCGTCCTGCTCGGGGTTCACCACGGTGAAGTCCGTGCCCATGCGCAGCCGCACGCCGAACTTGCGGATGCGTGACTCGATGATGCGCGGCCGCCCCACCAGGATCGGATGCGCGATCTTCTCCTCGACGATGATCTGCACGGCGCGCAGCACGCGCTCGTCCTCGCCCTCGGCATACACGATGCGCGAGTGCTTCAGCTCCGCACGCCGCGCCGAGGCGTACACCGGCTTCATGATGGTGCCGGACTGGTAGACGAACTGCTGCAGCTGCTGCACGTAGGCGTCGAAGTCGGCGATCGGCCGCGTGGCCACGCCGGACTCCATCGCCGCCTTGGCCACCGCCGGCGCCACGTGCACGATGAGCCGCGGGTCGAAGGGCTTGGGGATCAGGTAGTCAGGCCCAAAGGTCAGGTCGGCGATGCCATAGGCGCTCGCGACCACGTCGCTGTGTCCCATGCGTGCCAGGTTCGCGATCGCGTGCACGGCGGCGATCTCCATGGCACGCGTGATGCTGGTCGAGCCGGCATCGAGCGCTCCGCGGAAGATGAACGGAAAGCACAGCACATTGTTCACCTGGTTCGGGTAGTCGGACCTTCCCGTCGCCATCACGGCATCGTCGCGCACCGTGCGCACCTCGGCGGGCAATATCTCGGGCGTCGGGTTCGCGAGCGCGAAGATCAGCGGACGTACGGCCATGGCCGCGACCATGGGAGCCTTGAGCACGCCGCCCGCGGAGAGCCCGAGGAAGATGTCCGCGCCGACGATGGCCTCGGCCAGCGTGCGCTGCGCAGTCGCCTGCGCGAAGCGCGCCTTGTCCGGGTCCATGAGCTCGGTGCGACCCTGGTAGACCACGCCCGCGAGATCCGTGAGCCAGATGTTCTGCTTCGGCAGCCCGAGGTCGACCAGCAGTTCCACGCAGGCGAGCGCGGCGGCGCCGGCGCCGCTCACCACCAGCTTGACGTCGGCGAGCTTCTTGCCCACCACCGCGAGCCCGTTGAGCGTCGCCGCCGCCACGATGATGGCGGTGCCATGCTGGTCGTCGTGGAACACCGGGATCTTCAGGCGGGCGCGCAATTTGCGCTCGACCTCGAAGCACTCCGGCGCCTTGATGTCCTCGAGGTTGATGCCGCCAAAGGTCGGTTCCAGCGCGGCGATGATCTCGACCAGCTTGTCCGGGTCACGCTCGTCGACCTCGATGTCGAACACGTCGAGGTTGGCGAACTTCTTGAACAACACCGCCTTGCCTTCCATCACGGGCTTGGCGGCGAGCGGCCCGATGGCGCCGAGCCCGAGCACGGCCGTGCCGTTGGTGATGACCCCGATGAGATTGCCGCGCGCGGTGTAGCGCAGCGCCGCGAGCGGTTGCGCCACGATCTCTTCGCAGGCGGCGGCCACTCCCGGCGAGTACGCGAGTGCCAGGTCGCGCTGGTTGGTGAGCTTCTTGCTCGGCACCACGGAAATCTTTCCGGGCGTCGGCAGTTCGTGGTACGCCAGCGCGGATTCGCGCAGGCTCTCCCGGCCATTGGCCGGCGGCGAGTTTTCGTCAGGCATGGCTCACTCGAACAGGTTCACGATGCTCTGGTACTTCTCGATGTACCAGCGGTTTTCGTTGTTGTATCTCGGGATCGGCACCGGCCGGGCCGTGTCGCCATCCGATCGCCACACGCAGGGACATGCGACCGGCGAGGCGGCCTGCTCCTGCGGGCGGCTCAGCTCGTCGAGCCCCACCTTCATTCGGGTCAGCACGCGATAGAGCTTGGCGACGTTGCGCGGACCGCCGTTGTACGCGGCCACCGGAAAGATGCCGAGCACGACCGGATTGTCACGATAGGCGAGGCGGATGTCGGCGCGCATGCTCGCGAGCTCCAGATCCAGCAGGCAGATCGCCGCCTTCATGGCGTTCAGCAGGTTGGTCGCGCCGCGCTCGAACACCGGGTCGAGCCGGGCGCCGGGGCAGCGGCGCACCACGGCCGAATAGGTGCCGTTGCCGCGACGATTGGTGAACTGCATCGGACCCAGGGCGCGGGCGATGGAGACACTGTAGCGATACGCCTCATCCTGCTTGAGCCCGTACTGGCTCAGCACCTCGTCGAAGGCCAGGGCCTGCTTCTCGCGGTAGTCGCTGTCGTCGGTCTGCTCGATGACGGCAAGCGTGGTGACCACCTGCGGCGGAATGACGTCGGCGAGCAGCTCGCCGGGAAATGCGCTGCTCGGCACGTGCGCGAGACGCAGCTCCTCGAGCGCCTTGCCGGCCGTCGCCACCAGGAAATCCCTGCCGCCGCTGACGAAACCCGGGTCGAAGGTGTCCTCGGTGAAGGGTAGATAGACGATGGGCTTCGCGGTCGCGACCACGTCGCGCCACAGGCGGCGCTTGACGAGGCGGTTGTCGAACACCGGGAACTTGCGCCCATAGACCTTGAGCGGATCCCCATCGCGGGAGAACGCGAACATCAGCCGCTCGGCGCCCGTGCCCTTCACGTGCCGCGCCTGGATGTCCGGCGTGAGGATCCGGAAGGGCAGCGGTTTGCGGCCGGGTTTCCAGCGGATCGGCGGTCGTGGCAACTCGATGTGGGCGATGGACCATTCCTCGCGGGCCTCGCTCCAGAGCGCGAACGCGACCGGGCGTCCGCGCAGCGCCTGGCGTTTGCCCTTTCCGGTGAGGACGTAATGCAGCTCGACGTCGCGCAGCAGCGCCTGCGCCTCGGTGACGAGGTCGCGGATCGCCTCGTGCCGGTGACGGATACGGCCCTGGACGACGACCTCGTCCATGGTTTCCTCGGGCTGCGCGGATTCGGCGACGGCGATCGGTACTTCGCCTTCCTCCTGCTTGGAGCTGTCGTCCGCGGCTTCGGCGCCTTGCGTGACCGAAGCCGACTCGTCCACGACCGGCTCCGCGGCCGTTTCGATCACCGCCGGTTCCGGTTCCTCGCCGCCGCCCATCGTGGCACATCCCGCCAGAAGCGCCGCGGCCAGCGCGAGAAACATCAGCGGAGCCAGCGCGACGCGCGGTGGGTTTTGCGGGAACAGGTGGCGGATCACGAACTCTTCCGGAGATGACGAGCCGACATCTTAGAGAACGGCCGTGCGCCCTGCACGCCGTCGCACCGTGACCGCGTTCGCGTCCTGCGCACTCAAATGACGCCGAACGCCAGCATCGCTTCGGCGACGCGCCGGAAGCCGACGATGTTCGCGCCGAGCACGTAGTTGCCGGGGCTGCCGAACTCTTCGGCGGCAGCGTGGCAGTCCTGGTGGATGCGCCGCATGATCTCGTGCAGGCGCAGCTCGGTGTGCTCGAACGTCCACGCATCGCGGCTGGCGTTCTGCTGCATCTCCAGGGCGGACGTTGCGACGCCGCCCGCATTGGCGGCCTTGCCGGGGCCGAAGGCCACGTTCGCTTCCGCCAGCAGACGGATGCCCTCGGGCGTGGTCGGCATGTTGGCGCCTTCGGCGACCGCGATGCAGCCATTGGCGATGAGACTGCGGACGCCGGCGGCATCGAGCTCGTTCTGCGTCGCGCAGGGCAGGGCCACCTGGCACGGAATGCTCCAGAGCGCATTCGCCGGCAGACACTTCGCGCGCGGACGCAGCGCGGCATACTCGCGCAGGCGCTTGCGCTCGACCTCCTTGAGTTGACGCAGGACGGCAAGATCGATGCCCGCCGCGTCGTGGATCACGTTGTCGGAGTCGGAACAGGCGACGACTTTCGCGCCCAGCATCTGCAATTTCTGGATGGCATGGATCGCGACATTGCCCGCTCCGGACACCACGCAGGTCCTGCCCTGCAGCGATGCGCCGCGCGCCTTGAGCATTTCCTCGAGGAAGAACACCAGGCCGTAGCCCGTGGCTTCGCGGCGCACGAGGGCGCCGCCCCAATCCGGGCTCTTGCCCGTGAGCACGCCGGATTCGTAGCGATTCGTGATGCGTTTGTACTGGCCGAAGAGATAGCCGATCTCGCGCGCACCGACGCCGATGTCGCCGGCCGGCACGTCGGTGAACTCGCCGATGTGCCGATACAGCTCGGTCATGAAGCTCTGGCAGAAACGCATGACTTCGCCATCCGACCTGCCCTTGGGATCGAAATCCGCGCCACCCTTGGCGCCGCCGATCGGCATGCCGGTGAGCGCGTTCTTGAAGACCTGTTCGAACCCCAGGAACTTCACGATGCCGAGGTATACGGAGGGATGGAAGCGCAATCCGCCCTTGTAGGGACCGAGCGCGCTGTTGAAATTCACGCGGAAGCCGCGGTTGATCTGCACGATGCCCTGATCGTCCTGCCAGGGCACGCGAAAGATGAGCTGCCGTTCCGGCTCGCAGATGCGCTCGATGACCTTCTGGTCGGCGTACTGCGGATGCTTGCGCAACACCGGGCCGAGCGATTCGACGACCTCGCGCACGGCCTGGTGGAACTCGGTCTCGCCGCGGTTGCGGCGGATGACGTCTTCGATGATCTGATCGATGCGGACGCGGATCTGGGGCAATTTTTCCTCGAAATGGCGATTGAGTCGGACCCGGAAGCATCCAGCCTCCAGCCAGCCAGCGCAACCCGCGGGTAGCGACGTCCGTGGCCCGAAGTACCGGAATCCGCTACCCGACCGCGGTCAGTTGTTTCGCATCGCTGGTGGAGTAATGGTTTGCCACCTAACAACAACGACACACCCGAGGGAGAGGCGATGCAAACGAATTCCGGACGCCATCGATTGCTGGTGACGGCCGCCACGGCACTGCTGCTGCAGGCCTGCGGCGGTCCGAAGAGCAGTTCCACCAGCGGACCCAGCGGCGGTCCGATGCCGACCAACCGCATGAGCATGGATCTCACCGTCGAGTCCAGCGAACCCGGGACCGCGGTCGTGCGCGCGAACCTGAACGACGGCCGCGCGCTCGCCACCTCGTACCGGCTGGACGGCGGCGATTTCCTGGAAGCCTGCGTCATCGGGCAGTGTCGCAGCATGGCCGACAACGATTCGGTGTTCGAGCCCGACTACATTGCCCGCCTGAACTATCAGCCGGGGGTCGACTACGTGGTGAAGTTCGACCGCCGCCAGGCGCAGGATGCGCCGAACACCCACGTGACCCTGCCGCCGGCATTCACCATCGTGACACCGGCCGACCGCCAGCAGGTCACGGATGGAGACGTGGTGACGGTCTCGTGGGCACCCAACGGAGCTCCCGCCGATGTGTACCTGTTGTATGACGCCGATTGCACGTTCATGACCGGGCCGCATGGATTTTCGTTCGGCTCGCTCGGCGTCGACTCGGACCGCGATGGCCAGCAAACCGTCGACATCGATCGGATCACGAGTTTTGCCCGCACGAACGCGACCTCGCCGATGATCCGCTGCGCCATCGTCGTGACCGTGCGCCACGAGCTGCGCGGCGGCGTCGATCCGGCGTTCCATGGCGGCAGTGCGGTGGGCATCGTCTCGCGCAAGGTCACGCTCGACTACGTGCCGCGCTGAGGCTGGTCAGTCGCCGCGCTCGCGGCGTTCCTGTTCCTCCAGCTCCCGGTTGCGCTGCTTCGCGCGCTCGAGCTGCTCGGGCGTGCCCATGGGTTGCCGGCGCGTGCGCCAGACCTGCGCGAGGCCGCCAATCAAGAACACGGCGACGATCGACAGGGCGATGACGAGCTTGGTCATGGATCAGAAGCTGACCTGCACGGACTCCGCGGATTTCGTGGCGGGACCGTGGAACACCACTTCGATGTTGTTGCCATCGGGGTCGAGCACGAAGGCGCCATAGTAGCCGGGATGGTACTTGCGCTCACCCGGGGCGCCGAAGTCGCGGCCACCCGCGGCGAGGGCGGCGTGATAGAAGCGCTGCACCGTCGCGCGATCCTTGCCCTGGAAGGCGATGTGCGCGCGGCCGGTGAGCTGGCCCAGCGCGGCATCGCTTTCGCGCGCAGAAATGAACAGCTCATCCGCCCACAGGTGGTCGTCGGCTTCGCCGCCCGGCGGGATGCCCAGCACCTCGAAGACCGCCTTGTAGAAGCGCTTGCTGGCCGCGATGTCCCGGACCACGAGCTGGATGTGATCGATGAGCCGTCCGCGATGCAGTTCCATGGGTGACGAACTTAGCACCGGAGCTGCGCGCCGGGAGTCGGAATCGATGACGGCGGCGAGAAAAACTATCCGTGTGCGCCGGCGATGAACCGATCGATGCTGCGCGCCAGCGTCAGCATGGGCACGCCGCCGCCCGTCACCACGGCATCGTTGAACTTGCGGAAATCGAACTTCTGCCCCAGCGCCTTCTGCGCCCGGGCGCGCAGGCGGTTGATCTCGCTGTGTCCCACCTTGTATCCGCAGGCCTGGCCGGGCCAGGCGCAGTAGCGGTCCACCTCGCTTCTGACCTCGTCGACCGAGGATCCGTTGGTGCGCGAGAACCACTCGATGGCGTGCTCGCGGGTCCAGCGCTTCACGTGCAGGCCGGTGTCGACCACCAGGCGGCAGGCGCGGAACGCGATGGACTGCAGGTAGCCGAGGCGGCCGAACGGATCGTCGTCGTAGACGCCGAGCTCGTCGGCGAGCTGTTCGGCGTACAGCGCCCAGCCCTCCGAGTAGGCATTGAACGCGAGCAGCGAGCGGATCAGCGGTAGTTTGAAGGTGTACTCGCCCTGCCAGACGTGGCCGGGGATGGACTCGTGGTAGCACAGCGTGGGCAGGCTGTACGTGGTGAACACGCTCAGGTTGTGCAGGTTGATCCAGAACTTGCCCGGCACCTTGCCGTCGATGGAGCCGGGGCCGCCGTAGGCGCTGGGCGCGCCGATCTCCACTTCCGGCGCCATGCGCTTGATCTCGAAATTGCCCGGCACCAGCGTGTCGAACGCGCGCGGCAGGCGCGTGCGCATGTCGGCCACGCGCGTCGCGAGAAAGGTCATCAGCCGCGCGCGACCCGCGTCGCTCGCCTCGAAGCCGAAGCGCGGATCCTTGCCGAGCGCCGTCATGCGCTCGCCGACGGTGCCGCGCGTCAGGCCCTGCTGGCGCAGGATGCCGTCCATGCGCGCATGCAGCTCGCGCAGCTCGCGTCGGCCGAGCTCATGGATCTGCCCGGGCGTCATGCGCGTGGTCGTGCCGGCGCGCAGCGTCCAGGCGTAGTACTCGTCGCCACGCGGCAGCTTCCAGACTCCGGCGTCGCTCGTGGCGCGACGTCGATGCTCCAGCAATTCCTGGTACTGCCGCTCGAGCGCCGGTGCGATGCGCTCCGCCGCGAGCTGCGCGGCGCGTGCCACGTAGTCGCCGCGATCGAAACGCCGCGCCAGCGACTTCACCAGCGACCAGTCCGCGACACTGCCGTCGCGTGCCACGCGCAGTTGCGCCAGAGTCTTGTCCAGCAGGAAGTTCGGCGCGATCACGTTCTGCGCCGCCGCCTGCCGCAAGCGCTCGGTCTCGCCGTCGAGCTGGCTCGCGTAGTCGACGAGGCGCGCGAGGTAGGCATCCGCGTCCTCGGCCGAATTCACCGTGTGCTGCTCGTCGAGCAGGCTGGGGATTTCCAGGAAGGCGCCGGTGTTCTGTGCGACCACGTAGGGCGCATTGCGATACGACCAGTTCGAATCGAGCAGCGCCACGTCGCCGTACGGAAACGCGAATCCATCGAGCGTGATCTCGTGCACGGTGCGGACCACGTCCACGTCGATGCGCGCGGCAGGCCCGAGCGTGCGCGGATCGATGGTCTTCAGGCGCTCGAGACGCCGCGCCGCGCGTTGCGCGATGGCTTGCTGGCCGGCGGGCGAACGATCGGTCAGCTTCGACTTGAGCGCGGCACGCGTGCCATTGTCGATGCCCAGCATCGAGGCGCTCTCCGGATAGTCGACCAGCAGCTCCTCGGTGAACTCCGCCAGCATTCTTTCGGCGGCGGCATCCGCCTGCGAGTTGTCGGACTGCGCCGGCAACTGCGTGGCAGCGAGCGTTGCGCCCGTGGCGATGACGAATTCCCGGCGAGTGGTGCTCATGCGCGAATCATATCCGGGTAAGCTCGAGGCATGCGCACCACCAGCATCGCGGGCCATCCCGTACCGGTTCTCGGACAGGGCACCTGGCAGCTCGGCGAGCGGCGCGATCGCCGCCAGCAGGAAATCGCCGCGCTGCAGCTCGGCATCGATCTCGGCTTGACGCTCATCGACACGGCTGAAATGTATGGCGATGGCGCCTCCGAAGAGCTGGTCGCCGAGGCCATCACCGGCCGGCGCGACCGGTTGTTCCTGGTCACCAAGGTGCTGCCCGGCAATGCCCGCAGCCGCAGGAGCATCGTGACTTCCTGCGAACGCAGCCTGCGGCGCTTGCACACGGATCGGATCGATCTGTACCTGCTGCACTGGCGCCAGGGCGAGGAACTCGCGGTGGTGGTCGAGACATTCGGCGAGCTGGTGACCTCCGGGAAGATCCGCCACTGGGGCGTGAGCAATTTCGACATGGCGGACCTGCGGGAGCTCGCCGCCTTGCCCGGTGGCCGCGAGGTCGCCAGCAACCAGGTGCTGTACAACGTGTCCAGGCGCGGCATCGAGTACGACCTCCTGCCGCGCGCCCGCGAGCGCGGCGTGAACGTCATGGCCTACACACCCATCGAGCAGGGCAAGGTGCTGCGCAATTCCACGCTGCGCGACGTGGCCGCGCGCCACCGGGCGACGGCCGTGCAGGTCGCGCTCGCGTGGGTGATCCGCCGCGATGGCGTCGTGGCGATTCCGCGCACCGGCTCGCCGGAGCACGTGCGCGAGAACGCCGGCGCATTGGCCATCGAGCTGACGCAGCAGGATCTGGACGACATCGATCGCGCCTTCCCGCCGCCGACCGAGCCGCAGTCGCTGGAAATGATCTGAGGAGCGTATCCTCGCGGCAACCAACTCGCGGGGAATGCCATGCTCAAACACGCTTTTCGCCTGTGCGTCCTGGGCGCGCTGCTGCCGATGCTGGCGGGCGCCGCGGAGTCGGCCACGCTGTCGCCCGCCGCGCTGCAGGCGTGGCTGCAGAAATACGGCGCGGCCTGGGAGGCGCGCGATCCGGCGGCCGCCGGCAGGCTGTTCAGCGAGCGGGCTATCTACCACGAGATGCCGTTCGATGCGCCGATGCAGGGCCGCGCGGCGATCGAGGACTACTGGCGCAAGGTCACCGCGGGCCAGCGCGACGTCGAGTTCGAATACCGGGTGATCGCCGTCAACGGCAACACCGGCGTGGCGCACTGGTCGGCGACGTTCGAGCAGGCGGCGGATGGCGCCGGCGCCGCGCTCGATGGCGTGTTCGTGCTGGAATTCGACGCCTCAGGCCGGTGCAGCGCGTTGCGCGAGTGGTGGCACTACAAGGCGGGCTGAGCCCGGTCGAAGCGCTAGTCGTAGAACACGGGGCCCTCGCCGATGGCGCGGAACCACTTGGTGATGATGACCTTGTGTCCCCCGGTCACCGGTTCACCGCTGTGCTTGGTGAGCGGATTCGGCGTGCCGTCCGGCTTGAGGTTGTTCCACAGCACCGCGAGCCCGGTCTTCGGCTGGAACGTGTGGTTCAGCTCCGTGAAGCGCGTGCCGCCGCCTTCCATGCCTTCGTTGAGATACACCATGAAGGTCCAGGTGCGATTGCCGCGCGTGCCCGCGAAGCGCAGGAATTCCCGCGTGCCCGGCTCGAAATAGTCCCAGTGCGGCTTGAACTGCTGGCCGACGTCGTAGCGCTGCGCCTGGATGCCCTCGGCGTACTCCGGCCGGATGCCGAGCGTGCGGCAGATCTTCTCGTCGGTGCTCGTGGCCACCGGGCTCTTCAGATGCGAGAGGTGCGAGGTCTGGCTGGTGCGGAAGTATCTGTCGCCGTTGTCGAACGACACGGTGGAGGGCCGCAGGTGATGCGCGATCAGCGCCAACAACTTGTCGCATTCCCTGCGGCTCAGGAAGTTCTCGAGCTCGTACAACTCGACGTCCGGGTGATCGAAGCGGCGCAGGTTCGCGGGCGCCCGGCGAATCAGCGGCGGCGGCTGCATCGCGCCGTCCGCGAATGCATCGCCGGTGGGACGTACCGCGTCGAGCCCGGCGGCGATGGCCGCGTCGGAGTATCCGGCCTTGCGCAATGTGTTCATCAGCTCGAGCAGGTCGCAGCCGAGCTTCATGTTGTCGCGCAGCCAGTCGTGCCAGCGCGCGTCCAGCAACTTTTCCTCCATGCGCCGCTTGTAGCACAACGGCCCCCGGACTGAATATCAGCGCTCAGTACTCCCAGGTCAGCCCGAACTGCCAGCGTGCGCCGCCGTAGCTGAATTGCTGCAGGGTCGGTGCCCCGTCGGAGTAGACATTGTTGGGCTGGATGCTGCGGTAGGTCGCTTCGCGAGTGATGTTGCGCCCCGTCAGGAAGGCACTCCAATGCGCGTTGAACTGGTAGTTCAAGCGCAGGTCCCAGAACTCGGTGGCCTCCCGGAAGGTCGTGCCGCCCGGATTGTAGGGCGTGCGGATCGTCTGCCCCGAGCATTGCGCGAACGACGTCGGATAGTTGTTGATGGCGTTCGAACACGAGGAGATGAAGTCGAAGAATGCGGACTGGCCCTGGTAAGACACGCTGGCGTTGAACTTGCCGTCGTCGTACCACAAGGTGAAATTCTTGAAGTAATCGCGCTGACCTTGCGGCGGGTTGAAGGCGCCGGTGATCAGGTCCCGCGAGGTCGCGAAATCCTCGAAGGACAATCTGGAGTAGTTGGCATCCACGCCGAAATGCCGGAGGAACGAAGGCAGGAAGGTGAACGCGACTTTTGCGGTGTATTCCCAGCCGAGCTGGGTCCCGGACGGGCCGTTGACGTAGGAAGGGTAGGTGAATTCGAAGTCCGAGAGCGGCTGCCCCGTGACCGGATCGACCGCTTCACCGCCCGCGAACAGGTTCGAGGCGGGTAGATTGGCGTTGATCGGCGCGCCGGTGATGATCTCGTTGCGATAGCGCGCCACCGACAACATCAGGTCCTGGGTGGGATACCACTCGACCGTCAGGTTGTGGTTGTGCCCCTTGAAAGGTTTCAGCCCCGGGTTGCCGACGCGCCCCGAGCAGGTGTTCGGATTGTCGGATGTTCCATTGACCTCGGCAGTGTTGCGTTCGTCGATGGTGCCGGTTCCCG
>DASTRL010000213.1:0-10327 GCA_035761265.1 Steroidobacteraceae bacterium
TTCATGAGCGCGGTGCGGGTCGGAAGCAGTCGGTGGCTGAACGGCAGGATCGCGGCGCCCACCGCCGGCGCGTCATCCGACAGCGCCGCGCGCGCCACGGGCGCGATCGACGGCACGGTGCCGGCATGCGCCGCGAGCCGCTGGTTGAGGCGCGTGGCGAGCGCATCGACGATGCTCGCGGGCAGGCGGCCGCCGATCAGGATGGCCTCTGGATTCACCAGGCAGTTGATGGCGAGCAGTGTGTCGAGCAGCGAATCCACTGCCGCCTCGACCCAGGCGTCGATGATGGCCTTGCCGCTGTCGTCCAGCGCTTCGAGCTCGTGCGGCTCGGAAACCCGGATGCCTTGGGCGGCGAGCCGGCTGTAGAGCGCCGACAGCGACACGATGTTCTGGATCTGCCGTTCGTGGCCGTTGGCATCGCGGCCGCGCAGCAATCCGAGCTCGCCCGAGCGCCCGGTGGCGCCGCGAAAATGATTGCCTTCGACGACCAGGCTGCCACCCAGCGCCGCCGTGATCAGGATGTAGAAGAAGGTCTGGTACTTCTTGCCCAGCCCGAACTGCATCTCGCCCATGGTGGCCGCGGCCGCGTCGTTCTCCACGAACACCGGCACCTGCAGCGTGCCCGTGAGCAGCGAGGCCACGTCGGTGCGCGCCCAGACGCCGTAGTCGGTCGGCTGGTGCGGCAAGGTGACGGCTTTCGGCATGTCGTCCGGGACCGCGACGCCGACGCCGGCGAGGCGCTCGCGCCCGATGCCGACCTTCGCCAGTAGTTTGTCCACGCCCTTGCGGAAGAACTGCTCGACGTCGCGCGGCATCGCGAACGCCATTTCGGTCGAAGCACGGGCGCGCACCCGGCCCCCGAAATCCAGCACCACCATGGTCATGTGGTCGCGGTCGACGTTGAGCCCGATGGAGAACCGGGCGTCCGGGTTGATGACCAGCTTGGTGGCCGGCTGGCCGCGGCCGCCGCGCCGCCGCCCGGCCTCCTGGATCAGCTTGTCGGTGAGCAGCCGCTTGGTGATGTTGGCGATGGCGGGCGCCGTGAGCCCCGTGATCGCCGCGAGCTCGGCGCGCGTGATCGGGCCGTTCACGCGGATGGCGTGCAGCGTCACTCGCTGGTTGTGATCACCCGCGCGCTCGAGGTTGGTGCCCGAGAGCCGCATGCCCTTGCCATGAGACGGATTGCCCGGCCGATGGATCATCGCGACGCGGCGCTGGCGACCGGTGCCTGTTGCACGGCGACCTGCAGCTCCGCGTCGGCGGCGAGCGCCAGCGCGCCGAGAGGGCCCGACATCGTGCCCAGCCCGGGCGGCACGATGTACTGCGCGAGGCCGCCTTCGAGTTCCGGACCTTCCACGTAACGGTTCAGGCTGCGTCGCAGTTCCTCCCGGATCCGCTCGAACAGGTGGGCTTGCGCGCTCATCACGCCGCCGCCCAGGAAAATGCGCTGTGGCGCCGTGGCCAGCACCATGGTGTGCAGGAGCTGCCCGAGGCCGTGCGCCACGAACTCCCAGGCGGGATGATCCGCCGGAAGTTGTGAGGCGGGCTGGCCGGCGCGCGCCTCGATCGCCGGGCCGGACGCCAGGCCCTCGATGCAATCGCCGTGAAACGGACACACGCCGGCGAACCGGTCACCCGCCTTGCGCACCACGCGGACGTGCCCGAGCTCGGTGTGGTTCATGCCGAAGATCGGCCGCCCGCGCACGATGCTGCCGACGCCGATGCCAGTGCCGACGGTCACGTACGCGTAGTCGTCGAATCCCTGCGCGGCGCCCCAGCGGCCTTCCGCCAGCGCCGCGCCATTCACGTCGGTGTCGAAGCCGACGGGCACGCCCAGCCTGCGACCCAACCGCTGCGCGACGTCGGTGTCGCGCCAGCCGGGCTTGGTGGTGGAGGTGATGCATCCAAAGGTGGGCGATCCCGGTTTCAGGTCCACCGGACCGAACGAGGCGATGCCCAGGGCGCGCAGGCTGCCGTGCTGCGAACGCCAGCGCTCGAGCACCGCTTCGATCTGGCGCAGCGTCTCCTCGCGATCGCCGGTGGGCAGGCGCTCGAGCGCGCGCACTTCATCCGGACCCGTGCCCAGGATGCAAACGCACTTGGTGCCGCCCAATTCGACACCGGCGAGTAGTTTGGCAGCGGGTGACAAGCGCCTGCTCAGCCCGTGGATGCCGCGGCCGCCTTGCGCGCACCGGCGAGCCTGGCGTTGGCGGCGGCAAAGAAGCTGTCGTGCGTGGGCGCCGCCGCGACGTCGGCGGAAACCTTCTGCGAGACGGCCAGCATCAGCCGTTTGACCTGCTCGAAATCGACCACGTCCACCAGCGGATCGTAGTCGCGCGGCACGATGCCCATGCCTTCGAACACGAAGAACCAGTCGAGGTCGGTGAACGGCTCGGGTCCGTGCTGGATGATGCGTCCGCTGGCACGGTACAAGTCCAGCCTGAGCTGCAGGCTCTCCGGCAGCGCCATGGGTGCGAATTGCTGCCAGAACGGCGAATCGTCGCGGCGCGACGCGCGGTAGTGCAGCAGGATGAAGTCGCGGACGCGCTCGAAGTCCTCGCGGATCCCGGCGTTGAAGCTGGCGATCACCGCGGCGTCGAACTGCTTGTCGGGGAAGTGATCGAGCAGGTTGAACATGGCGCTGCTCAGCAGGTGCACGTCACTGGCGACCAACGGCTCGAGGAAGCCCGCCGCCGCGCCGATGGCGATCACGTTCTTGTCCCAGGCCTGGCGGCGGCGTCCGTTCGCGAACGAGGTCAGCCGCGGCTGCGCGAGCAGCGCGCCCGCGCCCGCCTCGAACTGCGCGCGCGCGGCCTCTTCTTCCTGATGCGCGCTCGACCAGACCTGGCCGGCGCCGGCCGCCGACTGCAGCGGCATGCGCCATTGCCAGCCCGCGGCCTGCGCCTGGATCCGCACGCACGGCGCGCGCGTCTCCTCGAGCGCGGCGGGTGCCGCGAGCATCCGGTCGCAGGGCAGCCAATGTTTCCAGTCTTCGAAAGGAACGCCGAGGATTTCGCCGATGAGCTGTGCGCGTGTGCCGCTCGCGTCGATGAACAGGTCGGCGCGCAAGGTGCCGCCGTCCTCGAACTTGAGCTCCTCGAGCAGCCCGTCTTCGCGGCGCGAGGCATCCACCAGCCTGCGCTCCAGCCGGATCACGCCGGCACGCTCGGCCACCGAACGCAGGTAGCGCGCCGCGAGCGCCGAGTCCACGTGCAACGCATAACGCATGTGCTGCGCCACGCCGAGCGTGTTGGTCGGGAAGATGAAGCGGTTGGCCAGCGCCATCGAGGTCTCGAGGCTGAACAGCTCGAGCTTCGGCTTGAGCCCGAGCGCCCGGGCCTTGTGCCAGAAGTGGTAGAAGGGTCGCCGCTCGATCAGCGCGCCGAAGGCGCCGTGCGGATGCCAGAATTTCTCGCCCGTCGCCGACCAGTCCTCGAAGCGGCGGGCCAGGCAATAGGTGCTCTGGGTCTTGTCGACGAAATCGTTCTGCTCGATGCCGAGATGCTTGAGCAGGTCCAGCATCGCCGGCTGCGTCGCTTCCGCCAGGCCGGCGCCCGCGGGCTCCGGGGATTCGATGACGTGGATCGAGCATTGTCCGCCGAGCTTGCGCGCCAATATCGCGGCGGCGGTCCAGCCGGCGATGCCACCGCCAACGATGGCGATGCGCCTGATTCTTCGATCCGGTTCCGACACTTCAACCCCCTGACCCCAGTGCGCGGCGAGTCTGGCTGTCCCACCGGAAACCTGTCAACGAACCAGGGGCCAACCCTCGAATTTCAGCGGGAGACAGCATAGGCTGTCGGCGCCCAAAAACAGGAGTCTTCGATGTCCCCTTCCATGTCTCTTGTCCGGTCCAAACACGTTGCCGCGCTGATGCTGGCGCCGTTTCTGCTGCTGCTCGGATGCAAGGATGCGACCAAGGAGGCGCCGGCTGCGGCGGCAAAACCCGAAGATCCCGCCGCGGTTCACCCCGAGATCTGGCCCTCGCCGAAGTGGCCCTTCTCCCAGGACGCCGCGCTCGAGGAAAAGGTTGCGACGCTACTCAAGAAGATGACGGTCGAGGAGAAGGTCGGCCAGGTCATCCAGGGTGACATCGCGAGCATGACGCCCGAGGACATGAAGAAATACCACCTGGGTTCGATACTGGCCGGCGGCGGCTCGGCTCCGGGCGGCAACGAGCGCGCACCCGCGAAGGAGTGGCTGAAGCTCGCCGACGAGTTCTACGCGGCGTCCATCGACACCAGCAATGGCGGCGTGGGCATCCCGATGATCTGGGGCATCGATGCCATGCACGGCCACAGCAACATCGTCGGCGCCGTGCTGTTCCCGCACAACGTCGGCCTCGGCGCCACGCACGACCCGAAGTTGTTAGGCGAGATCGCCCGCGTCACCGCCGAGCAGGTGCGCACCACCGGCATCGAATGGACCTTCGCGCCCACGGTGACCGTCCCGCAGGATGATCGCTGGGGCCGCGCCTATGAAGGCTATTCCGAGGATCCGGGCATCGTCGCTTCCTATGCCGGCGTGTTCGTGCGCGGCCTGCAGGGCGACCCCGCATCGCCGGAATTCCTGCGCGGACAACACGTGATCTCCTCGACCAAGCACTTCCTGGCGGACGGCGGCACGGAGAACGGCCGCGACCAGGGCGACGCGAAGATCCCGGAAACCGAGCTGCGCGACATCCACAATGCGGGCTACGTGCCGGCCATCGAAGCCGGCGTGCAGACCATCATGATCTCGTTCTCGAGCTGGAACGGCGTCAAGCACACCGGCAACAAGGGCCTGATCACCGACGTGCTCAAGAACCGCATGAACTTCGACGGCTTCACCGTCGGCGACTGGAACGCGCACGGCCAGGTGCCGGGCTGCACCAACGACAACTGCCCGCAGGCGCTCAACGCCGGCCTCGACATGTACATGGCGCCGGATTCCTGGCGCGGGCTGTACGAGAACACGTTGAAGCAGGTCAAGGACGGCACCATTGCGATGGAGCGCCTCGATGACGCGGTCACGCGCATCCTGCGCGTGAAATTCCGCGCCGGCATGTTCGAGGCAGGTCCGCCGAGCAAGCGTCCGCTGGCCGGCGACTTCAAGATGCTCGCCTCGCCCGAGCAGCGCGCGATCGCGCGCCAGGCGGTGCGCGAGTCGCTGGTGCTGCTCAAGAACAATGGCGGCCTGCTGCCGCTCGCGCCCAACAAACACGTGCTGGTCACGGGCGACGGCGCCGACAACATCAGCAAGCAGGCGGGCGGCTGGACCATCACCTGGCAGGGCACGGGCCTCACCAATGCCGATTTTCCGGGCGGCACCTCCGTGTGGGGCGGCGTCAAGGCCGCGGTCAGGGCGGGCGGCGGCAGCGCGGAGCTGTCGACCGACGGCTCGTACAAGAGAAAGCCGGACGTGGCGATCGTCGTATTCGGCGAGAACCCGTACGCGGAATTCCAGGGCGATCTCAAGGTGCTGACGCTGCCGGGCTCGATGACCCAGCACCTGGAAATCATGAAGAAATTCCAGGACGAGAAGATCCCCGTGGTCGCCGTGCTGCTCTCGGGCCGGCCGCTGTGGCAGAACCGCGAACTGAATCTTGCCAATGCCTATGTGGCCGCATGGCTGCCGGGCACCGAAGGCGGTGGCATCTCCGATGTGCTGTTCCGCAAGCCCGATGGCTCGGTGAACCACGACTTCAGCGGCAAGCTGTCGTATTCCTGGCCGCGCGATGCCGCAGGTGCGCCGCTCAACGTGGGTCAGGACAACTACGATCCGCTGTTCCCGCTCGGGTTCGGCCTGACCTACGCGGCGCCGCAGGAGCTGGCCGCGCTGCCGGAGGATCCGGGGATTCCGGCCGAGCTCATGTCCACCGGCTCGTTCTTCGACAAGGGCACGCCCGTCGCACCATGGTCGTTGCGCGTCTCGAACGGCGCCGACACGACGCGCATCAGCTCGGTGCCGGCCGAATCCGTCGGCGGCCGCATCAAGGTCACCGCCATCGACGACCAGGTGCAGGAAGGCGCGCGGCGCTTCGTGTTCGCCGGCGACGGCAAGGGCACCGTGCAAATCACCAGCGAAGGCGCCGTGGACCTGTCGCGCGAAGCCAATGGCGACGTGATGCTGCTGGTCCGCCTGCGCCGCGAAGGCGACGTGCCCAAGGACCTGAAGCTCGGTGTCGCCTGCGGCGCCGGCTGCGCCGGAGCGGTGAACTTCGCCGACACGCTGGATGAAGTGCCCGCCGGCCAGTGGCAGACCGTCGGCGTGCCGCTCAAGTGCTTCGCCAGGAACGGCGCCGACGTCAGCAAGGTCAACGAGGCCCTGACCCTCGAGACCGAGGGCAAGCTCGACCTCGCCTTCTCGCAGGTCAAGCTCGGCACCGTCGCCGACAAGACCCTGTCATGTAATTAAGGGGGACAGTCCCTCTTTCCTAGCAAAAGGGGACGGACCTGACCGGTTCGTCCCCTTTCTGGCGCCGCCGCCGGGCGCGCCGACGGCCCGCTAGCGCAGCTGGCTGTCCTTGCTACCGCGGCGGTTGTAGCCGGGGTTGTGCGTGACCTTCTTGTCCTCGGCTTCCTGGCACGCGAGGCACAGGCGCACCCCGGGAATCGCCGCACGCCGGGCCTCGGGAATCTTCGCGCCGCATTCGGCGCAGGACTCGAGCGAGGGCCCGGTTGGCAACTGGCTCTTGGCGCGCTGGATGGCGTCCTTGACCGTCGCATCGATCTGCTCCTGAACCGCGCCTTCCTTGGCCCAACCCGTCGCCATCCGTCACCTCCAGTCGTTGGTCTAGCGCAGCAGCGATTCGGCAATCGGCCGCATCACCGCGTAGCCCTCCTTGGTGGGATGCACTTCGTCCTTTGCAAGTTCCAGCTTCACGTTGCCCTGCGCGTCGGACAAAGCCGCCGCGTAATCGGCGTACTTCGCATTGATGGTGCGCGCATAGCTGCGCAGCCAGTCGTTCAGCGCCAGCGCCTCCGCCTTGGGCTGCGCCTCGGGCCGCCACCAGTACTTCGAAGCCGGCGGCACCGAGCCCAGCACGATGCGGATCTTGTGCGACCAGGCGATCTCGCACATCGCCATGATGTTGTTCTTCGTGTCCTGCGCCGTCATCGGCCCGGTGTTGTGCGCGATGTCGTTGGTGCCCGCCATGATGTGCACCACGCGCGGCCGCAGCTGGATCACGTCCTGGTACATGCGCACCAGCAACTGTGGCGTGGTCTGCGCACTGATGCCGCGCCCCACGATGCCATTCGAGAAAAACGCCGCATCCGAGCTGGCCCAGCCCTCGGTGATCGAATCGCCGAGAAACACCGCGTCCACCTTCGTGCCGCTGGCCAGCAGCTTTTCGTTGTCCGCGCGATAACGCCCGAGCCACGCCCAGTCGGTGAGCAGCAGCGGCGGCTGCAAGGCGGGTGCGGTCTTCGGCTGCTCGCCGCAACCCTGCGGCACCTGTGCCAGCGCCGGCACGGCGAGTCCCGCCCCCAGCACGCCCATCAACGAACGGCGATTCATCGAACTCATGAGTGCACTCCTGATCGGCCCTGGAGCGCGCGATCCATCGACTCGAGCTCGACGCCGCGCGTTTCCGGGAATATCGCGAGCACGACGAAGAACTGCAAGAGCATGCAGCCCGCGAAGAACGCGAAGGGCAGCGCCTGCGCATGCGCCGCGATCAGCGGGAAGCTGAAGGCGATCGCGGCGTTCATGATCCAGTGCGTGAAACTGCCGAGCGCCTGGCCGCGTGCCCGCACCGCGGTGGGGAAGATCTCCGCCAGATACACCCAGATCACCGCGCCCTGCGAGAAGGCGAAGAAGGCAATGAACGCGATGAGCATGAGAAGCAGGTACTGCCGCCCTTCACCGCTGCCCATGATGGCCGCGACGCCCGCGAGCGCCACGGCCGTGCCCACGGCGCCGATCAGCAGCAGCTTCTTGCGGCCGAAGCGATCGATGACCCGTAGCGCGATCATGGTGGCGATCAGATTGGCCGCGCCGATGGCCACGGCCTGCACATCCTGCGACAGGCTGCTGAAGCCCGCGGCCGCGAAGATGTCATTGAGGTAGTACAGGATGGCGTTGATGCCCGAGAGCTGGTTGAACATCGCGAGCAGGATCGCGAGCAGGATCGCGCGGCGGTGCGCGGCGGTGAACAGGCGCGCGGCACTCCCGGCGCGCTCGCGCGCGGCGGCCTTGTCGAACTCCGCGAGCATGGCGTCCGGCTGCGCGACGCCCAGGTGCGCGAGGCTGGCGCGCGCCTCGTCGCGCCGCCCCTTGGCCGCAAGCCACCGTGCGCTCTGCGGGATCGTGTACATCAGCGCGAAGAACACCACCGCGGGCACGGCGGCCACGGCGAGCTTCACGCGCCACACCCATGAGGCGTGCATCGCCCATTGCAGGATGCCGTTGCTGACGAAGGCCAGCAGGATGCCGAACACGATGTTGAACTGGAAGAGGCCCGTCAACGCGCCGCGCCGGTCGGCCGGCGCGATCTCCGAGATGTACACCGGCGCCAGCACGGAAGAGGCGCCGATGGCGATGCCGCCGATGAAGCGGAACACGTAGAACGACGGCAGATCCCAGCACATCGAACTACCCAGCGTCGAGACGACGTACAGCAACCCCACGAGCTTGAGCGCATCGCGCGAACCGTAGCGGTCCCCGGGAATGCCGGCGATCAGCGCGCCGAGCGCGGTGCCGAGCAGCGCGCTCGCCACGGCGAAGCCGAACCAGGCGCTGCCGGGGTCGAGATGGAACACCTCGCGCAGCGACTGCGTGACGCCGGACATCACCACCGTGTCGAAGCCGAACAGCAATCCCGCGAGACTCGCGGTGATCACCACGGCCAGATTCCTGCGTTCCCTCACGACGCCTCCCCTGCATATATATAAGTGAGCGTCCGAATAACGAAAGACGCTTTAAGAATGGTACGCCAAGGGGCTGGCGCAAGTCAGGGTCATCACCGCCTCGCTAACAACGCTCAGCCGCATCACCCGTGCGGATCAGCGATGCACCTGAGCGGCGGCGCCTGGCTGGGGTTCGCGCGCGAGCGGCACCACGCGGACCGGGGGTCGGTAGATAGATGCGCGCTCCAGGTCGGCGCGCGCCGTGGCCGCATCGAGGCGCGCGCGCACCAGGTCCTCCCAGCGTTGCGTCGCACGTAACCAGCGGCCCTCGACTCCGCGCACGATGCTCTGCTCGTTCGAGGGAAAGGTGGGGTCGTCTGCCGGCGGGATCTGGATGTAACCCTCGGCCGTGTCCTCGTCGATGGCGTAGCGCACGCCGTAACAGGGACGAGGCGGCGCCGCCGCTCTTCCGGAGCCGGGCATCGTGGCGCAGTAGAAGCGTACTTCGAAGGTGCGCGCATTGCGCGGCGCCTCGACGGGGCCGGCGCGCCAGTCGGCAAAATCGCGCTCGGACGTCGTCATCTCTCGCACACCGTCGATCGGGCCCGCCAGCGTTCCCGGTCCGCTCCAGATCGTGAACTGTCCGGCCGATTTCTCGCCGGTCAGCACGATCAACGACTGTTTGCCCTCGGCAATTTCGATGCGCGTGATCGCGCCCTTGGCCGCGGCGGTCTGCATGATGATGGCAGGAATCACGAGCATCGCTGCCCGCATGGCGATCTTCATGGGCGACCCCCGCAATGTGTGGTATTGGCGTGGCCGATCCTACGACTGTGCCGGCCACCGCGCACTGCCGTTTCAACCACCAGCGCAGTGGGTCGCGAATCGAAAGTCGCAGCCATTGCGCTCTGCGGCGGTCGTGCGCGGCCCGCCCCTCGCTAAGATGCCCGCCCATGACCAGCAGACTCAGCAACATAGACATCGCCCAGGCCGCGAAGATGCGGCGCATCACCGACGTCGCGCGCGAGCGGCTCGGCATACCCGAAGAAGCGCTCGAGGCGTACGGCAAGTACAAGGCCAAGGTTTCGCTCGATTACCTGTCGAAGATGAACGGCCGGCCCAATGGCAAGCTCGTGCTGGTCACGGCCATCTCGCCGACGCCGGCCGGCGAAGGCAAGACCACGACCACCGTCGGTCTCGGCGATGCGCTGAACCAGCTCGGCAAGAAGGCGCTGATCTGCCTGCGCGAGCCGGCGCTGGGGCCGGTGTTCGGCATGAAGGGAGGCGCGGCCGGCGGCGGCTACGCGCAGGTGGTGCCGATGGAGGACATCAACCTGCACTTCACCGGTGACTTCGCCGCCATCGCGCTGGCCAACAATCTGCTCGCGGCGCTCATCGACAACCACAGTCACCAGGGCAACGAGGCTGGTTTCGACGTGCGGCGCGTGACGTGGCGACGCGTCGTCGACGTCAACGACCGCTCGTTGCGCGAGATC
>DASTRL010000214.1:0-47721 GCA_035761265.1 Steroidobacteraceae bacterium
CGGCGGATTTCATCGGCAGCGGTCCGCACATCAAGGAAGGATCGCCCGCGCAGAATGCGCCGGTGTTCAAGGCGCCGGTGATCATGTTCCAGGGCGACAACGACCTGAACGTCGACATCGGCCAGTCACGGCTGATGGACAAGGAATTGCGTCGCGCCGGCAAATCGAGCGAGCTCACGGTCTATCCGGACCTCGACCATAGTCTGCGGGATGGCGCGGCGCGCACCGACATGCTGCGCAAGTCGGACGCCTTCCTGCGCGCGCAGCTCAAGCTCTAATAGCCCAGCGCCAACCCGGTGTTGCGCCGCGGATCGAGCGCGCCGTAGAAGCGGTTGCGCCCGAACGGCGGCGCGTCGAGCGCCGGCGCGCCGATCAGGATGGCGGCGACGTGGTTCTCCGGCTGCGGCACGGTCAGCTTGTGCCCCATCGATTCGAGGATGCGCCTCGTGTCCGGGCTCAGCGCGCGCTCTTCCACGAACGTCGTGTCCGGCAGCCACTGCTGGTGGATGCGCGGCGCGTCGACGGCTTCCTGGATGTCCATGCCATAGTCGATGACATTCAGCAGTGTGAGCGCCACGGCGGTGATGATGCGGCTGCCGCCCGGGGTCCCCAGGATCATCCAGGGCTTTCCTTCGCGCATGACAATGGTCGGCGTCATGGAGCTCAGCGGCCGCTTGCCGGGTTCGATGCGATTGGCCTCGCCCTGCACGAGACCATAGAGATTCGGCACGCCGCTCTTCGCCGTGAAATCGTCCATTTCGTTGTTGAGCAGTACGCCGGTGCCGGGGGCCATCACGCGGGCGCCGAACCAGTCGTTGAGCGTGTAGGTGACCGCGATGGCATTGCCGAAGCGGTCGGCGATCGAATAGTGCGTGGTGTGCTTGCCCTCGTGCACCTCGATGCCGGGCTTCAGTTGCAGCGAGTCGCCGGCACGCTCGGGATCGATGCGCGCACGGACCTTGTCGGCGTAGCGCTGGTCGAGCAGCTCGTCGATGGGGTTGTGCACGAAGGAGGGATCACCCAGCAGGTTGTTGCGATCGACGTAGGCGTGCCGCATGGCCTCGATCTCCACGTGCACGGCGCGCGCCGAACCGTAGCCGTACTCGGCGAGTGGATAGCCCTCGAGCACGTGCAGGATTTCACACAGCACGATGCCGCCGGAGCTCGGCGGTGGCGCGGAGACGATCTGGAAGCCGCGGTAGTGGCATTCGAGCGGCCGCAGCTCGCGGGCGCGATACGCCGCGAGGTCGGCCTGTGTCAGGATGCCGCCCCCCGTGCGGCTGGCATCGACCAGCGCCGCGGCGGTTTCCCCGCGGTAGAAGCCTTCGGGTCCGCGCTTCGCAATGTTGCGCAGGGTGCGCGCCAGATCGCGTTGTACCAGCGTGTCACCGGCCTCGAGTGGCTTGCCGTCGCGCAGGAAGATCACCGCGCTCGGCGCATCGCGGCGAAAGTCCTCGGTCGCCTCGTGCAGCATGTCGACGTCGCCCTGCTCGAGCGTGAAGCCCTGCTCGGCCAGCCGGATCGCCGGCGCGATCAGCTTCTCGCGCGGCAGCGTGCCGTAGGTTTCGCGCGCGTATTCGAATCCGGCGACGGTGCCGGGCACGCCAACCGCCAGATAGCCGCGCGTGCTCAGGTTCGGGACGACATCGCCCTTGGCGTCGAGGAACATCCCAGCCTTGGCGGCCAGCGGCGCGGTCTCGCGAAAGTCGATGAAGGTCTTGCGCCCGTCGGCGAGTCGCAGCGTGATGAAACCGCCGCCGCCGAGATTGCCGGCGGCCGGATACACCACGGCCAGGGCGTAGCCCACCGCGACGGCCGCATCGATGGCGTTGCCGCCGTTCTTCAGCACGTCGACCCCGATGCGCGTGGCGTGCGCCTGCGCGGTCACGACCATGCCGTTTTCCGACGCCACGGGCGCCACCGAGGCCGCTTGCGCCCGGACGACCCACAACGCGAGCCCCAGCGCGAACCACACGCCAAACAAACATCGCGGGTGTTTCATGTCCCCGAGAATAGGGGCTTCAGGCTTTGCCCACCAGCGCACTCAGCACCGCCGGCTCGACCGGTTTCGTGAAGTGATGATCGAACCCGGAGGCTGCCGCGCGCGCCTTGTCGGCTTCCTGTCCCCAGCCGGTGACCGCGATCAGTACCGTGTCGCGGGCTTTCTGGCGAATGCGCATCGCCACCTCGTATCCATTGAGTCCTGGCATGCCGATGTCGAGGATGGCGATCTCGGGCTTCATCCGGTCGAACAGCTCCACCGCCTGCGGGCCATTGCTGGCGAGCTCCACTTCGTGCCCGTCCAGCCGCAGCAGCATGGCCAGGCTCTCGCCGGCATCGATGTTGTCGTCCGCGACGAGCACGCGACGCGACCGCACTGCGGGCTCCTCGGGAGTTGTGGGGTCACTGGCCGCGGCCGGCATGGGAAGCTGTGCGGGCAGTCGCAGGATGAACTCGCTGCCGGCACCGAGGCCCGCGCTGTGCGCCTCCAGGGTTCCGCCATGCAGCTCCATCAATCCGCGCGACAGGGCGAGGCCGATGCCGAGCCCGCCGTCGGTGCGATCGTGCGCGGTGCGCACCTGCGAGAACATCGTGAAGATGTGCGGCAGTACCTCGGGCGCGATGCCGATGCCGTCGTCGGCGACGCGCACCCGCACTTCGCCGCCGGCGACTTCCGCATCGACGCGGATGTGTCCTTCCGGATCGGTGTACTTGGCGGCATTGGTCAGCAGGTTCGACAGCACCTGTGAGAGGCGCAGCGCGTCCACCTCCAGCTGCAGGCGGGTGTCGGGCAGATTCACCTCGAGCGTGTGGCGCTTGGCCTCGATCGCGGGGCGCGCGGTTTCCACCGCGGACTCGATGATGCCGGCGAGCGGCGTGCGCGCGCGGCGCAGCTCGAGCGTGCCGCGCGTGATGCGCGAGATGTCGAGCAGGTCGTCCAGCAGCAGCGACATGTGCTGCACCTGACGCGTGATCACGTCGTGGCTCCAGGCCTTCTGCTGTTCGGTGGCGGCCGGATTCTGCGCGATGTTCACCGCCTGGCGGATCGGCGCCAGCGGATTGCGCAGTTCATGCGCCAGCGTGGCGAGGAATTCGTCCTTGCGGCGGTCCGAATCGCGCAGCGCCGCCTGCGCATGGGCGTGTTCCTGCTGCATTCGATGCAGCGTGGCGCGCAGCTCTTCGGTGGTGCTCGATCCGGCCGCGATCTTGTTGGAGTCGTTGTCTGCGGTCATGGCGCGGCACAGTTAAGGCGGTGACGCAAAGGCGTACAGCCGGACAAACGGAAGCGGGCTGCGGGAAAAGTCCTACAGCGCCCATCGCACGCCAATCAGGGTGCTTGCGTCGCCGCGAGGTTTCCGGCAGCCAGCGCAGAGCGCCATGAGACGTGGACCGAATGCGTCGCGCCGTCATCGACCAGGTCCACCACGTTCCTGCCGGGCTTCTGCACACGGCCATCGATCGAGATCTGCGCCGTGGCGTCGGCTTGCGGCTTGCGCTCGACGGTGATGAGGTAAGGCGTGCGCCGGGGTCCGCTTCTGCCATGGAGATAGCGGATCGAGAAGCCGGGCCAGTCCGCCGGCACACAGGGTGCAATCGTGAGCTGGTCTTCGCGCAGGCGGAAGCCGAGGATCCATTCCAGACCCGCCCGATACATCCAGCCCGCCGAACCCGTGTACCAGGTCCAGCCGCCGCGGCCCTCGTGGGGTGCTTCGCCGTACACGTCGGCCGCAACCACGTACGGCTCCACCTTGTAACGCTGCACCTCGGCGCGCGAGCTGGCGCGGCGCACGGGATTCAGCATGGAGAACACTTCGAGCGCGCGCTCCGCCTTGCCCTGCAGCGCCAGTGCGATCACGGTCCACGCGGCGGCGTGCGAGTACTGCCCGCCGTTTTCGCGGACGCCGCGCGGATAGGCCTTCACGTAGCCCGGCTCCTGCAGGGATTTCTCGAATGGCGGCGTGAACAGCAGCGCGAGCGGCGGATCGCGTTTCAGCAGATGGGCTTCGAGCGCTTCCATGGCGCGCGCGGCGCGCGCCGGATTGCCCGCGCCGGAGATCACGCTCCACGATTGCGCGATCGCATCGATGCGGCACTCATCGTTGCTGGCCGATCCCAGCGGCGTGCCGTCGTCGTAGAAGCCGCGGCGATACCAGTCGCCGTCCCAGGCGTGCTGCTCGAGCGCGGCACGCAGCCGTGCCGCGTGACCCAGCCACGCGCCCGCCAGCGCCAGGTCGCCGCGCTCGCGGGCCAGCGGCGCAAAGGCCATCAGGGTCGCATGCAGGAACCAGCCGAGCCACACGCTCTCGCCGCGCCCGTGTTCGCCGACGCGGTTCATGCCGTCGTTCCAGTCGCCGGTGCCGATGAGCGGCAGGCCGTGTGGACCTAGCGAGGCGCCTTCCAGGCCCCGCCGGCAATGCTCGAACAGGGTGGCGGACTCACGCGACGGCAGCGGCTCGAAGAACGCATCGTGCTTCTCGCGCGGCAGCGGCGGCCCCTCGATGAACGGAATCTGCGTGTCGAGGACTTCGCGATCGCCGGTGAGCTGCACGTAGTGCGCGGTGGCGTACGCCAGCCACACGCGATCGTCGGAGATGTGCGTGCGCACGCCCTGGCCGCTGTGCGGCAGCCACCAGTGCTGTACGTCGCCTTCGGGGAACTGCCGGCCCGCGGCGCGCAGGATCTGCTCGCGCAGCAGCTGCGGATGCGTGATGCCGAGCGCCATCGCGTCCTGCAGCTGGTCCCGGAACCCGTAGGCGCCGCTCGCCTGGTAGAACGCGGCGCGCGCCCAGGTGCGGCACGACAGCGCCTGGTAGAGCAGCCAGCCGTTGAGCATGAGATCGAGTGCGCGATCCGGCGTGCTCACCTGCACGGCGCCCGTGACTTCGCTCCAGCTCTCGCGGGTCTTCTCCAGCAGCGCATCGAAATCCGTGCCGCGATGATGGCGCACGAGATCGCGCGCGCTGATATCCGAATCCGCCTCACCCAGCAAGACGAGCAAGGTCGTGCTGGCGCCCGGATCGAGCTCGAAGCGGCTGCGCAGCGCGCCGCAAGGATCGAGCGCGGCGCCGGACTTGCCGCCGAGCTGCGTGCCGGCCACCAGTGCGAGCGGCGCGTCGAGCGTCCCGTGGCGCCCCAGGAACTCGCGCCGATCACAGGTCCATTCGCCCTGGCGTCCGCCCAGGTCCAGGAATGCCACGCCGGCAAAGGCCGCATTCCAGGGATTGCGTGCCAGCAGCGCGCCGGTCTCCGCATCGCGGTCCGTGATGATGTGCGCGGCACTCGGGCCGCGCGACGGACCCATGACCCACTCGACATACGCGGTGACCGACAGCGTGCGCCGGCGCGGCGAATCGTTGCGAATCACGAGGCGCGCGAGCTTGACCGGCGCGTCCTGCGCCACCAGCAGCGTCAGCTCCAGATCCAGCCCGTGCGAACGCTGCTGGAACCGGCTGTAGCCAAAGCCGTGCGCGCACGAGTACTGCGCCTGCTCGTGGCGGATCGGCGCGGGCGTCGGCGTCCACAGCTCGCCGGTTTCCTCGTCGCGCAGGTAGATAGCCTCGCCCGGCCGGTCGGTGACAGGATCGTTGCTCCACGGGGTGAGTGCGTTCTCGCGGCTGTTGCGTGCCCAGGTATAGCCGCCGCCGTCGGTCGAGACCTGGAAGCCGAAGTGGCGATTGGCGATCACGTTGATCCAGGGCGCGGGCGTGGTCGCGCCGCCGGCGCCGGCCACGACATACTCCCGCCCTTCGGCGGCGAATCCGCCGAGGCCGTTGAAGAACTCCAGGTCGCGTGCACCCTCGACATCCGTGGGAAATGGCGTCGTGCCGGCGGCGCGACGCGCCGGGCGGGGCGCGGCCACGGACGCGGGCTGCATGCGTTCGACCTGGTCGGCGAGGCTGCCGCTGCGTCCGGCCAGCACCACGCGCGACACCGCCAGCAGTTGCGCGCGCGTCTCGGCGGTCACCAGGTCGCTGCGCAGCACGAACACCTTGCCGCGCGTGTCCGCGCCGGCGATGCGCGGACGCGCCTGGGCGATGCGCACCATGGATTCCAGCGCGACGTGCAGGTCCTGAAGATAGGAGGCGCCGCGATCATTGAGGAACACCAGGTCCACTGCCAGGCGCTTGATGCCCCAGTATTCGTGCGCCTGAAGCAACTGCCGCGCCACCTGCAGGTCTTCGTTCTCCTCGATGCGCAACAGGACGATCGGCAGGTCGCCGGAGACGCCTAGCGACCACAGCGCCTGCGGCCCGCCCGCGCCGCGGCGGATGGCATCGCCCGGCGAACGCGCCGCGGCATCGGCGAAGAGGATGTGCCCGGCGAGCTGCTGGAAGAGATTGGCCTGCGAGGCATCGATGCCGAGATGCCGCAGCTGCACCTGCGCCTGCGTCCAGGCCAGCGTGGCGGCGCGCGTGTGCGCCACCGTGTCGCGATGTTTGTCGGCGAGCTCCAGCACCTGCTCGCGGCTCGCGGCCACGCAGGTCCAGAACGCGACGCGCACCGTGCCGCCCGCGGGTACTCTCACGCGGTAACGCAGCGCGAACACCGGGTCGAGCACGGTGCCCACCGAGCCCGACAGCGTGTGACCCTCCAGCATCGCCAGCGGCGCGCGCAGCTCGCGGCCGCGACCGATGAATCGCGCGCGATCGGTTTCGAACTGCGGTGCGCCCGCCGCGGCGCCTTCGACGACCGCGTGATGCGAGACCCATACCTCGGGCTCATCCGGCGCGCGGCGCCGGCGGTTGGCGAGCAGCACGGCGTGGCGTTCCACGAACTCGGTGCGCACGAACATCTTCGAGAACGCCGGATGCGAGACGTCTGCCGCTTGCGGGCCGAGCACCAGCTCCGCATACGAGGTCACTTCGATCTCGCGCGGCCGGCTCGCGGCGTTGCTGATCGACAGCCGCCGCACCTCGGCGTCCTCTTCGAACGACACCTGCACCTCGAGCGTGGTGACGATGTCGCCGTCGGCGCGGATGATCTCCGCGCGGTCCTCGGTGAAGCTCACTTCATACGAAGTCGGCTGCACGGCGCAGGGCTGGTAGCCCGCCGACCACACGCGGCCGTTTTCCACTTCGCGCAACAGGAAATAGCTGCCGGTGTCGTCGCGCGTCGGGTCTTCCCGCCAGCGCGTGATCGCAAGATCGTTCCAGCGGCTGTAGCCCGAGCCCGCGGCGGTGATCATGACCGCATAGCGGCCGTTGCACAGCAGGTGGGTCTGCGGCGCCGAATCGTGCGGACTGCGCAGCCGTCGCACCTGCGGCACCTGCGGCTCGGCGAGGCGCGAGGCGGTGCCGACTTCCTCGGCGCGCGGATGCGCCACCGACACGTCGCGCGGCGTGCGCTCCTGCAGCAGCAGCTCGGTGGCCTGAACCGCGACGTCGGAATGGAAGCGGTCGCGCATGCGCGTGTCGAGCAAGGCGTTGGCGATCGACACGATGCTCATGCCCTGGTGATGCGCCATGTAGGCACGCACCAGCACGTGCGTTTCGCCCGCGGGCAGGCGGCTCGGCGTGAAGTCCACGGCCTCGTAGTAGCCAAAACGGCCGCGGGCGCCGATCGCGGCCAGCGCACGGTAGTTGGCGAGCGCGGCCTCTCCATCCACCATGGCGGCGAGCCCGGTGGCGTACGGCGCGACCACCTTGTTCTCCGACAGCCCGCGCTTGAGGCCGAGGCCCGGCACCCCGAAGTTCGAGTATTGATAGGTGAGCTCCAGGTCGCGCGCGTTGTAGGCGGACTCGGAGACGCCCCAGGGGATGTGCAGCTCTTCGCCGTATTCGATCTGCCGCTTGACCACGAGCCGGCTGGTCTGCGCGAGGATGCTGCCGCCCGGCGCGCGCAGCACCAGGTCCGGCATCAGGTACTCGAACATCGAGCCCGACCAGGACACGAGCGCCGCACCCGCGCCGATCGGCGTCACCGTGCGCCCGAGACGGAACCAGTGGCGCGCGGGCACGTCGCCCTTGGCGATGGCCACGAAGCTCGCAAGTCGCGCTTCCGAGGCGAGCAGGTCGTAGCAGGAAGGATCCAGCGTGCCGTCCGTCGCGCGGAAGCCGATGGACAGCAATTTGCGCTGCCCGTCGAGCAGGAAGCCGAATTCCATGGCGTCGGCGAACTGCAGCGCCATGTTGGCGAGGCTCTCCAGGTGCTCGACGATGAAGCCCGCCGGATCGCGCGCCAGCAGGTCGCTGCGCCAGCTGTCGATGGTGCGGCGCGCGGCCTCGACCCAGTAGACGAGATCGCTCTGGCGTTCGACCTGCGTCTCGTGCGCCAGCGTGCGCACCAGGTCGACGAGCGTCGAGGCGCGCTCCGCGGCCTGCGCCAGGTCGTCGAGCTGCGGGTCGAGCGTGGTGCCGGGCGGCCGCAATGCCGCCTCCAGATCCGCAAACGCGGTCTCGACCAGCTCGCGCGAGATGGTGAGCCCCGGCGTGAACCTGAATTCGCGCAGCGCCTCGCGGGCCAGGTCGAGCGCGTCGGCCAGCCCGGCCACCGCCTCGGGCCGGGGCTGCGGATCCTGCTGCCATTGGCGGAATGCGCCCGCGAGGGTGATCAGGTGCGCGGCGAGATTGCCGGAGTCGACCGATGACACGTAGCGCGGTTCGAGCGGCCGCAGGTCACGGGTGTCGTACCAGTTGTACAGATGGCCGCGGAACCTGGTCATGCGCGCCAGCGTGCCGAGCGTCGCCTCGATGCGGTCGAGCGCATCGCGCAGGCCGCACCAGCCGAAGTCGCGCGCCGCGACGATGGACAGTAGATAGAGCCCGATGTTGGTGGGCGAGGTGCGGTGCGCGACCGTGGGGCGCGGGTCCTCCTGGAAGTTGTCCGGCGGCAGATGATGGTCCTCGGCCGTCACGAAATCCTCGAAGAACCGCCAGGTGCGGCGCGCCACGAGCCGCAGCTCGCGCTGCTGGTCCGCCGAGAGCGCGGATTTCGCCGCGGCCTGCGGCGTCTGGCTGATGCGCCAGGCGATGGCCGGCGCGGCCAGCCATGCGGCGAGGAACGGCACGGCGATGCCCGGCAGCCGGCCGTCCTCGAGCACGATCAGCAGCACCGCGACGCCGATCGTGAGCAGCACGCCGCGGAACATGCGCGCATAGAAGCTCGGGAAGGAGTTGCGCATGTTGCCGAGCAGGTCGGCCGGGATCCACTCCAGCATGTTCCGACGCGTGACGAACACGCGCCACAGCGTGCGGCCGATGGCGTCGCACATGAGCCAGGCCTGGTAGGCGAGCATGCTGGTCAGCAGCGAGATCTGCCCGAGGGCCAGCACCACGTCGTTGCGCAGCGCGCGCAGGTGGCTGCGCAGCGTGACGGTGGAGCGCCGGGGCAGGAGGCCCGCGAACACCGGCAACAATGTCGGAATGCCGAAGGCCAGGATGACGAACACGGTCCAGGTGACGGCGGCGCTGAACGGCAGCGTCCAGCCGGCGATCAACGCGGCGAGGCTTGACGGGGCGATCAGCGAGCGGCGCAGGTTGTCCAGCATCTTCCACACGCCGATGAGCGGCGTGCGGCTGTGGCCGCGGCCGTGCTTGGCGGAGCCCGCGTCGGCGCGGCCGAAGATCCACGGCAGCAGCTGCCAGTCGCCGCGCACCCAGCGATGCTGGCGCATGGAGGCGACGTCGTAACGCGCGGGGAATTCCTCGACGACTTCCACGTCCGAGGCGAGTCCCGCGCGCGCGAAGATGCCTTCGAAGAGGTCATGGGACAGCAGCGAGCTCTCCGGCACGCGCCCGGCGAGCGCCGCCTCGAAGGCGTCGATGTCGTAGATGCCCTTGCCCGCGAACGAGCCTTCTCCCAGCAAGTCCTGGTACACGTCCGAGACCGCGGCGGCGTACGGATCGACGCCCGAGGCGCCGGAGAACACGCGCTGGAACGGTGACGCTTCGAAGGCGACCGGCAGCGAGAATGCCACGCGTGGCTGCAGGATGGCGTAGCCGTCGACCACGCGACCGAGCTTCGCGTCGAAGCGCGGGCGGTTGAGTGGATGCGCCATCTTGCCGATCAGGCGCCGTGGCGCTTCGCGCGGCACGCGCGTGTCGGCGTCGAGCGTGATCACGTACTTCACGCCCTCGGGCACCCACGGCGACTTGCCCGTGCTCGTGACATAGCTCGTGCCGGTGTCGCCGCGCAGCAGGCGATTGAGCTCCTCGAGCTTGCCGCGCTTGCGCTCCCAGCCCATCCAGCGCTGTTCGCTTTCACTCCACAGGCGGCGGCGATGCAGCAGCAGGAAGCGATCGCCGCCGGCAGCGGGACCGTACTTGCGGTTGAGCCGCGCGACTCCGAGGATGGCGATGTCGAGCAGCGCATCGTCCCCGGGCATGTGCTCGGCGTTGGCGTCCACCCAGTCCGAGAGCAGAGCGAAATGCAATTGCTGGTCGGGCGAGGCCAGGTAGTGGATCTCGAGCCGGTGCAGGTGCTCTTCCACGGCGGCCCGGGAATTCAGCAACACGGGCATGGCGACCAGCGTGCGCAGCTCCTCGGGCACGCCCTCGCGCAGCGCGAGTCCTGGCAGGCGACTCGCGCCGAGCCCGCGGGTGACCGCGCGATTGACCAGCGCCACCGCGATCTCCATGGCCGGCGTCGCCCCGAGAATGCCCAACAACCACAGCATTCCGCCGTACACACCGGTGGCCTGCAGCAGCGCCAGGGGCACGGCCAGCAGCATGCCGGAGGTGAAGGCGATGGCCGCGACGTAATCGGCCGCGCCCACCGTGAAGCTGATGCGGCTCGGCAGGTCGCGCAGCCGGGCGCGATAGGCGATGGCCTTCTCGAGCTTCGGCCGGCCCTCGGCGATCAGGAAATATCCCGGATCCTGCTCGCGCGGCTTGGCCGCGGCCGCGGCCAGCGCGAGCACCTGGCGCGCGATGTCCAGCTCCGATCTCGGCGAGCCGCGGCCCAGCTCCTCGATGGCGCTGCGATACAGGTTGCGCGTCGCGAAGTCCATGGCCGAGAAGCCGGTCGAAGCGTTCAGCGTCGCATCGACCAGACTCACGCTCTCGAAGAAATCCGCCCAGTCGACATCCGACATCAGGCGCATGCTGGTGATGATGTTGCGCACCGTGACGTTCGAGGCGCCCTGGCGATGGTGCTCCTCGCTCACCAGGCGGTAGGCGTCCAGGCCCTGCGCGCGCATCTCGTTTTCCAGCCACAGCAGCGCGGGCGTCACCTTCGGGTCCTGGTCGCGCAGTCGCTGCACAAGCTGCACGGCGAAGGCCGGCGTCAGTCGGCCGTGGCGGCGCTTCCAGTCATTGAGCGCGTTGGGATTGGCCGCCTGTCCGTTGACGCCGAGCAGCCGGTCGGCCACGACGTCGGCCTGCTGGCGCGCGTCGCGGCTGATGACGATGCGCTGTGCGACGCGGCGCAGGTTCTCGACCAGCACGACGCGCAGCGTGATCGCCACCGCCCAGAGCTCGCCGATGGTGAGCGGTGCCACGCGCTGGTACGCCTGCACGAAGCGGCGCAGGAATTCCGGATCGAAGCGGCTGTCGGTGTGCGCGACGAAGGCCCACGCGATGCCGAAGACCCGCGGGAATCCGGCAAAGGGGCCCTCGGCGAGCTTGGGGAGCTGCCTATAGAAGCCGCCGGGCAGGTCTTCGCGGATCTCGCGGATCTGCTCTTCGACCACGTGGTAGTTGTCGAGCACCCATTCGGCGGCGGGCGTGATGCTGCGGCCTTCGTCGACGGCCCGCGCGATCGAACGGTACGCCGCGAGCAGGGCCTTCTCGTTGCCGCGCAAGCGCGCGCCGAGCGAACGGCGGAAGCCCGGCTGGCGGGTGATGGTCTGGGCGGCGGCCAGGCTCTCGGCGTGCTGCTCGAGCCTTTCGATGGAGAAGATTTCCTCGCGCAGGATCTGTTCGTTGTTCCAGTGCGCGCCCACCGAAAACCTGCTGAAGAATCCTCTGAGGATCGGGTGCAATGGTCCGCCGGCCGTGTCAGTCGGAAATGCCAATTACGCGAAAACTGGGGGCGCTCGCGCCATGCCTTCGCGACCCATGGCGGTGTGGGAATACTCTCACAGGGCCCCGAAGCGGTGAATGCGCCGCCGCAGCACGAACTCGATGCACCGGGGCTGCGCGCGGCGGGGAACCGGGCGTTGCAGGGTTCGCGCCGTGTGCCGGGCGCCTACCACGTTTCGCGGCGGCGCACCTCCCCCGAGAATACGTATTCATCGAGCCGTGGACCGTTGACCGGCCCAGCGCACACCCCGGACACTGACGCCGGTCCGCGGCGCGCGCCCAGGTGCGGCCGATAGACGGAGTCCCGCCGGAGGACCGGACGTTCCTTCCGCGACCCGGGATGCAACAGCGACGTGCGCACGATGTGCACCACCCAACTAGAGGAATTACGCCGCATCGCGCGTCCTGGTCATTGTTCCCGCGCACCTCCGAAGCAAATAATGCAGCGCGGAAAACTTTCCCCGGGCGGCGCTGACTAACAACCATGTTCGTGAATGACACCGGTCACCTCCCCGATTCCGGGCGCGTCTGCGTCGCGGGATTCCACCCGGACCAGTCGCCGCCGCGCGCCTGGTACAGCGTTTCGATCAATGCGGCGCGCGCCGAGGTGGAGCCCATGGCCGAGCCGCGCAATCCCGCGCACGTGCTCGGCATCGGCAGCGAGGTGCAGTCGGTCAAGGGGCCGGTGTTCGCCGCGTACTTCGCCGCCTCGCGCGAACGCTTCGACGCGCAGCCTAACTACAAGGCCGGGCTGTTCGTGCTGGTGGACGGGGCGGTGTACGGGGTCCGCCAGGAGAAGGTGAGCACCACCATCCGGCGCGGCTTCAGCAAACGGGAATTCGTCCTATTGCGCGGCGATCGCCCGCAGCGCAGCGTGGTGTACCCTTGGCCCTGGTATCGCGAGCCCTTCCTGTCCTCGGACCTGGGCCTGGCGCGCTCGCAGGATTTTCTGCGCCAGATGTCCATGATGGTGCGCGCGTACGGTTGACCCCCAGGAGGTGCGGGATGCAGGCGCTGGGAATGATCGGGCTCGGGCGCATGGGCGCCAACATGTCGCGCCGGCTGGCCGCGGCGGGAATCTCCTGCGTGGTGCACGACACGCGCGCCGAGGCGGTCAAGTCGCTGGTCGCGGCGAAGATCACGGGCGCATACGACCTGCGTGAGCTGGTCGACGCCCTCGAGGCGCCGCGCGCCATCTGGATCATGGTGCCGGCGGCCGTGGTCGATGCGGTGCTGGCACAGCTCGTGCCGCTGCTGTCTGCAGGGGACATCGTCATCGACGGTGGCAATTCCTTCTATCGCGACGACATCCGCCGCGGCGCCGAGCTCGCGCGCCGCGGACTGCATTACCTCGACGTGGGCACCAGCGGCGGCGTGGCCGGCAACCAGCGCGGCTACTGCCTGATGATCGGCGGCGAGGCCCCGGTGGTGGAGCAGCTGACGCCGGTGTTCGCGGCGCTCGCACCCGGACTCGAACGCAACGATCCGGCGCGCGCCGGCCTCGACGGCGAGACCGCGCCGCTCGGATACCTGCACTGCGGACCGCATGGCGCCGGGCACTTCGTGAAGATGATCCACAACGGCATCGAGTACGGCGTCATGGCCGCGTACGCCGAGGGACTGAACATCCTCCACAACGCCGGCATCGGCAAGCAGGAGCACAGCAAGGACGCGGAGACCGCGCCGCTCGGGGCCGCGCCGTTCTACCAGTACGACTTCGACCTGCCACGCATCGCCGAAGTGTGGCGCCATGGCAGCGTGATCTCCTCGTGGCTGCTGGACCTCACGGCGCGCGCGCTGCGCGAGGATGCGAATCTCGACGGGTTCGCAGGTCACGTCGCCGACTCGGGCGAGGGCCGCTGGACGGTGGCCGCGGCGCTGGACGAAGGCGTTCCCGCGCCCGTGATCAGCGCCGCGCTCTACAGCCGCTTCCAGTCGCGCGGCAACGCGGGCTACGCCGATCGGGTGCTGTCCGCCATGCGCAAGCAGTTCGGCGGACACGAAGAGACCAAGGAGGTCAAATGAGCACCATCCATCACCTGCGCAAGCTCGGCCAGAGCCTGTGGCTCGATTCGATCTCCCGCCAGATGCTCGACGACGGCCGCCTGCAGCGCTATGTCACCGAGCTCGAGGTCACCGGTCTCACCTCGAACCCCACGATTTTCGACGAAGCCATCGGCGGCAGCGCCGCCTACGATGCCGACATCGCCCGCAAGTCGCGCGAGGGAAAATCCGGCGAGGCACTGTTCACCGAGCTGGCGCTCGATGACCTGCGCCGCGCCGCGAAGCTCTTCCGTCCGGCCTTCGATCGAACGGCGGGCGTGGATGGATGGGTGTCGATGGAGCTGTCTCCGTTGCTCGCGGCGGATACTGCGGGCAGCGTGCAGGCTGCGGCACAGATACACCGCACGGCGGGCCTGCCGAACCTGTTCGTGAAGATTCCCGGTACGCCGCAGGGCGTGCCCGCGATCGAGCAGTCGATCTTCGACGGCGTACCCATCAACGTGACGCTGCTGTTTTCACCCGAGCAGTACCTCGCGGCCGCGAACGCCTATCTACGCGGCATCGAGCGCCGGATCGAAGCCGGGCGCTCGCCGGTCGTGGCCTCGGTGGCGTCGCTGTTCGTCAGCCGTTGGGACAAGGCGGTCGCGAGCGACGTACCCGAAGCGCTGCACAATCGCCTCGGCATCGCGATCGCGCTGCGCACTTACGTGGCGTACCGCGAGTTGTACGCGTCGACGCGCTGGAAAAAGCTCGCCGCCGCGGGCGCGCGTCCGCAGCGCATGCTGTGGGCCAGCACGGGCACCAAGGACCCGAAGGCGCCCGAGTCGTTGTATGCCGAGGCCTTCGCCGCGCCCGACACCATCGACACCTTGCCGGAGAAGACGCTGCTCGCATTGTCGAGGATCGCCACGACGCCGCCGCAGATGCCCGCAGACGGCGGCGATTCGCGCACGACGCTCGAGGAATTCAGCAAGGCCGGCGTCGATGTCGATGCGCTCGCCGAAAAGCTGCAACGCGACGGCGCCGAGGCCTTCGTGAAATCCTGGAACAGCCTCATGCAGCGCATCGCCGAGAAAGGCAGGACGCTGGCGCGCGCCGCCAATCAATAGGCGCGGGCGTTTCCCGCCGGCACTTTCAGTCGGCGGCCGGCAGATCGAAGACCATCACCTCGGCAGCCCGGCCTTCGCGAACCTCGATCTCGCCTTCGTCGGTGATCTTGAGGCCGTCGCCGGCCTCCAGATGCAGCCCGGCAACGTGCAGCGCGCCGCGCGCCACGTGCACGTAGCACTGCCGGCCGTCCGCCACCTCGAAGCGTGCATGCTCCTCCGCATCGAAAAGCCCGGCATACACGCGTGCATCCTGGTGGATCAGCACCGAGTCGCCGGCCTGGTCGGGCGAGGCGATCAGACACAGCCGGCCGCGCCGCTCCTGGGTGGTGAAATGCTTCTCCTGGTAGCTCGGTGCGATGCCGATCGCGTCGGGAATGATCCAGATCTGCAGGAAGTGCACGGGCTCGGCCTGCGAGGCGTTGAATTCGCTGTGCTGCACGCCGCGTCCGGCGCTCATGCGCTGCACGTCGCCGGGACGGATCACCGAACTCGAGCCCGTCGAATCCTGGTGCGCGAGCGCGCCCTCGAGCACATAGCTCAGAATTTCCATGTCGCGATGGCCGTGGGTGCCGAAGCCTGCGCCTGGCGCCACGCGATCTTCGTTGATCACGCGCAATGGACCGAAGTGCACGTGCTCCGGATCATGGTAGTCGGCAAACGAGAACGTGTGGCGCGACTGCAGCCAGCCGTGATCGGCCAGCCCGCGTTCATTGCTGCGGCGGATTTCCTTCATGCGATGTCTCCGGTCGGGAGCACAGCATACGCCGTCGCCCCTCAGGCGGCCGACAAGGGCCCCAGATACGCGAGCGCCCTGTCGCCCACGCTCTCGCGCAGGCAGTGCAGGACTTCGCGCTGCACTTCCGGAAACATCGCGCCGTCCTTGCCGGCTGCGATGTGCGCGGCCATCGCCATGTCCCAGATGATGTCCTTGGCGGCGGTGAATTCTCCGTGGCCGAGCGTGTTCAATGCGGCGGCCGCCATGTCGAGACAGGCGTCCGCGGCCGCTTCCCATTCGCGCCGGTTGGCGTGGGTGGCGGCCTTGATGAGATGTGTCGTGGTCTGCGCGATGGCGGCCGCGCCCGCAGGCAACAGGGGTGCAGCGTCGTGGCACAGCGCCAGCTGCCGGCCGGACCAATGCCCGAAGTCCTCGACCAGCTCCCAGAAGAGCCTTTCCGCCGCATTCCTGTTGCACATGGCAGTCCCCCGAGCGGCGAATGCTGGGGACTACCCGCTGACGAAACGGTAACGCTCGTTCGTCCCGGAGAAATCCCGGCAGTCTCCCGGGATTCTGCACCGCGACGGAATCCAGACTGAGATCATGAAGTCCGTGCTGCTGACACTGATCGTTTGCTGCGCCCCCGCCATTGCCGACGAGAAGGCTCACTCCATGAAAGAAATCATCCGGATACCCGATGCATCGCAATCTGCGCTGTACAGCCAGGCGATCAAGGTGGGTTCGACCATCTATGTCACCGGGGTGCCCGGCATCGATCCGACGACGAAGCAGGTGGCCGGGCCGACGATCCAGGAACAGACGCGCCAGGCACTGATCAATTGCAGGAAGATCCTGCAGGCGGCCGGCGCACGGCTCGAGGATGTGGTCGAAGTCCAGGTGTTGCTGGCCCGCCCGGCGGACTTCGCAGGGTTGAACGAGGAGTACGCGAAGTTCTTCCCCCGCGACCCGCCGGTGCGTTCCGTGGCGCGGCTCGGCCCCGATCTCGGCGAGATCCTCGTCTCGATCAGGATGATCGCGGCGATCTAGAGGTCACGCGCTCTTTCCATCGCGCATCGCGCGTGCGTCGCGCGTGGTCAGCGTCGCGCCGGCGATGCCCCAGGCGCCGCTCGGCACTTCCTCGACGATCACCCAGGTCACCGGCCGGAACGCTTCGCCCTCGACCGAGAGTGCGGCGTCGGTCACGCGTTCGACCATGAGCTTCTTCTGCGCGTCGGTCAGCAGGCCTTCGAGAGTTCGCACGGTGATCAGCGGCATGGGTCATCTCCGGTAGTTTGATTGCGGAAGGCGACTGTGCCCGAGCGGGCGCGCGTTGCCCATGATCAGGAAGCCGGCGGCGTTGCCCCGCAGTCCGGGATCGAAAAAAAGAGGGTGGACTTGCGTCCACCCTCGAGTCATCGCGAGGAAAACAGATCCCGTTACGGCGTGTTGCCGTAGCCGATGGCGCCGTTGCAATGCATCCATTCGCTGTAGGAACCACCGCCGCAACGCCCGTTGGCATACAGCCCGGTGTTGTAGCTCTGCGCTTCGGACTGGCGCGTCTGGCCGTTCACCTGGATGTAGTCGACCTGCACGTCGCGGTTGCCGCCGTCGTTGGTGAAGTTGACGGTGATGCCGCCGCTCAGCGTGGTCGACGCCGTGTAGTTCTGCATGCTGGTATTCAATGTCCAGGTGGCGACGTTCTGGTTGTTGACGCGCAACGTGATGGACTCGCCGCCCGCCGTGCCGCGCGCGCGTACCACGAAGCTCTTGGTCGTGCCGCCTCCGCTGCTGCTGCCGCCGCCGCTCGACGACGAACTGCTGCCGCCTTCGCTCACGGTGATGTCGGAGCTGCCGCTGCTCTGATAGCCCTCGGTCGCCATGACCTGGTAGTTGTGAGCTCCCAGGTTCATGCCGTGCGAGGCCCAGGCGTTGAAATGATTCGCCAGGGTGATGGTGCCGCCCGTGCGCTTCTGCTGCCGCACGCTCCAGTACTGGTAGAACGTGGCGGTGCCCTGGATCGAGGGCGCATTCACGCGCTGCGTGCGATAGATGTCATACGTCCCGCCGTCAGTCGTGACCGTGCCCATGAAGCCCTGTCCACCCGGAGGACGGTACGTACCCCAATTGTCGACCACGTAGTACTCGATCAGCGGATTGGTGGTCCAGCCGTAGACCGCAAGGTAGGCATTGCCGGACGGGTTGAAGCTGCCGGAATACGTGATGGTGTGTGCAGAGCCGGTTTGCCAGCCCTTGCCGCCGACCCAGTTGCCGACGTTGCTCCAGTTGGAGGTGTAGCGCCCGCCGCTTTGCAGGCAGAACTGCACCGATCCACCACCGTCCGTCCAGAAAGAGTAGTAGTAGCCGTTGTTGTTGCCCGTCTGGCTCGAACTCAGGCAGGTCTGCGCCTGCGCCGTGGAGACCCCCAGCGCCGCGAGACACAGTAATGCAGAGACCTTCTTGAGACTGAAATTCATCATGGATATCCCCCTCAGGATTGACCCACGACCGTGTGGGTCCAGGTAAAAAGATCGAATGAAAACCGCGCTCCGGGTCGTTTCACCTCCAAAAATGTTACCGCTAAATGGTACCGCTACCGTGGCCCGAACCTGGGGACCGGTCAATACGTGGAAAATACGCATGCCCGCATCAGGAGCTGCGACAGCGTTGTCGTCGCCGGGTGGGACTTTCCGGCGGATGGCGACACTTATCAGGAGGGGCCCGCATTTCGCGCTGTCCGCGAATGGCGACCCGGCGCATCTATCGGAGTCGACCTACACAAAAGCGTGAATTGGGCAGGCACACTGACAAGCAGTTTCCTCGAACCTGACGCCAGGGAGCGAATCAGGACGGCGTTGAAATGAACATGCGCCAACGACTCAGACGCCGCTACGTGCGCCTCAAGGGATGGCTCACCCTCGGCAGCATCGGCATCATGCCCCGGCTGATCCTCGCCTTCGTCTCGGTGGGTGCGCTCGCGGCCACCGCCAATCTCATCGTCGAGAACGCGGTCGCCATCCTCGAGCACCAGCGCAGCGCTGCGCTGGAGCGCAGTGCGCTCGATGCGCAGCGCATCGTCGAGCTGCGTGAATCGATGGGTCGTGCGCGCCATGCGGCGCTTTCCGGCGAAGTGCTGGGCGCGCTGGGCGAGTTCGATCGCGCCGCGCAGGAGCACGCCGATGCGGATACGCGTGTTTCGGCCACGCGCTATGCACGCGCGCGTGTGGCGATGGACCAGGCGCTCGGGAAGTATCTCGACGCCACCCGCCCGGCGGCGAGCGAGCTGCCGCGCGTCATCGCCGACCACAAGAGCAGCACGGACAAGCTGATCCAGTCCCGCCGTGTGCGCCGCGAGCTGCTCACGCGATATTCGAGCCTGCTGACCGGCATGGACATGCGCGTCAGGGCCGCGATCGAACAGAGCCTGAAGAGCTCGAGCCGCGCGGCCGCACGCGAACCGTTGTTCGAGGTGCGCGCGCAGCTCGATCTCGTGCATGCGGCGTTCGCGGGACGCGGCGCGTTCGATGCGCGTGAACTGGACACGAGCCCGCTCGCGAGCGCGGAGCGAAGCCTGGCTACCACGCTGCGCGGGCGCGAAGCGCTGCTGCGCCGTTCGCCGGGTGCGGACTGGTACCAGGCGATGGCCGCGGACTCACAGTCGCTGACCACCACCCGCGTGGCGCTCTTCAGGAATGAGGAGCGCCGCATGTCGGCCGCCGATGAACTGGTGCGCGAGGCGCGTGAGTTCTCGGCGCTGCTGCCGGCGCGCTTTCCCGAGACGTCTCTCGATGCGGGTGATGCGCAGCTGGCCGACGCGCTCGCCAGTGAACCGACCGCGCAGACGGGGCACAACCGCTCGCTCGTGGCATGGATGAGCGCCGTGGTGCTCGCGGTGCTGCTCTACCTGTGTACCGCGACCATCTTCAGCATCGTGCGGCCGGTACGCCGCCTGCTGGCCGCCACGAACCGGCTGGCGCGCGGCGAGAACGCGCGTGTCGTGGCGAGTGGCGGCATCCGCGAGCTGGATACGCTCACCGCGGCCTTCAATTCGATGGCGCAGCAGCTCGCGGTCGCGCGTGACGCCGCGCGGGATGCGCAGCAGCGACTCGAAGCCAAGGTCGAGGAGCGCACGCGGCAATTGCAGGAGCTGGCGGAGCAGGACCCGCTCACCGGCATCGCCAACCGCCGGCAGTTGTTCGAGGCGCTCAACGAGGCGCTCGAGCGCGCGCGCCGATCCGGCGAGCGCGTGGGTGTGTTCTTCCTCGACATCGACAATTTCAAGACGCTCAACGACAGCATGGGCCATCCGTATGGCGATCGCGTGCTGATCGCCATCGCGCGACGGCTGCAATCGATCACGCAGGAGCGCGGCTTCGCCGCGCGGCTCGGCGGTGATGAATTCACGGTGGTGCAGCAGGGCGCCACGGATGCGGCGGAGATTCTTGCCTTCGGTGCGAGCATCGTGCGCGCCTTCGATACACCGCTCGAGGTGGACGAGCGCGAGGTCATCGTCAGCGTCAGCGTGGGCGCGAGCATGTTCCCGGATCACGAGCCGGACGCCGAGGCGCTGCTGCGCGCCGCGGATGCGGCGCTGTTCCGTGCGAAGGCGCTCGGACGCAGCCAGCTCGCGACGTTCACGCCGGAGCTGCTGACGACGGCCTCCGCGAAGTTCGCGATCGAGCAGCGGCTGCGACGCGCCATCCAGGGCGATGAGTTCGAGCTCTTCTATCAGCCGCTGATCGACACCGAGTCATTCGGCGTGACGCACGTGGAGGCGCTGATCCGCTGGCGCATGCCGGACGGCAGCTATCGTTGTCCGGACGAATTCCTCGCCGTGGCCGAAGAGTCCGGCCTGATCGTCGAGATCAGCGACTGGGTGCTGCGCACCGCGATCGGCACCGCGGCACGCTGGCATCGCGGGGCCTGGCCGAAGGCGCGCGTCGCGATCAACGTCTCGCCGCGCCAGTTCCTGGATTACCGCTTCGTGAGCCGCCTGCAAGAGCTGCTGCGCGTATACGAGCTGCCGGCGCGCTGCCTCGAGCTCGAGCTCACCGAATCGGTACTGCAGACCGGTGCGCACACCATCAAGACACTGGACCAGCTGCGCGACATCGGCGTTGCCATCGCGCTGGATGATTTCGGCACCGGATATTCGTCGCTCGCATCGCTGCATCGGTTGCCGCTCACGCGCGTCAAGCTCGACCGCAGCCTGATCGCGGGCATCGACGAGAACGCACACTCGGCCTCGATCGCGCGCGCCACGCTCGCCCTGTGCCGCGGCCTGGGGCTCGAAGTCACCGTGGAAGGCGTGGAGCGCGTCGAGCAGCTCGCGATGCTGCTCCCTCATCCGGCCATCTCGCTGCAGGGCTTCCTGTTTGCGCGGCCGGTTTCCGAGAGCGGGCTGCTGCCGCTGCTCGAGCGCCTGCCGGCGCAGTGCCAGGAACTGAAGCACTCCGCGCTGCAATTGCCGCAGGCGAAGTTCGCCACGCGCGGCGGCGAGCGGCGGCGCGGCACGCTGGCGCTGGTCTCGGATCAGACGTAGCTGAGCCACCAGTCCTTGCGCCGTGCCTTGAGGCCCGTCACCCATCGGCAGAGCGGATAGAGGGCGACGACCACGGCGATCCAGACGAGATAGACGCCCGCGAGCCCGACACCGAAACCCTTCGGGAAGAACCGGTAGTGGGTCACGAACTCACCGGCCGTGAATCCCTGCGCCACGCCTAACAAGAGCGCCACGAAGTGGATGAGATACAGGTGCGCGAGATAGAACGCGAACGGTGCGCGGCCGAAGGTGATCAGGACATTGCGGACGAGAGCCGGGAGTCGATCCACGAAGGCGCAGGCGATCGCGGCCGGACCCAGCGTCATCAGCAGGTACAGAAGGCTCGGCGGGTACTTGGTCGTGCCCAGGAACGACATGATCGAGGCCGCGATGCCGTTCGCGTGGGCATTCCACGGGCTCGGATCGCCGTACACGTTCAGGGCGCGGATCAGGATGAACGCGACGACGAAGCCGATACCGATGCGCACCAGCCAGGCGTTGCGCTTCCTCTCCGGCAGCTCGAACAGGCCCGCGGCGCCGAAGCCGAACAACATGACACCGATCCACGGCAGCAGTGGGTAGGAGAAGAAGATGCGGAATGCGCCCACCTCGTAGAGCTGCCGTGAATGCAGCGCGGCCCATGGCCCCGCGGTGCTTCCCGTGGTGCTCGCCGCCGGCCAGACCGGATCGAGCAGGTTGTGGGCCAGCAGGATGGCGGCGCCGAGCGCCAGGCACGCGCGCCGCCCCAGGTATTGGGCACCTGCCAGTACCACCATGCTGAGGCCGATGGCCCAGATCACCTGCAGCCCGAAGTAGATCCGGCCACCGAATTGCGGGATTCCCATCGGGGAGAACGTCCAGGCGGTGGACACCACCAGGAATTCCAGCGCGATCAGCCACAGGCCGCGCGTCAGCAGGAATGATGCGAGGTCTGCGGGCGTCTTGCGGCTGGCCATGAGGCCCGCACTCGTGCCGGCGAGGAACACGAACGTCGGAGCGCAGAAGTGCGTGATCCAGCGCGTCGCGAACAGCAGCGGGCCGGTGTTCGGATCCGCCATTGGATCCTGCACCGCGGCGGTCATCACGAAATCGCGAACATGGTCGAGCGCCATGACCACGATCACGATCCCCCGAAGGATGTCGAGCGAGGAGAGCCGATAGGCGCGGCGGTCGCAGGCCCGGGCCGCGATCGCGGCGCTGTCGGTGATGTTCATCGTCGGGCTCGCGACCGAGTTCATGGTGAAGTTTCCCAGGGCAGGTGCGGGTGAGTTCCGTCGTGCCGGAAGCCAGTTCCCGCAAAGCGGCACCTACTCAGACGGCGGCGCGGCCGCGATGCGGACACGCGGGCCGCGGCGCTCGCTGCTGTGCGCCCTCTATCTAGGTGCCGATGACTTCGTCGCCGGTATGCCGGCCCTGGCAGGCGATCTTCAGCCGGCGGGCCTTCACTGGAATCGGGCTGGCAAGGTCGCGAGCCTGGTGTTCTCGCTGCTGGTGATCGCGACGCTCCGGCTTTCTTCCGAGGCCGTCGGTCTCAAGTTCGAGTGTGGGGAGCTTGTCTCGGCCTTCTGTTCAAGCCCGGCGCGCCCGACGCGGAAACTCTGACTTTCCAGGCATTGATGCCCGGCTTGTCCGAGGAGCTCGTCTATCGCGGCATACTGCCGGCGCTGCTGCTTGGGTTGCGCCGCAACGGTCTCGACGAAATGCCGTGGGTCGTGATCCTCGCATCCGCGGCGGCGTTCGGCATCTGGCACGGGCTCAGTCATTCAACGTGGCATTTCACCTGGCCGGCGATATCGGGTAGTCAGGCGATTTGCCCGCGTTCGAACCGATCTCGACAGCTCCCGGTCCAGATTCGGCGAGCAGCGCGATCTCGTGAAAACCTGCGGCATCTGCCGCGTCACGGCCCGGCATGCGCACGCAAAGGCAGTGGTCGCCCGCGTACAGCACGCCATTCAGCGTCCGCAAACATGGATAGGGTCCGTGCAGCACGGGCGCAGCGCCGCGGCGTGTGATCATGCGCAGGTGCACCGGTCCCTCGCAGACGAATTCGCGATGCGATCGACCGTGGACACCCCAGAGTCCAGCCTCGCAGCGGGCCACGATGCGGTCGTTGGCATGACGCAGGGTGCCGTCGGCGCAGAAGCGCAGGCTCGGAATCAACAGGATCGTCGGTGTCACGTCCGCGCCGCCGTGGAAGCTCACGCGCAGCAACGTCATTGGTCTGACCGAGGATTCTTGACAGCAGGATTGCCCACGCGGGTTCCTCCAGGCATGGAACGAAAAGATGCCGGGCGAAGCCGCCTGGCTCGTTCGGGGAGGACCAGGAGGTGACAGTCGCTGGCCGGAATTCGCCAGGACGGCGAGGGCTCAGGGGCGGGCAGGTCGGAGGTTCACAGACCGAGCCACAGTCTAATCACATTGCGACGGCGAGAGTGGGGAGAATTGGCCCGGCAAGGGCGGTTTCCGACGACTTTTGCGCGAGCATGCGCACCTTGTAACCACGCATCCCCGTTTTCCGGATGAATGTATGGGAAGGCCGAATCCGGGGATGTCGATGAACATGTGCGCCAGAGGGAGCGCGGGCCGGCTGGCCGCCGCCCTGCTCCTGCAATTTGTCGTAGTCGCCGCTTACGCCTCGCCAGCGCTGCATATCTCGCCGCTCGGTTATCGGGTGACGCAGGTGCAGGCTGTCCGTGGCGATCCGCGGGCCTACGACGTCACCGCGCGCGCCGGAATCGCAAATCTCGGCGACAAGGCGTTCGAGGTGACCGCACGCCTCACCAGCCGCTTTCCCCGTTTCATCGTGCTCGATGGCGACGTCAGCTTCGGCGACGTGCCGCGAACCGGGCTTGGCCGGCCAGTCATCAGCGGCGACACGTTCAAGCTGCGCGTCATGCTCCCGGCCGGCGGCGATCTGCGGACACTTTTGCAGTTCGTCGCAAGCATCAATGAATCCCTCGAGTGGGTCTTGAGCTGCGCCAATTGCGGCAACACGAACCGGGCACCGCTCGCAAACGCCGGTGCAGACCAGACGGTGTATGCCAGCCAGGTCGTGTCACTCGACGGCAGCGCGTCTTCCGACCCGGACGGTCAGCCACTGACCTACCGCTGGTCGTTCGTCACGCGGCCCGCTGGCAGCGCCGCATCGCTGGATGATCCAGCGAACGTCAAGCCCACCTTCGTGCCCGACCGGGACGGCGACTACATCGTGCAGCTGATCGTCAGCGACGGTGTCGTGGACAGTGCTCCGGACACCGTGCAGATCAGCACCCTGAACAGCGCGCCCGTGGCCAACGCCGGCGCGGACCAGACGGCATTCGTCGGGCAGCCGGTCATGCTCGATGGCAGTGCGTCCAGCGACATCGATGGCGATGCGCTCACCTATGCGTGGAGTCTCACCTCAGCGCCCGCGGGCAGTCAGGCCGCCATCGTCGATCCGGCACAGGTGCGCGCGACCTTCACGCCCGATCTGCCCGGGACGTTCTCGATCGAGCTGATCGTCGACGACGGCAGCGTCGCGAGCGCCCCGGACACCATGAAAATCTCGACCGAGACGCGAAATTCTCCGCCGGTCGCGAACGCCGGTCCCGACCAGACGGTGCACGTCGGCGACACGGCGCAGCTCGACGGCACGGGCTCGACCGACGCCGACGGCAACCCGCTGACGTTCAACTGGTCGCTCAGCTCGCGCCCGGCGCAGAGCGCGGCAACGCTGCAAGGACAGGACACGGCGACTGCATCGCTGACGATCGATCGGCCGGGAACTTACGTTGCGCAGCTCATCGTCAACGACGGCAATACCGACAGTTCGCCGGACACGATTGCGCTCTCGACCGTCAACACGTTGCCGACCGCGGTCGTCGTCGCGCCGGCATCGGTGAATTGGCGAGCGCGCGTGCAACTCGACGGCACGGCATCGTCGGATCCCGATGCAGATGCACTGGGGTTCAGCTGGTCGATCCTCTCGCGCCCCGACGGCAGCGCAGCAGCATTGACCGACGCGAACGCCATGACGCCCGTCTTCGACGCCGATCGCCCCGGCCTGTACGTCGTGCAACTGGTCGTGAGCGACGGCACCGGAAACAGCGTGCCGGCTTCGGCATCCATTACGGCGACCAACAGCGCACCGCTCGCGGCTGACGATCAAGTCACGACCGGCCAGGACTCGGCAGTCGACATCGACGTGCTCGCCAATGACAGCGACGCGGATGGCGATGCGCTGTCGATCCAATCGCTGACGCAGCCGGCGCACGGAGCAGCTTCCTCGAGCGGCACCGCCGTGCACTACGTACCGGCCGCCGGATTTGTCGGTACCGACGCGTTCACGTATATCGCGACCGATGGCGCGGATGTAGCTTCTGCGAGCGTCCTGGTGGAAGTGACTGGCAATACCAAGCCGACGGCGCGCCTGGACATCACGCCGGCCACGACCAACGTCGGCAGTGCAGTCACGCTGTCGTTCGCGGGCTCGTCCGATCCGGACGCAAATGATCACATCGCGAATTATTCGCTGGTACTGCGATCGGCTCCCGCCGCCAGTCAGGGCGGCGGCGCGGGCAGCACGGTGTTCGCGATCGACGTCCCGCAAACGACGACGCGCACGTCGCTGCCCTTCGTGCCGGATGCGCCCGGCGCCTTCTCGTTCGAGCTGGTCGTGATCGATTCACACGGCGCCACCAGCGCCGCGGTGAGCGCAGAGCTGACCGCGACCGCAGTCACGCCCGCGAATAACGCGCCGACAGCAGTGCTGGCAATCTCGCCGGGCACAGTGCAGCTCGGCCCGGTCAATGCGGCCGCGACGCTCGACTTCACGCAATCATCGGATCCGGACGCCGGCGATCACATTGCGAGCTACATGGTGACGCTCATCGCCGCGCCGGCGGCGAGCCAGGGCGGCACGAGCGCCGGGCCGCAATTCGTCGTCGGTACGACGGTCGAGACCACGCTCGACACTCTGCGGTTTGGTCCCGACGCCGCGGGTGTCTACCGCTTCGAGCTGCGAGCCGTCGACAGCTTCGGAGCGCAGAGCGCGGCCGTCACCGCCGATCTGGTTGCGCTCGCCGCGCTGCCGCCGGACCTGACCATCACGAAGATCGAGATCGCGCCGTCCGCCGTGTTGCTCACCCCCGCAGATCCGTCGCGATTTCTCGTGGCGCGAGTGCTGAACTCACGTGGCGAACCGCTCGCGGTCAGCATGGATCGGCTGGAGTTCATCGGCGCGACCGACGAGATCAGTTTGTCGCCGCAGGGTGCGGTAAGCGCGAATGTTTTCCCCGGCTCCGCTTTCGTGCGCGTGCGGCTGCGTGAGGACCCGTCGATCGTCTCCGATCCGGTGCTCGTGACCGCCGCGGAGCTGACGGAGAACGAAATCGTCGTCGTCCTCGGCGATGAGGAAATTCTCACGGATCCCGCCACTGAGGGCGCGCCTGCCGGGGCATATCGAGTCGATCTGTCGCGCTCGATCGATCCCGGCACGCTGGTACTGGGCTCCGGCAGCCGGGTCGTTGCAGGCCGCGTCGTGGCATCCGAGGGCGAGCCGGACGGCAGCGCATTTCATACCGACATCGAGCTCGTGCCGCTGCCCACGCTGTTCCGCAGTCTGCGTGTGAACTTCGCGTTCACCCCGGATGAGCTGAGGCAGTTCATGCAGCCGGTGTCCGCTCAGCAGGCTGCCCCGCAGTTGGCGCAATCCGCTCGCGTGGCAGCGCGCTACGCGAACTTGCAACCGCTCGCGATCGCGGCAACCGACGCCGACCGCCCGCCGTGCAAGGCTGAGACTGCGTTGAACGAATTGGTGCTGGAGGCGCAGGGCTCGGTGAACCCGAGCGTGGGCTTCGACTTCGCGCTCGAAATCGTCGACTCCACCGTGACGCAATTCCGCCTGATCGCCTCCGGGTCGCTCGCCCCGAGCGCGAAGATCACGGGCAAGGTCGTCGCCGCCATATCGACGACGCTGAGCTGCAAGCTCGATCTGTTCAAGATCATCGTGCCGGTGAGCGGGCCGCTGGCCGCGTTCATCCGCCCGGAGATTCCGATCGGGCTGAAGGGCTCGCTCAGCGTGGAGGCGCAGGTGAACCTGGCCGAGATCACCGCGGAGATGGCAGCGAACGCGTTTTTCTCGAGCGGAGTTTCGTATCAGCTTGGCAGCGGCTTTGCGGACGTCGACAGCCTCACGCTCTTCGCCGAAACGCCGCAGACGTCCCTTACGCTCGGGAGCGACCCGACCATCCAGTTCCGCGCCAAGGCCGCCGGCGCAGTGACTTCCGGCATCAACGTCGGCAGTCTCGCGTTCTCGTTCAAGGCGATCGATCTCAGCGCCGGCCCGGAGCTCGACGCGAAGTTCGTCCCGGTGACCAGTGCGATGACGAACGAAGCGCTCGAATCGGGCTACAAACTGAATCTCGTCGGCAAGGCGGGACCGGGTGCGGATCTGCAGCAGCTGCTCGAGCTGATCTTCGGCTCGCTGCAGCCGATCGATCCGACCTTCACGACCGAAAGCGAGCTGGCTCGCTCTCCGACTGCGGTATCGCTCACGGTCGATCGCGCGCAATTCAAAGCGGGCGATCAGCTCGCGTTCGAGGTCAGGCTGGATCCGGCGCACGTCGCATTCCCGGGTTATCCGTACAACGTCGACCAGGTCCGCATATATCAGAGAGGCCAGGGCGCAGCCGCAGCAAGTCTGATTGCGACGGCTCCGGCACCTGCAGGACAAACGACGCTGCCAGTGTCCTGGATTGCGGACAAGGACGGACAAACGACGGATGCCGTAACCGGCCGCGACAACTTCTTCGCGTTCGTCGTGCCGACGTTCCTGTCGACGCCGGCGAGCCTGCTGCCCTTCAAGCTCGGCCCCGTGCATGCGCGGGCGCCGATCGAGATCGTGCCGAAGCAGGTGGTCCTGGCGCCGGGTGGCACGAAGCAATTCACCGCGCGAGTCGACGGTGAGGAATCGACGAACGTCACGTGGGCCGCGACCGGCGGCACGATCTCATCGAGCGGGTTGTTCCGCGCGGGCAATACGCCCGGTCCATTCAAGGTGACCGTGACACGCGCGGATGATCCGGACATCAAGGACGAGGCAACCGTCGACATACGGCCGATCTGCGGTGCTGACGCCAGCATCGCATACTGCTCGTTCGCGTATGCGAGCGTGCCGTGGCCCGCGGGCCAGGTGTGGCGCTCGGCTGCGGTCAATGACAACGGCCAGTGGCTGGGGCTGCTCACCAACAGCAGCCAGGTGCAGGACGGCAATCGCAACAGCGTCTATATCGGCCAAGGCAACAACGTGCGCTTGCTAGGCGAATTCGAGGTGCCCGCCGGCGGAAATCCCACCAGTGGGATGTTCATCAGCTCCGGGCGCGAAACCGGAATTACGCGGATCGGGGAGTACAAGCTGTCGAATTCGAATGCGTTCGCGGGCGTCTATAGCACCCCCGCCGTCGGCAGCGGCGCATTCGTCTCGCAAAATGGTGCCACGACGCTTCTCGCCGGCCTGAATGGCCCCGCTGATGGGAGCTGGGCCGCCGACGTCAGTGACGATCTCGTCGTGGTCGGCATGTCGAGCTACGACGTTGCAGCACTGAGCCCTTACCGAGCCGTGCGCTGGGTCAATGGCATGGTTGAGGATCTTGGTCTCGGCGACCGCAGCCGAGCGATCGCCATCAATTCGGCTCACCAGATTCTTGTGTGGACGTCGATCGGCACTGTGATCTGGCAGGACGGCGTCGTCACCGGACTTCCCGACAGCGCAGGTTGTGCGGGGTACGACATCAATTCGGCGGGAGACGTCGTAGCAATCTGCGAGTCCGGCAGCGCCGTGTGGCGCAACGGGTCACGGGAAAATCTCGGGGAGGACATCAGGGGCTACCTCATAAACGACAAGGGCGACGTGCTCGGTGAAGAAATAACGAGTGCTGGAGCGGCCATTCCTGTGCTGATCGAGCGTGACGGCACGCGACTGCATCTGCCGAATCTCGGGCCGCCGATCGACTACGCAGGACCAGCGGGGTCCCCGATGTCATTGAGCCGGACCAAGGGCTTGGTCGGCGGAACTGGCGTGAATTGCCCGGACGTGCAGTGCGGAGGTGGCACAGCGTACGTGTGGATCGCGTATCCAAGGGAGCTGGTGTTGCCGCCGCCGCAGGGGCAGCAGTAGCGGATCACGCGGGAGGAGCCCGGAAAGGTCCACCCTCTGAGAGCGCGCGTGATACTGAGACGAGCTCAGACACGAACCAAGGTTCTCAGTGAGTCGTGGCAGTTTGAATAGAAACGACAGAGCCGCGAGCGCGCGCTCTGCCTGGCCACACGGCGCTGAAAGTGACGAGAATCACTGCGTCGGGGCCTGATCGCCCATGGCTTGCCGTTTAACGGTATTCGTTATATCATGCGTCCGTGATCAAGAGCTTCCGCTGCTCCGATACTCAATCGCTGTATGAGACTGGCAAGTCAGTGCGTTTTGGGGCGATTGCGAAGGTCGCCACGCGCAAGCTCACGCAGTTGGACGCGGCAGCAACTCTGGAATTCTTGAGATCACCTCCGGGCAATCGGCTTGAAGCGCTCGTCGGAAATCGCAAAGGCCAGCACAGCATCCGCATCAACGATCAGTGGCGCCTGTGCTTTCGCTGGACGCAAGCGGGACCTGAGGACGTCGAGATCGCCGATTACCACTAGATTCATAGAGGAAATATATTCATGGGACCCAAGAACGGCATGCGGCCGGTTCACCCCGGCGAGATTCTGAAAGAGGATTTTCTCAAGCCCGCTGGCTTGAGCGTCAACGCACTGGCCAAGGCGTTGCGTGTCCCCACCCCGCGCATCAATGACATCGTACTCGAGCGCCGCGGCATCACAGCCGATACGGCGATGCGCCTCGCGCGCTATTTCGGCGGCGATGCGCAGTCCTGGCTCAACCTGCAGACGCTCTACGACCTGCGTGTCGCGGAGCGAACCAGTGCACGCAAAATCGAACGCGAGATCGTGCCGGCCGATCAGTCCCGTGGCCAGGCGGCGTGAAACATCGCTGCACGATTGGCGGCGGACAATAGCGCCTTCGGTTCTTGCGGCCTGCCATCCGCCGTGCACAAGGACAATGGCGGAATGCAAACATCACTGCAACTCTCAATTCGCTCTATGGCACGTGACGATTCAGATGCGCGCGCAGCGCTTCAGTGCAGTTCTTCGAGATGGAGCAGTGGATAGGGCCGACCCTCACCATCCGTCTCCGAGCGCCCGACGACACGAAAGCCATGCGCCCGATAGAACTCCACGGCGGGCGCATTCTGTTCGTTCACGTCAACTCTGAGCCGGCCGCGCAGCGAACGGGCGTGCTGAACGAGTTGGCGGCCGCCACCTTTGCCGGTCCATTCGGGCACGATGAAGAGCGCTTCGATGCTCGGCCCGCTGAGGACCATGAAACCAATCGCCTGACCGAGCGGATCGCACAGTACCCACGTGTCCAGCTTCTGGAGCCCGAGGGCGCGAACGGAGGGTGCGAGCGCTTCGAGTTCTTCGCGACTGAGAAACGTGTGTGTGGCAGTCGCCGAGCGCCACCAGATATCGAAGAGTTCGGCACCCTCGTCAGAGCGTACCTTTCTGACGGAGAGCCCGGACTCGGAATTCACACTGCTCATTGGCCGCGATTGTTGCATCTCGAAATCGCCTCCGCAGTGGTCAACCGGATCTACATTGCTTCGCCGCTTACCTGCTCGAAAACGTTGGTGCCCGCGCCTTCCCGCGTCGCCCACGCGAAGTGCTCGTGTATGCGGATGCGACCATCCGGTAGAGCCTCCAGGACGCAGGTCGAGCGGCCTCCTTGGATGCCGCGCTCACGCTCACGTTGCGAATAGCGGCAGCAGAGCGTATCGCGCATCACGCGGCCGACGAGACACCCGCGCGCAATCGACCCGCCCTGATAGCGGCCAAAGACGCGCGAGCCTTTCTGCACCATGTGAAATTGCGTTCCGGCGCCGACGCCACCGACCGAAGCTGTCGCAAAAACTCGGAAGGACAAACCGTCAAGATTCATCAGGACTCCGTGCAGGGTCGCAGGACACGTCGGATCATCACACGCGTGGCGCCAGAATGAGCGCGAGCAGTTAGACGGGAACGACCTTGATGATCGCCTTGAGCGCGTCAAAGTCCGATGGATTGCGAGTGTAGAGAGGCAGGCCATTCGCTGCGGCCGTGGAGGCGATCAGCAGGTCCGCCAACCGTGATCGACTTGTTTGTCCTGCAGCGCGCGCTGCCGCAAACATGCGGCCGTACATGCGGGCAGCGTCCTCGTCGAATGGCAGCGGATCCCATGTAGAGGTCGCCCATTGCAGTCGGTCTTGGCGCCGAGCGCGTTCGTCTTTGTCTTCTGTCGCGTGTGGACCAGCGGCAAGCTCCGCAAGCGTGATCGCGGCAATCGCCGACTCGTCCGGCAGCAAAGCGTGATCAATCACGTCGTGATCGATCATGACCGACGTGTCCAGCAATCCTCTCGTCGGCTCAGTCATCTATGCGCTGATCGATCACGGCGTTGACGTCTGCGCGAAACCGGCTGGCGTCGACCCGGGGTGCGCGCGCGGCTGCATCCGCAATGGTCCCCCGTGGCACGAAGCGGTGGGGCCGAAGTGGCCGCAGCTCCGCGACGGGAGTGCCATTGCGTGTGACGATGATCGTTCGGCCCGCTTCCACCTCGCGTAGGACAGTGGCGGACTCATTGCGAAGCTCTCGTTGGGTAATTGTTCGGCTCACGGCCCAGCGTAGCACATGTCGCACAATGTAGCGGAGTGGCTTCGGCGCTGGCCGCCGCGGGAGGAGGCGACAACCCGGCGTGACTGACCGCCTGCGGCCAGCGATAAGGTGTTGATTTGGTTGACTCTTCCGATATTCCACGCTTCATTTGCAATCGGCCTGCGGAAGCGGACCTCAGCGGCGATAAAGCGCAGGCGCGCTTCAATCTCGCTGTTGCGGGAAGCTTGCGATCATCGCCAGCATCGAAGATCTGCAAGTCATCGCGAAGATCCTCGCGCACCTCGAGCGCACGCCGCCCGATCAAAACCAGATCGAACTACCGCTCGACGCACGGGCACCGCCGCTGCCGCGCCCGCTGCTGCAACAACGCGAAGGTGAGTGGATTGCGGCCGGCTGGTCACGGCGCGTCTGGGTCGGTGTGCGCCTGCGGTCAGGTCCAGTGCCACGAGGCTCGAATCGTGCTGGACAAAACTGTCACCGCAATTGACACCGTGACTGATATTTCGATGACACCGTAGCGCCGATTTGGTGCGCTCGAGGTTGATAAACTCTATGAATAGAGAATGGTCGGGGTGAGAGGATTTGAACCTCCGACTCCTACGTCCCGAACGTAGTGCTCTACCAGGCTGAGCTACACCCCGAATTGATGACCCGATACGCCTGCCGAAAGGGATTCCGGACGGCTGGCAGCGGGGGCGCGCAGTCTACTGAACGGGCGCCTCGCGTTCAAATTCAGCGGCAGTCGGGATGGTGACTATGATTCCCGCCTCAGGGAGGGTTGCAGTGACAGCCAGACTGCTTTTCGTTGTCGCGAGTTTACTGGTCGGTTTGGCGCAGATCGCGCATGCGGACTTCGCCGCCGCCGTCGCTGCATACGAAAGGCAGGATTTCGCCGCGGCCTTCGGTGAATTCCGCGAGCTGGCGGAGCTCGGCCACGCGGCCTCGCAGGAAAACCTCGCCGTCATGTATGTCAAAGGCGAGGGTACGAAGCGGGACAATGTGCTGGGGTATGCCTGGGCCAGATTGGCGCTGGAGCAGGGTGGAGGGGAGGCGGCGGACGGCATCGTCACGCAGCTCGAGCCACGTCTGGACGATGCAGCGCGCCAGCGCGTGACGGAGCTCACCGATCGGTTCGGTCAGGCGGCGTTGCAGGCCCGCATCCTGCCGGCCGTGAGCCTTGCGCCCTCGGCGCCTCGCTGTCGCATGAGACGCCCCGTGAATCCCAACGACTACTACCCCAAGGAAGTCGAACCCAGAGGATCGCCGGGTAGCGTGATCATCGAGATGACGGTCATGCCCGACGGCCGCGCGCGCAATCCGCGGACGATTGCTTCGATTCCGCCAGATATCTTCGACGAAGCCGCCCGTCGCGTGGGGCTCGACACGTTGTACGTGGCCGCGGAGGAGAACGGCGTGCCGGTGCGCTGCAGGTTTCGCTTCAAGGTGAAGTTCGGCAGGGACGATCCGTCGATGGCGGCATTGAAGACGAAGCTGGAGGAAATGCGCAAGGAAGCGCTCGCCGGCAGATCCGCCTCGCAACTCCTGCTGGCGAGGCTGCTGCAGCTCTATCCGGGACTGAGTCCGGGTGAAAATCCGGTCGGCTGGTACCTGAAGGCGGCGCAAGGCGGTTCGCCCGCGGCTCAGTTCGTCGTGGGTTACGAGACCTGCAATGGAGGCGACTTTGCACGCGACGAGGCCAAGGGCCGCTTCTGGCTCGAGCAGGCCGCCCGCCACGGGAACGCCGATGCACAAGTCGCGCTGGCTAACTACCTGGCAAGACCCGGTGAAACACCGGCAGAGCACCGGCGCGCGCTGGAGCTGCTGGAATTGGCGGTGGTGTCCGGTGCAGTGGATGCCCGCTACCACCTGGCGGCATTCCTGGCCGCGGGACCGGAAGCCGACTTGCGCGAGCCACGGCGCGCGCTCGCGCTGCTCAAGGGCGTCGTGCGCGACATGAACCGGAACGCGAGCGGCTTCGAGATCCGCGCGGCGGCGCATGCGATGCTGGGCGAGTTCGCCGATGCACAGAAGGACCAGAAGAAGGCAATCGAGCTCGCAAATACCCTGGGTTGGGACCTGAAGCCTTTGCGGGAGCGCCTGGATCGCTACGCCGCTCGCCAGACGTGGACTGGCGAGCTGATGATCTACTGAGCTTGCGTCAGCTGGTCCGCTCCTGCGCGAACCGCGCCAGCCCGGCGAGCGCGCGCGAGAACGGCGTGTCGGGCAGTGCCTGCAGCGCATCGAGCGCCTGCTGGGTTTCCCGCTGCGCGAAGCTCACCGCGTAGTCGAGCCCGCCCGTGATCTCGATGGCCTCCACGATCGGCCCGAGCTGCGCTAAGCCGCCCTGTTCGATGGCGAGACGGATCAGGGCGCGCTGCTCGTCGTTTCCGTGGCGCAGCGCGTGCAGCAGCGGCAGCGTGGGCTTGCCTTCGGCGAGATCGTCGCCGAGGTTCTTGCCGCGCGTGGCGGGATCGCTGCGGTAGTCGAGCACGTCGTCGATGAGCTGATAAGCGGTGCCGAGATGTTTGCCGTAGCGCGCCAGCGCCGCCTGTTGCGCAACGTTCGCGCCGGCAAGCACGGCCGCGACTTCGGCCCCGGCTTCGAACAGCCGGCCGGTCTTGCGATAGATGACCTCGAGATAACGCTGCTCCGTCGTCTCGGGATCGTGCGCGTTCATTAGCTGCAGCACTTCACCTTCGGCGATCACGTTGGTCGCGTCCGCCATGATCTCCATGACGCGCTGGTTGCCGAGATTGGCCATCATCTGGAAGGCGCGCGAGTAGACGAAGTCGCCGACCAGCACGCTCACCTGATTGCCGAACATGTTGTTGGCCGTGGCGCGGCCGCGGCGTTTCTGCGACCCATCGACCACGTCATCGTGCAGCAGCGTGGCGGTGTGCACGAACTCGATGAATACCGCGGCGTCGACGTGCCGGTCGCTGTCGATGCCGCAGGCGCGGCCCGCGAGCACGCACAGCAGCGGCCGCAGGCGCTTGCCGCCGCCGCCGATGATGTGCTCGGCCACCTGGTCGACCAGCGGTACCGTGCTCTTGAGGCGCGCGCGGATCATGGCGTCCACGGCCACCAGATCCGGGCGAACCAGGGCGCGGATGTCCTCGAGCGGCATGGTCGCGGACTCGCCTGCACGGGCAGGGGCGCGCGAAGTGGGCAGCGGGGTGACTTTGGAGCTCATTCAGGGCATTGATTCTAGTGGAATAAATCGGCTTCCGGCGGCGGTTTGACCGGTGGGGGTGTGGTACGTAGAATGCGCCTCCCTTCGAAATGGCACAGAGCTTTAAGGCTTTGGTTTCGCTGGTGTTTTGCGGAGCTATCACGATGTACGCGGTCATCGCCACGGGCGGCAAACAATATCGAGTCGAAAAGGGCACCGTCCTCAAGGTCGAGAAGCTCGAGGCGGAGCCGGGTGCCACGGTCGAGTTCGGCGAAGTCCTGTTGTTCGGCGACGGTGACAACGTCAAGGTCGGCGCGCCGCTGCTGAAGGGTGGCAAGGTCGAGGCCGTCGTCGAGAAGCACGGCAAGGGCGACAAGAAGGTCATCGTGAAATTCCGTCGCCGCAAGCACTACCTGCGCCAGGGCACGCATCGCCAGCAGTACACGCAGGTCAAGATCACGGGCATCAGCGCCTAACAGACATTTCAGGAACTCGCAGACATGGCACACAAAAAGGCAGGCGGCAGTACTCGCAACGGTCGCGAATCGCACAGCAAGCGCCTGGGCGTGAAGAAGTTCGGCGGCGAGAACGTGCTCGCCGGCAACATCCTGGTCCGCCAGCGCGGCACCACGATGCGCGCGGGCTCCAATGTGGGCATTGGCACCGACCACACGCTGTTCGCGCTCAAGAACGGAAAGGTCAAGTTCGCCAAGAAGGGCGCCGAAGGTCACACCTTCGTCAGCATCGAAGCGGCCGAGTAAGAGCGACACGGATCGCTCCGAAGAACCCGGCCTCGCGCCGGGTTTTTTGTGGGCGCAGGATTCTCCCCATGAAATTCGTCGACGAAGCACGCATCAGGGTCCAGGCCGGCAACGGCGGGCGCGGTTGCGTGAGCTTTCGACGCGAGAAGTTCGTGCCCTTCGGCGGACCGGATGGCGGCGATGGCGGCGATGGCGGCAGCGTCACGCTGCGGGCGCTCGATGGCATCAACACGTTGGCCGACTTCCGCATCGTGCGCACCTTCCGCGCGGAGAACGGCCAGCCGGGCGGCGGCCGGGACATGACGGGCCGCGGCGGCGCGGACAGCGTGATCTCCGTGCCCGCGGGCACCATCGTGCGCGACAGCGACACCGGCGAGCAGCTCGGCGACCTCTCGAAGGCCGGCATGGAGCTGCTGGTGGCGCGCGGCGGCAAGGGCGGCTGGGGCAACCAGCGCTTCAAATCGAGCAAGAACCGCTCGCCGCGCCAGTATGGGCCGGGGCTGCCGGGCGAATCGCGCGAGCTCGAGCTCGAGCTCAAGGTGATCGCCGACGTGGGTTTGTTAGGCCTGCCGAACGCCGGCAAGTCGACGCTCATTTCCGTCGTGTCCGCGGCGCGCCCGAAGATCGCCGACTATCCATTCACGACGCTGCACCCGAATCTCGGCGTCGTGGCCTGCGGCAATCAGCGCAGCTTCGTCATGGCCGACATCCCCGGCTTGATCGAGGGGGCCGCGGATGGCGCGGGTCTCGGCATCCGCTTCCTGAAACACCTGCAACGCACGCGCGTGTTGCTGCACCTGGTGGACATCGCGCCGCTGGATCCGGAAGCGGATCCGGTGCGCGATGCGCGCTCCATCGTCGGCGAACTCGAAAAATTCAGCGCGGACCTCATGAGCAAGCCGCGCTGGCTGGTGCTGAACAAGGCGGACCTGTTGCCGCCCGAAGAAGCGCGTGCGAAGGCAATTTCCATCGCGCAGGCGCTCGAGTATCGCGGGCCCGCGTTTCTCATCTCGGGCGCGACGCGCGGCGGCACCACCGATCTCACCGAAGCAGTGATGCGCTTTCTCGAGACCGGCGAGGCGCCGGAGCGGGGCAATCTCGACGTTCCACTGGCCGGCCCGGCGCCGAGGGCAGCTGGAGAGGAATCGGTGCAAGCAGAGCCCCGCGCGAAATCCAAGGCGAAGTTCCCGTCGAAAGCGAAAGCAAAGGCAAAAACGAAGGCGAAAGCGAAAGCAAAAGCGAAAGCGAAAGCAAAGCGCCCCGCCAGGAAGTCGCCACGACGCGGGCGTGCCTGACAGGCGGCTGTCGAGGCTAGTTCGGCTCCATCATTCGCGCCAGGTTCAGCCGGCGAGGCACTTTCATCACCCGCGCAAGTTTCGGCTCGGGATCTGCCGTTTCCAGGATATGGCGCTTGATGCTGGCGGCCGACCAGTACGGATGCGCGGACCACAGCAGGGCCGCGGCGCCGCTCACGTAGGCCGCGGCATTCGAGGTGCTCGCGCCGTCGATCTCGTAACACTTGCCCGACGCGGAAGAGCTGCAGGGGACCGGATACACCGCGTCGCCGGGCGCCGCGATGTCGATCTGCGCGCCCGCGCCGATCGCACCATCGGGGTTGCCGTGCGCGTCGTGGCTCGTGACCACCATCATGCGTGGAATCGAATACGAGGCTGGATAGATCGGGCCGCTCGATTGCATGCCGTCGTTGCCGGCCGCCACGACGAACAGAAAATTGCCCGGCAGCTCGAGCAGCAGCCGCCGCAACGACTCGGTCGGCTCGTTGCTGGCATAGCTGAAGTTGATCACGCGTGCGCCGCGCTCCACGGCATAGCGCACCGCATCGACCGCGGCCATTTCACTGGTGGTCTGGTCGTTCGATGAGATCCGGATGGGCAGCAGCTGCGTATTCCACGCCGTGCCGATCATGCCGCCGTTGTAGCGTGCGGCCGCGATGATGCCGGCCATGGCGGTGCCATGGATGCCCTCTGGCGAACCGCCGTTGCACTCGGGGGTGACGCAGGGAAAATCCCTGCCGGGGACGAGCTGCCCGACCAGGTCCGGATGATTGAGGTCGACACCGTTGTCGATGATGGCCGTGAGGATGTCGCTCGAGCGGATCTGCCGGATCCAGCTCCACGCCTTCTCGGCGCCCATCATGCGCAGCGCGAATTGATAGACGAAGAGCTCATCGTCGGCGGTGCTCGCGTCGATCAGGCGGCATTTGCGCGCGTGACCTACGTGGCGCAGCGTCGCCCGCGGCATGCTGGTGGCCGGTTTGCTCTCGTCGTCGTCCACGGCGGTGAAATCAGGGCATCGGTCCCGGCGGCCCCGTGCCGCCGCCGTTCTGCTGCTTGGAAAGTCCGTACGATCCGATCAGCGTGAGCACGATGAGCGCGAGGTCGGTGCCATCCTCGATGGCGCCCGGGATGTTGATGATGCGCACGCGATCGACGATGAATGCGCCGGTGTCCGGGTCGGTGACCGGGAAATAGCCTTCGAGCCGCTGCAGGTCGGTCTTCTCGCCGTGAAGCTCGGCGACGAGGGCATTGAGCGCGCCTCCGTACTCCATCTCGTGAGCCGTGTCGGCGGCCCACTTGCGCAGCTGCACGCCGCCGAGGCCGGGCGGCACGGTGCCCAGTGGCGCGAGACTGATGCCTTCCCACGCGATCTTCAGGTCGCCCTTGATGGCCTGGACCTCGAATCCGACCAGCTCACCGTAGTTGCCGCGCCGCGGCTGCAGACGCACGATGCCGGGACTTGGAATCTGGGACTTGTCGAGATTCTGCCCGCCTTCGCCGAACACTCTCTGCAGCGTGATCTTGCCGTTGATCTCCCAGAACGCGTACCAGATCTGGGTAGACGTCGTGATGGACTCCATGGTGTGTCATCTCTGTGGTTGATAGGCCAGATGGGCGACGTAAGGCGCCCACAACGCCGGGTCCAGCTGCGGCCGTTGCACTAACAACTTCCGCATGGCCATTCCCAGCGCCTTGTCCGCCTGCGTTGCCCCGACAATCAGCTCGCCATACACCTCTGTCATGAGGTCGGCGGTGATTTCATCGGCAACGGGCCACAGGGACGAGATGACAGAATGCGCACCGCGCGCGAGCACGGCATAGCGCAGGCTCAAGGGTCCTTCACCGGCGAATTCCGGGCCCAGTGAAGTATCGCAGGCGCTCAGCACCACCACGTTCGCATCGAAGGTGCGCGTCAGCAGGTCTTCGACCCACACCTTCTGTTCGGCAACCGGCCCGGCCCGGCCGAATTTGCCGAGGATCAGCGCAGAGAGCTGCGGTATTTCCGCATCCATCTCGCCGTGCGAGGCGATGTGGATGTAGCGGTAGCGGGCGAGATCGCGCTGCAGGAAGGCATCGCGCGTCGCGTCCAGACCTTCGAGCCATTCGACGCGCTCGCGCGGGAACTGGCGCGCGATCGCGGCCGCCTCGCGCGCGCTCGACGCGAGCCTCTGCAACGAGCGCAGGTCGACTTCGCGAAGCGTATCGTCATCGGTCGCGCGCTTTCCCGCCGGCGCTGCGCGCGACCCGAGCCGCGCATCGTCGGCGCGATACACCGGATCGTCGATCATGAGCAGGCCTTCGCCGGCGCTGGCGCGTACGTGCTTCGCGTCTCGCAGACCGGCATAGCGCAGGGCGGGCACGAAGGCCACCGAGCGCTCGAGCACCAGGTAGCGATCGCCGGCCGCCGCGCCCCGCAACGCGGCGAATGGCACCACGTGCAGCGGCCCGTCCGCCGCGATGATGAGTTCATCGACGCCGGGCAGCGCACCCAGGGGCTGGATCACGAGCCCGTGCAGCCGCACGAGGAGCTGGCGCCGCTGCAGGCGCTGGGACTCGCTGTCGCTGTGCATCACGGCGAACCGGCGCAGCGCGGCATGCAGGTCGCGCGCGGTCGCGTCGATCGGCGCGGCCTTGCCGAGATGGATCCAGCGCACGCCGCGCTTCGATGCCAGCCAGGCATAGGCCTGCTCCCTGCCGACCCAGTACTCGACGAAGGCGCGTTGCGCGGGGACGTTCGCGAATTCGAGCGACGCCGCGGCCGCGGCCTGCGGCGAGGGCGTGGCTGCGTGTCTGGCGATGCGCGCATTCAGTGCGCCGAGCTCGGCGCGCAGGCTGGCGATCTCCGTGCGCAGGTCGCGCGCCAGCGCGTCGTCGGGTGCCTTGCGGTCCTCGCGCGTCGACAGATAGAAGCGGCGGTCGGCGAGATCGCGCAACCGCCGCTCGCGCAGCGCCAGCAGTTGCGCCAGTTGCGGATCATCGCCCGCAAAGCGCTGCGCGAGGATCTGGCCGAACGACTGCGCGCGCGTGCCGTCGGCGAACGACAGCGCGGCCCGCGCGATCTGCTCCGCCTGGCTGGCGAGCCCCAGCGTGACGGCGCGGCGGTAGCGCCGGTACTCGAGGTCGACGAGGAATTCCTGCGCCGGCCGCAGCGCCTGCACGACCGAGGCGCGATATTCCGGGTTGCCGGTCTGCGTCGCGATTTCATCGGACAGTTCGAGCGCGCGGCGCACGGCCGCGAGCGCGGCGTCATCGTGTCCCTGCGCGGACTCGAGCCGCGCCATTTCGAAGCGGGTCTCGAATTCACCGGCCAGCGATTGTCGGGCGGTGAACGCCGGCAGCGCCGCCTCGAGCTCGCGTCGCGCGGCGGCATGGTCGCCCGCGGCGCGCCGCAAGCGAGCGAGCTCGACGCGCGCCTCCGCGCGCACCAGCGGATCCCCGCCCGGAGGATCGGCGATGACCGGCTCGAGCTCGGCGCGTGCGCGCTCGCGTTCGCCGAGTGCGGCATAGTCGGACGCCAGGCGCACCTTGATGCGAGCCCGCGCTGAGGCCGCCACGCCACTGTCCAGCGCCTCGCGGTTGTAGCGTACGGCCTCCGCATAGCGCTTCTCGTCGTGTTCGATGACGGCGAGCGCGCGCAGCGTGGTGGTGCGGCCGCGACCGTCGAGGTCTTCCACCAGGATGTCGAGCGCCGAGCGCAGGAATTGGCGCGCGAGCCGGCGGTCGCCGATGGCGTAATAGGTGATGCCGAGGCCCATGAGGCTGCGGCCGCGGAAATAGGCGTTTTGCACCTGGATCGAATGCTGGAGCGCACGCGTGTGCAGCCGCAGCGAGTCGTCGTATTTCCCGGCTGCGTAGTGCGCCAGGGCGCTGCTGTTGAGCGTGAGCAGGTACAGATCGGGATGCGCCTTCGCATCCATCAGCGCGACCGCACGATCGAAGCGCGGCAGCGCCGCGGTGAGCCGGCCCTGTCCCCAGTCGCACAGCGCCAGGTTCTGCAGGGACAGCGCAACGCGCGGTGTCTCGCCGAGCTGCTCGAAGACCTTCAGTGCCGCGGAGTAGTAAGGAATCGCTGCGGCGAACCGCGCTTCGTTGTAGTAGGCGAGCCCGATGTTGTTGGTCTGCAGCGCCGCATCGAAGGTCTCGCCACGTTGAAGGTGGAAGTGCTCGAGTTCGCGCAGCAGGGCGCGTGCCGCCTCGAAGCGCGCGCCCGCGTCGACGGGCACGGCGGTCCCGCTGCCGCCGCTCGATGAGGTCGAGCCCATCTCGAGCCAGTCGGCGGCGAGGATGGCTTTGGCCCGTGCAGCGGCGTAAGGGTTTGGCGATCGGGTCGCGCTGCGAGCCGCGCGCTCGGACCATGCGGCGCTCTGCGACCACTGCGACAGGTCGTAGTAGTAGAGGCTGGCCAGCGACAGCTCGATCGACGCGCGCGTCGCGGGATCGATGAGTTCGTCGGCGAGCAGGGATTCGTATTCGTGCGCCGCGTCGGCAAACAGCACCGCCGCCGGCCTGTCGCCCGGACGCGCGGCGGACGAGGCCGCCGCCTGGGCCGCGGCATAACGCATGTCGGCGGCCGCGATGCGCCGCTCGAGGGCTTCGCAATCCGTGCCCGTACGTCCGAGGTACGCGATCTCGACGGATCCCGAGTGTCCGGCGTGTTCCCTGCTTCGGATCACCAGGTGCGAGGGCACCGCGGAATCGACCAGCGCGAGCTGCGTGCCGGTGCGGATCACCGGGCTTGCCGTGCGCGCGAGCACGTGCTCGCGCGAGTCGAGGATTTCGGCGGTGACGTCGATACCACGCTCGGTGACGCGCACCATGACCGGCGCTTGCAGCGCCGGAAGGGATACGCGCACCGCGAGCTGTCCGCGCACGGTGACCACACGCGTGGCGCTCGCCGCGGCCAGCGGGGCGGGACAGCGATGGGTCTGCGGTGCCGAGGCCACGGCGGCCTGCGCGACTAATAAGAGCCAGACGGAGCTCACTGCGACGTAATCTACCGCACGCTTTACCTCGCGCGGCAATTTCGCGAGCATGCACCTCCAGGGGTCATCGTGTCGGTTTCCACCACCATCACAGAGAGCATCGCGGCCGACGCGCCGACCGAGGCCGAGGGGCTCGCGGCTCGCGTCGTCGCCGGCGATGCAGCCGCGGAAGGCGAACTGGTCCGCAGGTACGAACGCGGCGTGCTCATGATCCTGACGCGCGCGACCGGCGACATCGAGCTGGCGCGCGATCTGTGCCAGGACACGTTCATCATCGTGCTGAATCGCCTGCGCACCGTGCCGCTGGATGATCCTGCGCGGCTCGCCGGCTTCATCGCGCAGACTGCGCGCAATCTCGCGATCGCCGAGAAGCGCCGCGACGTGCGCCGGCGCACCGACCCGGATTCCAGCGCAGTGGATTCGGCGGCCGACGATGGGCCTTCGCGCGAGTCGCTGAACGAGCTCGAATCCTCGGCCAACGCCGTGCGGCGGCTGCTCGCGGAAATGAAGTCGCCGCGCGACCGCATGGCCATCGTGCGCTTCTACCTCAATGAAGAGAGCAAGGAATCCATCTGCGCCGACCTCGGCGTCACGGAGCTGCAATTCAACGTGATCCTGTTCCGCGCCCGCGAGCGTTTCCGGCAATTGCTCGAGAACCGCGGGTTCCGCAAGTTGGACCTGCTCAGCCTGGTGTTGTTGTGAAACGCGACGAACCGAGCGAAGTAAAAACGACACTCACGACAGAGGATCTTCCGAGGCCCGAAGGAAGGGGCTTCCCATGAGCAACACGGCACCCACGGAGAATCAGGGGAAGGCTCACCGTTACCTGGCAGGCCAGATGTCCGCCGAGGAAACGGCCGAGTTCGAAAATTACATGCTCGAGCATCCAGAAGTTCTCGACGACATCGAGCTGCTGCGAAGGATGAAATCCGGCCTCGCTTCGCTGCGCCGCAATGGCGAACTCGATGACCTCGTGCGCAGTCGCCGGTCGCTGCAGCGATTTCATGCGGCACTCGCGGCGAGCCTGATCGTGGCGGTGGGATTCATCGGCTGGTACCTGTTCGCGCGGCATGGTGGGGTGACGCCGGTCTTCTCCGCCAGCGCTGAATCCTTCGCCGACAGGGCCGGCAGCGACGCGCCGCCCGATGAGTTCCTGTTGGCGCGCAACCGATCCGGATCTTCACCCGCGTTGGAACTGCCCGCGTCACCCCGGCTCGCCTTGTTGCGCGTCGTGACCGGCGCGGCCGAATCCGCCACGGTTTTCGATCTCGAGCTCGCACGGTCGTCACCGGCTCCGCAAAAGTCTTTGGGACGCATCGAGAACGTGCAGGCCGACGCGCAAGGCATGGTGTCTGCCTACCTCGATCCGCAGGCGCTCGGCGCGGGCACCTTCAATCTCAGGGTTCATCGACACGATCCCACGGGCGGCGCGGGTGAGGTCACGGACTATCCGTTCGAGATCCGCTGATCCGCCTGCAATAGGCGGGCAGGTCGCGTCAGAGACTCAGGGCAGCGCGCCACGAGACCCGGCGCGCGCAAGTCGAGCCCAATCTCAGACCCCCCGGGTTCGGCTTTGGGCGTGCGCCGTCGGCGCACGCCTTTTTCGCTGTGGAAGGAGCCTTTTACGGCGGCTGGCGTCGTTTTTTCGTTTGGCCGCGCCAAAAAAGAAACCCGGCGTTGGGCCGGGTTTTTACTTCGTAGATGAATGGGGACAGGCACCCTTTCGCGAGGACGCGAAAGTGAGCCAGTCCCCTACAGGGCCTTGATCCGGGCGGACAGCGCGCTCTTGTGGCGGGCGGCCTTGTTGCGATGGATCACGTTCTTGTTGACCAGCGAATCGACCATCGGCTGCGCCTCCTTGAGGGCGGCCATGGCTTCGGCCTTGTTGCCGGCGGCCAGCGCGTCGTTGACCTTGCGCAGGGCGCTGCGCATGCGCGAACGCAATGCCACGTTGCGGGTGCGGTTCGTCTCAGCTCGACGTGCGGCTTTTTCAGCCGACTTTGTATTGGCCACGCAAAAACTCCGAAGGATCCGGGTCGTTTGAAGGGCGCGTAGTGTGCTGACGGGCCCCCACCTTGTCAACGCCGGCCCCACCCGCGGGAGTCCCTTCCGGTATAGTGCGCGACTTCGCGCGGTTTTCCTTTATTTTTCGGGTGGTTGCAGGTTGAGCGGCAGGATCTTCAAGAGCACGTTGGTGACCGGCACCGCGACCCTGGTGTCGCGCATCACGGGCCTGCTCCGGGAAATCTTCTACGCCGTCATGTTCGGCGCCAGCGCGTTCATGGACGCCTGGCTGGTGGCGTTCAAGATCCCGAACTTCCTGCGCCGGCTGTTCGCCGAAGGCTCCTTCAGCCAGGCGTTCGTGCCGGTCATCAGCGAGTACAAGCACAAGCGCTCGCACGAAGAAGTCCGCCAACTGGTCGACGAGGTCGCCGGCACCTTCGGCGCGCTGCTGTTCGTGATCACGGCCATCGGCGTGATCGCGGCGCCGATCATCATCTTCGCGTTCGCGCCGGCCTGGCACAACCAGCCCGACCAGTGGCACGCGGCCTCGGCCATGCTGCGCTGGACCTTCCCCTATCTATTCTTCATCTCGTTGAGCGCGCTGTTCTCCGGCGTGCTCAACAGCTACAACAGGTTCGCGCTGCCGGCCTACACGCAGGTGATCATGAACATCGTCATGATCATCGTGACGGTGTGGATCGCGCCCAAGGCGGCGAACCCCGGCATGGCGCTCGCCATGGGCGTGTTCGTGAGCGGCATGCTGCAGCTCGGATTCCAGCTCCCGGCGGTGATCAAGCTCGGCCTGTTCCGCCGGCCGCGCTGGAAGCCGGCCGCCGAGGGGGTACGCCGCATCGGCAAGCTGATGCTGCCCGGCATCTTCGGCTCTTCCGTGGCGCAGGTGAGCCTGCTGCTGGACACGCAGATCGCGAGTCTCATCACCGCCGGCGTCTCGTGGTTGTACTTCGCCGACCGGCTCATGGAATTTCCGCTCGGCGTGTTCAGCATCGCGCTGGCCACGGTGATCCTGCCGAGCCTCTCGCGCCACCATGCGTCGGAGTCCATGGAACACTTCAGCTCCACGCTCGATTGGGCGCTGCGCGTCGTGCTGCTGCTGATTTCGCCGGCAGCCGTGGCATTGCTGGTGTTCGCCGGACCGTTGACCGCCACCACCTTCGGCTATGGCAAGTTCGATGCGCACGACGTTCAGATGGCGAGTTACGCGCTCATGGCGTATTCGTGGGGCCTGCTCGGTTTCAGCCTGGTGAAAGTGCTCGCCCCTGGCTACTTCGCGCGCCAGGACACGAAGACGCCGGTGCGCGTCGGCCTGATTGCATTGGGCGTGAACATCGCCATGAACCTCGGTGTGGCGCTGCCGGCGGTCAAACTGGGATTCCCATACCCGCACATCCTCATCGCCACGTCGACCTGCGTGGCCGCGGCCGTGAATACCACGCTGCTGTGGCGCGGCCTCTCGAAGGCCGGCGTCTACAAGGCGCAGGCGGGGTGGGGTGCGCTGCTGACGCGCATCATGTTCGCCAATGGCGTAATGGCGGCCGTGCTGATCTGGCTGGGCGGCGATCTGGCCGGATGGCTGGCGGAATCGCCGCTGCATCGTGCGGGGCGGCTGGCGCTGTGCATCGTCGCCGGCGCCGCGGCCTACTTCGGCGCGCTGCTGCTTTCCGGCGCGCGTTTGCAGCACGTGCGCAACCACGCCGGGGCATAATCGCGATGGAATACATCCGCGGCCTTCAGGGCCTGAGAGAGAAGCATCGGGGCGCCGCCATCACGGTGGGCAGCTTCGATGGCATCCACCTGGGGCACGGCGCGCTGATCGCGAGCACCTGCGGGATCGCCAGGCAGCTCGCGAGGCCGGCGCTGATGCTGACCTTCGAGCCGCTGCCACGGGAGTACCTGGCCTCGCAAGCGAGGCCGCCCCAGGATCCCCCGGCCCGGCTCACGGATTTTCGCGAGCGCTGGCGCGTGCTGGAGCGCTCCGATCTGCACTACGTGTGCGTGCTGCGCTTCGACGAGCGGCTGCGGCAGCTCACCGGCGAGCAGTTCGTCGACCTGCTGAAGACGCGCTTCGGCGCCTCGGCGGTGGTGGTGGGCCAGGACTTTCGCTTCGGCCGCGGTGGCGCCGGCAGCATCGCGCTGCTGCGCGAAGCTGCCGAAGCCGGCGCCTTCGCGCTGGAGCTCGTGCCCTCGGTGTGCATCGAGGACGCGCGCGTGAGCTCGAGCGGCGTGCGTGCGGCGCTCGGGGCGGGGGATTTCAAACGGGCGCGCGACCTTCTGGGCCGCGCCTACTCGATGCGCGGCCGGGTGGTCGCGGGTGAACAGCTCGGACGCCGGCTCGGGTATCCGACCGCCAACATCCGGATGCGGCGGCGCAAGCTGCCGATGACCGGCATCTATGCAGTGCGAGTGCGCGGCGTGGATGTGCAGAATCCGCAACTGGCGCGCGCGGGCGTCGCCAGCCTGGGGTTCCGGCCGACGGTAAATGGCACCGAGCCGCTGCTCGAAGCGCACCTGTTCGACTACGAGGGTTCGCTCTACGGCCGGGAGCTTGAAGTGGAATTCGTCGCGAAACTGCGCGACGAGGAAAAGTTCGCGAGCCTGGACGCACTGGTGCAGCAGATGCACCGTGACGCGGCCCGGGCGCGCGAGTCATTAGAGGAAAGGTAAGTGGCAGACTACAAGGGCACGATCAATCTTCCCGAGACGGGCTTCCCCATGAAAGCCGATCTCGCGCAGCGCGAGCCGAAGATGCTCGCCGCGTGGGAGGGCATGGATCTCTACGGGAAGATTCGCGCCATTTCGAAAGGACGTCCGCGCTTCGTGCTGCACGACGGGCCGCCGTACGCCAACGGTGCGGCCCACCTCGGGCATTTCCTGAACAAGGTGCTCAAGGACATCGTCGTCAAGTCGCACCAGCTCGACGGCTACGACTCGCCGTACATCCCGGGCTGGGACTGCCACGGCCTGCCCATCGAGCACCAGATCGAGAAGAAGTTCGGCCGCGTGGGCAACAAGCTCAACGCCAAGGAGTTCCGTGCCGCCTGCCGCAAGTACGCCGGCGAGCAGGTGGACCTGCAGCGCAGTGACTTCAAGCGCTTCGGCGTGTTCGGCGACTGGGAGCGGCCCTACCTGACCATGGATCCACGCTACGAGGCGCAGCAGATCCGCGCGCTGGGCAAGGTCATCCGCAACGGACACCTATATAAGGGGGCCAAGCCCGTCTACTGGTGCCTCGACTGCCGCTCGTCGCTGGCCGAAGCCGAGGTGGAGTACGAGGACAAGAGCTCGCCCGCGGTGGACGTGGAGTTCCGCGTCGCGGACGCGGCGGAATTCGCGCGGCGCATCGGCGTGAGCTTCGACGCCATCGGCGCGCATCCCGTGTCGCTGGTGATCTGGACCACGACGCCGTGGACGCTGCCGGCGAA
>DASTRL010000215.1:0-6826 GCA_035761265.1 Steroidobacteraceae bacterium
ACCGCGGTCGCCGGCAACGCCGACGTTCTCGTGACCGGCGATCGAGATCTACTCGACGTCGCAAGCGAGCTTCCGGTGCGCACCCTCGAGCCGCGGGCTTTCTGGGAGTTGCTCCGCGCGCGTTGGTGGGGTCGTTGACGCGCACGCCGTCGACCAGCACCAGAGTGTAGTTAGGATCGGCACCGCGCAGGTACAGCGAGCCGGTGCCGCCGCGCCCGCCCACCTGGTCGACGTGCACGCCGGCCACGCGCCGCAGGATGTCGGCGAGCTTCACCGGCTTCTCCACGTCGAAATCCGCGCGCGACAGCACCGTGACGTTCGCGGCGAGATCCTCCGGCGCGGTCGCGACGCGCGACCCGGTGACCACGATCTCCGGCTGCGTACCCGCAGCCGCGGAAGGGACAGGCGTGTTCGCCGCTGTGCCGCCATTAACGGCAAAAAGTGCAAGGAGCAAGCTCATTTTTGATATCGGAGCAACCGGTTTCGTGAAGGGAATTTTCGGTTAGTGTAGCCGGCCAGAAGGGGGTTCCATGTCGAAGTTTTTCCGCCGCGCCCTGGCAGCTCTGACCGTCGCCGTGTTCACGAGTTTCGCCATCGTCCAGGCGCAGGACGCGGCAGCCGCGTTTTCCGCGTTTCGGGACAACCCCGCGTGGACCGCGGCCGACGGTGTGCTGAGCTCGAGCGCCGCGACGATGCAGAACGCGCTGCAATCGCGCGTGACGACGGCGGACAGCGTGACCTCGCTGCAATTCCGCGCGCCGGCCGGCGCGCACGCCACGATCTACCTGATGGGCCGCTACGCGGTGGCGCTCGCCGGCAATGGGGATTGGCAGGACGTCGCCGTCCGGCTGCGCGCGCCACGCTACGACGCGGGCTACAACAAGCAGTCCAACGCGCTGGCGCTCGACATCAAGGTGGGCAGCGACGTGCGCCACAACGTGATCTTCGAAGGCGCGAGTCCCGGCGCGCGCTGGGCCGCGGAAGACATGCGCGGTCCGATGTTCTTCGTCATCGACGAGGGAACGTTCGCGATCCGCAATGCGCGTCATGACCCGGCCGACTTCGACGAAGTCACTTTGCCCGCGGCGTCCGGCGGCCAGACCAACGAAAAGTCCCTGATCGACATCGTGGCGCGCGGCAGGGAGCTGTTCACCTCGGTGGGCTGCGAGGCCTGCCACCTCGTGGAGCGCGACAGCCAGGCGGTGAGCTCGGGTCCGAACCTCTATGGCCTGTTCCGCACCGAAGCGCGCACGCGCGAGGTCGTGGAGGGCGGCGAAGGCCATCGCTTCCAGGTGAAGGCGAACCGCGAATACCTGCATCACTCCGTGCGCGCGCCGTCGGACCAGCTCGCGGTGGCCGAGTCCGGTGCCACGAAGGGCACGGCCTATCCGGCGGTGATGCCGCCGTTCACGAAGGAAGTCATCTCGGACGAGCAGATCGACGCCATCGGCGCCTACCTCACCACGCTCAATGACGTGGGCGAGCGCGGACCGGTGACCGTGCTCGGCAAGCTCAAGCCCACGGCGCCCTACGATCCGATGGCCGACGGCCTGCAATGGCTGGTGGACGACACGGTGAGGATGCAGCGCGGACCGCTGCCGGGAACCTCCGCGCGCGCCATCCACGTGGGATTTCCGGGTGGCATCAACTACAGCTTCGACCCGCGCCTGCTCGCCATCGTGAAGATCTGGCAGGGCGGCTTCCTCGACATGGCGGGCGAGCTCACCAACCGCGGCGGCAAGGGCCTGGCGCTCGGCTACGAGAGCCGCGAGCTCGGCTTCGGCGATCACGAATATCTGCTCGCGCCGCTCGATCCGGCGGGAAACGCCATCGACTTCACGTTCAAGGATGCGAAATTCGGCGACTTCGCGGCGATCCGCGCGGCGCTGTACAGCAAGCAGGATCAGCTCGCGCGCATCGCGGCGGTCGACGCGCAGTTCCTCGGCTACTCGCGCGATTCGCGCGACAAGCTCGCGGCACCGGTATTCCGCTATCGCGTCGCGAAGAACACCATCGGCGTCGCGACCCGCATCGCGCCCGGCGGCGATGCCACGATCAGGCTCACCGGCAGGCTCGCCGCGCCGCAGGCATTCGCGCTGAACGCCGGGTTGCTGCGGGACGCCGCCGTGAGCGCCGGCAAGCTCGACAACGGCCGCTGGACGCTGCCCGCCGGCAAGCTCGATGCCACCCTGCGCGGCCGCGTCGCGCTGGCCGCGAATGCCTGGCGCCCGGGGCCATCCAGTTACGACTACCGCCATGCGGCGCTGGCCACCCGGGCGGCCACCGCCAAACTACCGGCCGGCTACAGCATCGAGAACTATTACCCGCCCAAGGACAACTACGGCCGCGACCAGTTGTTCGAGGCGCTGGGGCTGGCGCGCGCGAAAGACGGCACCATCGTCGTGGCCACGCGGACCGCGGGCATCTGGCGCCTGGTGAAAGGCCAGTGGCAGCCCTTCGCCGAAGGATTGTTCGACAGCCTCGGCGTCGTGGTCGAGGACGCCAGGGGACTGAGCGTGGTCGCCGGCCAGAAGGCCGAGCTCACGCGCATTCGGGATACCAACGGCGACGGCGTCGCGGACGACTACCAGACACTGTTCGACGCGAACTCCTACCACGGCAATTACCACAACTACATGCACGGCCCGGTGCGCGGCCCGGATGGCGCCTACTACATCGCGATCAACCTGGTGCACGACATGAGCGGCACGGCGTATACCGCCGGCGGCAATGTCATGGGCTCCTGGGGCGGCTTCTCGGGCTGGGCCATCCGCGTCGAGCCCAATGGCAGGTTCCAGCTGTTTGCGAACGGCATGCGAAGCCCGGCGAGCCTGGGCGTCGCGCCGGACGGCCGCGTCTGGTACGCGGACAACCAGGGCGATTTCGTCGGCACGTCGAAGCTGTTTCCGCTGCGCAAGGATGCGTTCTACGGCCATCCCGCGGGGCTCGTGGACCTGCCGGGCATGACGCCGGATTCCCCGCAGATCGCCTGGGAGCAGGTGGCTGCGCGCAAGGAGCAGCCGGTGATCATGTTCCCTCACAACCGCGTCGCGAATTCGCCGGGCAATCCGGCCTGGGTCACCGACCTCAGGTTCGGTCCCTTCAAGGGGCAGATGCTGATCGGCGACCAGACACAGTCGAACCTGCTGCGCGTGTTCGTCGAGACCGTCGACGGTGTGGAGCAGGGCAGCGTCATGCCGTTCTTCGAGGGACTCGAATCCGGCGTGATGCGGCCGGTGTTCATGGCCGACGGCAGTCTGTTGTTAGGCCAGACCGGGCGCGGGTGGCAGGCCAAGGGCGGCAAGGTCGCGAGCCTGCAGCACGTGCACTGGGACGGCAAGACCATCGCGCCGGCGATCGTCGCGATGCGCGCCACCGCGCGCGGCTTCAGGGTCGAATTCACCCAGCCGCTCGGCGCCGGTGTCAACGTCGACCTGCTCAGGTCCGCCTTGTCCATGGAGTCGTGGACTTATCGCGACGCGCCGGACTACGGCTCGCCCGAGCTCGACCTGCACGCCGAGGAATTTCCGAAGCTCGCGATTTCGCCGGATCGCCGGATCCTCGACGTGCAGCTCGCATCGACCGCCATCCCGAAGGTGCATCCACACCAGACCCCGCGGATCTATCACCTGAAGCTGGCGTCGCAGACCTTGTTCGAAGGCGCGGCGCCCGCCGAGATGCACGCGTACTACACGCTGAAACGTTTCGCGGCCGAAGATCGCGGCTCTGAATCCCGTTGAGTCGAGGCACGGTCGCGCGCGCCCGTGTCCTCGAGTTCTCATCGCTCGTTGATGGAATGTGAGCGTTACCATAGGGTAACCGGTAGCATTTCGGCCAACTTTGCGCAAAAAGTTGCAAAAGCAATCAATCAAGCGCAAATTCCGGCAGCGTCCGGCCGACGGGCCAAACAACAAACGGGGGGATTCCAGGTGCGTCAATTCAATTCACGCCGGCTGCGCGCACGCGCGGCAGGCCAGGTCTGCGCCATTGCCGCGAGCGGACTGATGGTCCCGATCGCATTCGCCGCGGACGACACACAACCCGCGGCCGCCTCTGCGGAGCAGATCGACGAAGTCGTCGTCACCGGCATTCGCGCCAGCCTGCGCAACTCGCTCGAATTCAAGCGCGACTCGACGCAGATCGTCGACGCGATCTCGGCCGAGGACATCGGCGACTTTCCCGACAAGAACCTGAGCGAAGCCCTGCAGCGCGTCACGGGCGTGCAGATCACGCGGCAGGACGGTGAAGGCCGCGCCGTCAGCGTGCGCGGCGCCGAACCCAATCTGATCCGCGTGGAAGTCAACGGCACCGCGGCGCTGTCGCTGACCGTCGCGGCCACCGATCGCTCGATCGACTTCCGCGACCTGCCGGTGGAATTCGTGTCGCGCATCGATGTGGTGAAGACGCCGACCGCCGAGATGACCGAGGGCGGCATCAGCACCGTGCGCATCAACACGCGCCGGCCGTTCGATTCGCCCGATGGTTACGTCGCGGGCTCCGCGCAGGCCGTGCATTCGGACCTCGCGCAGGCCACCGATCCCAAGCTCGCGCTGTTCGGCAGCAAGCTGTTCTTCGGTGACAAGCTCGGCGCGCTGGTCGCGGTGCAGTGGGAGAAGCGCCACCTCTATGACGCCACCGCGAACACCACCGGCTGGAACCGCGTCAATCCGCCGACTTCGAACACCTGCTCCGCCGCCGCCGCGCGCGGCGCGCTCCGCAACGATTTCGACGCCGACGGCGACTGCGACTGGTATCCGCAGATTCCGCGCTACATCAACAATCGCCGCGAGACCGAACGCCGCGCGGTGAACACCATGGTGGAATTCCGCCCCACCGACACGTTCAGGACGTACTGGGACGTGACCTACGCGCGCGGTTTCGAGGAAGTGAACAACGCGCTCCTGCAGCTGAATGCCGACGGCGGCCTCTTCGACTACGCGAACACCGTGGTGGGCGATGACAACACCGTCGATCACATCGAGTTCACCAGCAACGGCGCCAACGGGTCGCTGCCGCTCGATCTTTCGTATCGGAACATCCTCGGCAGCCTGACCCGCACCCAGTACACCACCTCGCTGGGCGCCGAGTGGCAGATCACCCCGAGCTGGAAGGCCGACGCACGCGTCGACTATTCCGAGGCCAAGGTGCACAACGACGAGATCAACTCCACGGCGCAGGTGTTCGGCCTGTCGCGCGCCATCGTCGACTACACGGGGAGCCGCGGCGCGCCGCAGATCACCTTCCCGGCCGGCTTCGATCTGACCTCCGGCACCGGAGTGAATCGCCTCGACTCGGTCTACAACCCGCGCGACAACAACACGGATGAGATCACGGGCGGCTTCAACGTCGCCTGGTCGCCGAGCGACTGGCTGACGCTCAAGGTGGGCGCGCAGAAGCACAAGTACACCACCGACCAGATCCTGCGCCAGAAGACCGTGCGCCTGTCCTGCCGCACGCCGGCCGCCGACAGGACCAGTGCCAACAACATCGTCGTGGCCAATGTTCCCTGCCAGAACATCGAAGCCATCATCAACACCTACTCGAGGACCAACGACGTCGGGTTCTACTCCACCGGCGACCTCGGCTTCGACAACTCGGTGCGGTACTGGAACGACAACACCGACGCCACCATCAGCGCGGCGCTCGCGGCGGCGGGCGCGGTGAATCCGCTGGCGGGCAACCTCGACGTCAACGTGGCGAACACCAATCCGAACACCAACGGCACTTTCATCGCCTATCTGGACAACTGGACGGTCGAGGAGGAGACCACCGGCGCATACACGCAGTTCGACTTCCGCTTCGATGACCTCAAGATGCCGGTCGCGGGCAACCTTGGCGTGCGCTACGTCGAGACCGACACGCTTTCGACCGGCTACAACCGCGTGCAGCAGGGCCCGACCATCACCTTTCCGCGCGGCGAGGCCGAGGGCAACTACAGCCAGGCCCTGCCGTCGATGAACCTCAAGGTCGGTCTCATCCCCAACGTGCTGGTCGCGCGCTTCGCGGCGGGCAAGGTGCTGGCGCGACCTGCGCCGTCGCAGCTTGCAATCCGGCTGAGCCGCGACGTGGTCGGCCTCACCGGCTCGCGCGGCAATCCAGACCTGCTGCCCTTCCTCGCGACCAATTACGACCTCGGGCTCGAGTGGTATTTCTCGGATACCAACTACGCGTCGCTGGCCGTGTTCCGCAAGGACATCTCGCGCTTCATCCTGTTGCAGACCGCGGGCGAGGTGAATCCCAACGACGGGCTCACCTACCAGGTCAGCCGGCCGGTCAACGGCAATGACAAGGTGACCATCGACGGCGTCGAGGGCGGCCTGCAGTACAACTTCGACAAGCTGCCGGGCTTGTGGCGGGGATTCGGTGTGCTGGCGAACTACACGTACCAGAAGGACAAGGGTTTCACGCAGAAGAACATCTTCGACGGCTCGCCGCTGACATTCCCGGGACTGTCCCGCAACAGCTACAACGCCTCGTTGTACTACGAGAACGAGACGTTCAGCGCGCGCGCCTCGTACAACTGGCGCGACGAGTGGCTGATCACCGCATCCGGCCGCGGCAGCCTGCCGGAGTTCAACCGGGCCTACGGCCAGCTCGACGCCTCGCTGGGTTACAACATCAACGACAACCTGTCGGTGTTCCTGGAAGGCATCAACCTCACCAACGAGGAACTGGTCCAGGAGAACGCGCCGGCCCGACCGATCCAGTTCGAAACCTTCGGCAAGCGCTTCTTCATGGGGGTGCGGGGCAAGTTCTGAGATCAAGAGGTGCCGGGTGGGGAAAGTGGGGATTGCGAAAGAGCCGACCGGGCCGGGAAGCAGGGAGG
>DASTRL010000216.1:0-3254 GCA_035761265.1 Steroidobacteraceae bacterium
ACCGGGCGGCGCATCGTCGAGATGGTCGAAGAGGAGATGGTGCTGTCGAAGATCCTGACGCGCCCGGCTTTCGAGAATGCCATCCGCGTGAACGCCGCGATCGGCGGCTCGACCAACGCGGTGATCCACCTGCTGGCGATCGCCGGTCGCATCGGCGTGCCGCTGACGTTGGATGATTGGGATCGGCTCGGTTCGGAGCTTCCCTGTCTCCTCGACCTGCAGCCCTCGGGCAAATTCCTGATGGAGGATTTCTATTACGCCGGCGGCGTGCCGGCGGTGATGCGCGAGATCGCCGCGCTGCTGCATCTCGACGCGCGCACCGCCAATGGCCGCACGCTCGGCGAGAACATCGCCGACGCGCCGTGCTGGAACCGCGAGGTGATCCGGCCGTTTGCCACGCCCTTCAAGGCGGCCGCGGGCATCGCAGTGCTGCACGGCAATCTCGCGCCTGATGGTGCCGTCATCAAACCCTCGGCCGCCTCGCCGCACCTGCTGCGGCATCGGGGCAAGGCGGTGGTGTTCGAGAGCATCGAAGATTTTCACGCGCGCATCGACGACGAGAATCTCGACGTCGACGAGAACTCCGTGATGGTGCTCAAGGGCTGCGGCCCCAAGGGATATCCGGGCATGGCCGAGGTGGGCAACATGCCGCTGCCGCCCAAACTACTGCGCCGCGGCATCACCGACCTGGTGCGCATCTCCGACGCACGCATGAGCGGGACCGCGTACGGCACGGTGGTGCTGCACGTCTCGCCGGAGTCCGCGGCCGGCGGCCCGCTGGCGCTGGTGCGCAACGGCGACTTCATCGAGGTGGACGTTGCCGCGCGGCGCCTGCACCTGGATGTCGGCGAAGCCGAGCTCGCGACGCGGCGCGCCGCGTGGAAGCCGGACGAACGGCCGCAGCGCGGCTGGTACAAGATCTACGTCGACCACGTGCAGCAGGCGCATCTCGGCGCCGACCTCGACGTGCTGGTGGGCAAGAGCGGCGCGCGGGTGACGCGCGACTCGCACTAGCCTCGCGGCGTCGCGCCGTTCAGGTGCCGGGCGAGGGCGTTGCGCAGTTCCACCAGCTTCGGTGGTTTGCTGAGCACCGCGTCCACGCCCGAGGGAATGTCGCCTTCGGCCACCAGCCGCCGGCCCCAGCCGGTGAGCATCAGCACCACGGTGGCCGGTACCGAGGCCTTGATGGTCGAGGCGACCTTGCGGCCGTCAACGTGCGGCATGCCCAGATCCGTGATGACCACCGGGAACGGCTTGCCTTCGGCGTGCGATTCCACGAAGGCATTGATGCCTGCCTGGCCGCCGGTGGCGGCGACCACTTCGTGCCCGTCGGACTCGAGCGCGTCGCGCAGCGAACGCAACAGCAGCGGATCGTCGTCGACGATGAGGATGCGCTGTGGCCCGACGTGGGCGGCCTGCGGCTGCGCGCCGTTGGCGCGCGCCTCCTCGAGCGGCGGAAACGACAGCCGCACGATGGTGCCCCGGCCGGGCTGGCTTTCGATGTCGAGCTGCGCACCATGCCGTTCGGCGATGCCGTAGACCATGGCGAGGCCGAGGCCCGTACCGCGCTCGCCCTTGGTCGTGAAGAATGGCTCGAGGCAGCGGCGACGCGTCTGCTCGTCCATGCCGACGCCCGAGTCCACCACCTCGATGACCGAACGACGCGGCCCGGTCGTCACGCGAGTGCGGATCGTGAGCTGACCGCCGTTCGGCATGGCGTCGACCGCATTGAAGACCAGGTTCACCAGCGCGTCGCGGATCTGGCTTTCGACCGCGGCGATCGGCGGCAGAGCCGCATCCTGCTCCAGCTTCATGTCGATCACCGCGCCGCGCCGCTGCGCCATGTCGCTCCAGCGGGCGCGCGTGAGATCCACCACGTGCTCCGCGAGCAGGTTCAGGTCCACCGGATGGGTCGCGGCGCGCTGGTCGCGCAGCCGGTAGAACTCGCCCATGCGCGCCACGGTCTGCGCCACGTCGTCGACCGCGCGCTGGATGGTTTCGAGCTGCTTGCGGCCGGTGTCGCTGAGGTTCTTCTCGCGCTCGAGCAGCGACTCGGCATACAGCGACATCGGCGAGATTGCGTTGTTGATGTCGTGTGCGATGCCGCTGGCCATCTGGCCGAGCGCCCGCAGCCGCTCCTGCTGCATGATCTGCTGTTGCGTGTGCCGCAGCTCGTCATAGGCGAGCTGCAGTGCGCCGTACAGCTGGGCCTGGTGCGCCGCCAGCGCCGTGTGCTCGCTGACCTGCCGCAGGAACTCGCACTCGCCACTCACGAATGCGTCCGCTTCGCGCCGCGCGCAGATCAGCGCGCCGAACACCTGGCTCTCCACCAGCAGCGGCGCGATGACCAGGGAGCGCATGCCGGCCGCCGCCAGTTTGCGCGGAAAATCGAAGCGCGTCGCGTCGATGTCCGGCTCGTAGACGAGGTGGCCGGTGACACAGCGCCCGAGGCCGTTCTCGTCCACCGGCACGTCGGTGTCCTGCATGAGCCCGACGTTGCGCGCCAGCGGTTCGGTGGTGGAACCCACGCAGCTCACCTGGAGCTGGTTCCGCCCCGCGTCGTACAGGCAGATGCAGCAGAAATCGACCGGCAGTTCATCCTCGAGCGCGCGCACCACGGCCTGGAAGATGCTGCGCAGATCCTGTCGCTCGCCGATCGCCTGCGTGATGCGCGACAGCAGCGCGAGGCGCTGCAGCTGTTCTTTCAGCCGGCGCTCGTCGGCGCGCCGCTCGGTGACGTCGCGGTAGTTGCAGACGATGGCGCCCACGGACGGATCGCCGAGCAGGTTCGTGGCCACGCCCTCGAGCCAGATCCACCGCCCGTCCTTGTGCCGGCGGCGCCAGACCGCGGGAATGGGCTTGCCCGGATTCGCGAGCAGCTTCTCCATGACGCTGCCGAGCAGGGGCAGGTCATCGGGATGCGTGTGTTCCATGCCCGTGTGCCCCAACAGTTCCTCCGGCGTGTAGCCCTCGACATTGGTCACCGCCGGGCTGAGGTACAGGATGCGGTTGTCGGCGTCGATGAGCGCGATGCTGTCGGCACCGTGTTCGATGAGCGCACGAAAGCGCCGCTCGCTCCGGCGCAGCGACTCGTTCGCGGCCTCGAGCTCGGCCGTGCGCTGCTCCACGCGCAATTCGAGCAGGTCACGGGCCTCGCGGGCGGCGCGCGCGGCTTCGGCGGTTTCGGTCACGTCGCGCGCGGTGGCATACATCAGGCCGCCGTCCGGCATGGAGCGCCACGACATCACGCGATA